>NZ_CP015412.1:0-330274 GCF_001750165.1 Pseudoalteromonas luteoviolacea
GGCTCTTTAATTTTGCCGCTATGTAGCTGTACAGACGAGTATTTTCTGGCCTCTTCATCCAGTAAAATTGCTTTGATGACAGCACCTAGATCGCCTTTTACACCTTCGCCATTGTCGTTAAATATAGTCGCCACTCGAGCAATATATGCTTGTGTTGGATTAGATTTTACAAGCCTTTGTATTAATTGCGTGCTAATAAATGGTGCGACATTACTGTGGGAAAATAGGTTATCTAGCGCTAATTGCATGGATTCATGAGGACCGGTGTTTTTAGGAATAACCTCACCGCCCAATAGTGTTTTTTCTTCCATTGAATGATAGTCGATGAACGCGTGCATTGGCAGAGTATAGTTTCTACTAGGCCTGTCCCACCTTGCCGAGTAAGCAAATGTCCAGCCAGTGAAGACTTTGGCAAAGCCAGCTATTTCAGTTTGTGAGTAGGTGGGTATGGTGTTGCCATTGGTATCTAATTTTAAAGAGCCATCTAAATTGAGTTCATTCAAACCAATTGTGAAGAGTTGCATGACTTCTCGCGCGTAGTTTTCATCAGGGCGAATGTTAAGCACTACATTGGCTTTTTCATTCCCTAGATGACTTAAATACACGCCCATAGCAGGAGATAATGTGACTGACTCTAAAAGGGTCCTGAAATTACCAAATGCATGTTTGAGCAGCATGTCATAGTAAGCGACCATACCTTCTGGTTCACCTCGTAAAGCCGTATTGGCATCAGAAATCACAAATATTTCACTGAGCGCAAATGCAACTCTTTGCCTGAGTTGATCTGGAGCACTTAAACTCGCTTTCCACCAAGCGTCTATTCTATTTATGTGGCTTGGGTTATCTCTATCTGGGTAGTTTTCGAGCAAAGGCGTATGTAGGGTAGGCGCTAACGCAATTTGTTGGTCAAGCCATTCACTTTCACTCATGCCCGAAGCTGACTGGGTTTCCGCATAAGTTGCGCCAAGTGTGGCTTGTTGCATTAATGCCGATGCCTGCAACTCAGTCATTGCGTTGACAGACTCAATACTTGTTTCTGTATACGTACTCATTCCTGCACTATCAGTCACAGTCAACGAAAAAGTATAGCTCTCACTATTGATTGAACTAGCACTAGGTAATGTCACGGTTAAACTGGCAGAGTCAGCGCCAGTCAGGATTAATGTCGGGCCGCTGATTTGGGTCCAAGCAAATGATAAGCCTTCTGTTGACCCTTCAATGACACTATCTATCGTGATGACACTACCCTTTCTGACTACATCGCTTGGTAAGCGAATATCCACGACTGGTGAGGTGCTTACATTCTGTGTATCGGCTAGATCGTCAGAGGCGTTTTGGTCTACTGCACCATTATTTGGTTCAGTGCTTGGTGAGGCAGTAGGGTTGCTGCCGCTTGTTGTATTGGTGTCATTAGTGCTTTCATCACTGGTTGGTGATTGTGGCGTTGCTGTGGGAGTACTCGACTCGGAACCACCGCCACCACATGCAGATAAAGCTAAAGTTACAAGTAAAAACAGAACACGCATTTTCATTGTGATTGCCTCAATAAACTCTAACCCTTTTATAGCATGCTTATATAATTTAACAATATCTTTTCATTATTTTTTTGGGGGTTTTTACGCTAAAAGGATTGGCTTTTCGCCATGTTTATGAATTAAAGAGAAATATCTATTGACAAATTTGGTATGCATTAACGTGATACATGTTGTTACCTTATTCTTTAAAAATTGGGTTGTCACAGTGGTAGCACTATTCGTATTATTTAGTGAATGGCACAGCGATTTTCCTCGTTAAATCTACAGCAGTCACATTCAGTATCTATATGAAATTGTAGTAATTTAATATTGTATAGAACATTATTAAACAAGGATTATAAGAATGAAAACAACCGTTATCGCTACACTAATCGCAGGTATCTTTATTGCACCGAAGATAGGCTCTGCAAGCGAACAGGGAAGCACAAATATTAAACTCGAACTACTTCCACTGGTTCAAGTAAAAGGTGAGCAATACGTTTCAAGTACCATAGAAAAAGAAATGCGTAAGCATAACTTACCTGGGTTAAGTGTTGCTGTGGTTAAAAATGGTCAAGTTGTTTGGGCGGAAGGCTTTGGTTTAGCGGATAAACAGACTAATCGCAAAGTGACAACTGAAACTTTGTTTCAAGCTGGTTCTATTAGTAAACCGGTTGCGGCTTTGGCTGTTTTAAAATTAGTTCATGAAGGAAAAATTAAATTAGATGCGGATGTAAATCAGTATTTAAAAGGCTGGCAAGTGCCAAGCAATGAATTTACCAAATCAGCCAAAGTGACAGTGCGTCAGCTTTTAACTCACAGTGCAGGTTTAACTCAGCATGGCTTTCCGGGATATCAACGCAGCAGTAAAGTGCCCTCCGATATTGGGGTGTTAAATGGACAAGGCAACACAGGTAAAGTGATAGTCGATAAACAACCCGGTGAAGGATTTAGGTATTCCGGTGGCGGGTACACTGTTTTAGATTTGCTTGTTGAAAATGTAACGGGACAGTCATTTGTTGATTATACATCTGAGCAGATCTTGAAACCGCTTGGAATGACAAACAGTACGTTTGCACAGCCACTGTCCAAGCACCTGTGGTCTCAAGCTAGTGCGGCATTTGATGTAAACGGTAATCAGATTGAAGGAGATTGGCACGTTTACCCTGAGCAGGCTGCTGCGGGTTTGTGGACGACGCCGAGCGATATAGCGTTGTACGTTAAAGCGATACAAAGTGCACGAGCGGGTAAAACGGTTGGGCCCATTACACCTAAGTTGGTTAAAGACATGCTTGTATTCCATGACAACGATTGGGGGCTTGGACCTGTATTAAAAAATTATCAGCAAGGGCTCGCGTTTGAACATGGCGGTAAAAATAAAGGCTTTACCAATGTATTTAAAGCGTATGCTGATAAAGGCGATGCATTTATTATTATGACCAATGGAGATGCAGCTAGCCCTGTGATGAGGGAGTTACAACTTGCTATCAGCGAGCATTTTGGCTGGGACTTTTCTAGGGCTAAAAAAGTAGAAAAGTATACCTTTTCAAGTGCGCAGTTAAAGCAAATGGTTGGCGAGTATATTTATGATAAAGATAGCCAGTATCTATTTGAGCTTACTTTTGATGAACAATATATACTGGCATATGACCCATCAAGAGATCGCACCAACCGTTTGATAGCGACGAGTGAGAAATCATTGATTGATGTGCGTGATGGTTTAACGGTTGATATTGAGCGAAATGACAAAGGCGAGATTAAGGCATTAATTTGGAGCGGGCAATATCGATTTGTAAAAAATAGCCTTTAATATATTTTTATAAAGATGGTTTTACAAAATAAATAATTACTTAATTCCCTCTTTTTTGTTAAAGTGCTTCTATTATTTTGCATATTAATGCAGTTTTGCAAATAAGAAGTGCTTTGTCTGATTTTACAAAAGAGTTGCTACTTTTAGCTGTAGTTGCAACTTAAATGATTATAATACCAGCCATACGATTTACTATTTTAGGTGAAAAGTTTGCTTATAAAGATGAGGTGCTTAAAAGCTTCTTCATCTATTCCCTCTGTCTCACTTTCGCAGGTTGGACTCCCGCTATTGTCCGAGGTCCTATTAAAATTGACTTCCCTTTGCCATCGTCAAATTCGTTGTTTGTATCTTTGTCCTCTATTGAAGATAGAGGTGTGGTTATTTTTCCTGCTGCGATTATAAACCTCGGTATTCTGGTATTTGCTTATTTATATTTTTATGAAAAACAGAAGAAAATGACTTAGGCACAGTTAGAAAGGAAATATGAATATGAGTAATATGATCACGCAAAATGGGTTTGATTTATTTTTATTGATTCATGATTACATACCCATAGTCTGTGCATTTTTCGTTGCCAGAAGCCATGCTAAAAGTCAGAAGCTAGTGAAAGGGTTTGGTTTGGTTGTTGTTTGTCTTTTGCTTTTCAGTTGGTCTTTTGTCATTTTATCGGGGCATGGAGCAATAGGTATGCCGTTACCCTCAGTAGTTGCTTTGTTTGTATTTCTATTGTTCACCGTGGAAGGGGCTGTCGCAGTTTACCCGAGCTTGTTATTTAGTCCAGGCATCGCTATTTTTGTATACTTTACATGTTATTTTTTCTGGCGTTTTGAGTATGCAAATGAAGACAAGCCAGGGTGACAGTTAACAGTGACTTTTATTTTGATAGTGTAGGGGCGTGGAAACTGCTTGGTAAGTAATTATTATTATGTTTTCTTACCAAGCAATTTACACAGTCAAACCAAGTGACGGGCATGTTCTTGGTTTTACCAGCTCTGCCCGAGTAGGCGGGCAGAAATGATGAGGAGAATCAACTCTCTTGTTTTTTACTGTGTTACCACTTAAAAAGTTTACATTTTTGAATACGTTTCCCACCATAGTTTGAGACCATGTATGGGCCAATTTGCTTCTCACGGATTTTATCAGCGGTATAGCTAATAATTTCAACGTCTAGAGAGCCATCACTATGCAATTCATATTCTGCGTTCAATTTGGTATCGGCAAATTCAAATAAGCTGACAAATTTATTGTCGAATAAGTATTGGTCAATGATGATGCCGTTGTTCTCGTCTACTTCATAGTGGCCTTTTTCGGGATTTACCGTTACAAGGGTATAGTTACGAGGTCTTGCTTGTGCGCCTTCACCATAAGTAACAATCCAATCCGCTCGATTGTCTATTGGGCTGCCCACTTCGAGTGACATAGGGAAGGCATACAGTGCGCCCTTTCCAGGAGCTAACAGCTCGCATTGACCTTTAAAAAAACCTTGCCATTCTGTTGGAGCTGCTTGAGCAGTCAGTGAGATGGCCGATAGACCAACGCACAACGCGAATATTTTTTTCATTTTATCTTCCTAATTGATGATTTTTTGTGTGAGTCATCTTAGAAAACGATACTTTTTTCCAGAAATAACAGATTAGGGGAATTTTTTTATAATTTGACGAAAAATTGGTTATGTGGCCGTGTTGTGTGAACTCAGGGGCTACCCTAAGCTATTAGGGATAAGCCATTGGCAAGTGAGTTTTCTGACTTCAAAGGTTGCTCTTTAAGAGCTTAAAGTGTTTGCTCTGAGGTAATGCTGTGGCTGAGTGATTCAAGTTGATAATCGAATAGTTATAAGCCCTATCTAGGCTTTTGTTTTTCTGATAATAAACAATATCCGCTGGTGTCGCAGGATCATTCACGCTCAAAGTAAATGTATCAAAGTTATTGTTTTCCGTAAGGTTACGATTTAACTGTGCCTGTTTAGCATTCATTTGCTTTTTTAGTGAGCGTTGCTAAGTCTCTTTTCTTTGCAAATACTTCGTGCTTTTCTAGTCGGTGTAGCGCCTGACTTGAGATTGGACTCGGGGCTGATAAATAGTTTTTTATAATTGAGGGCATGACTCTGTCAAAAATGAGCTGAACTCTCGAAATATGAAAACCGGAACTGATTATGTCGACTTGCGGTACATTGAGTTGTTTAAGTATCGGGTAAGTTAGGGTTGCATCTTCAATTGTGAATCGGCTCAAAGCGTTTGGCAAAAAATGCGCTGCTTTGATCCCATTATTGATTAAATATTGCTGGTTGATATCCGCGTGCGCAATTGCGGTTTGATTGAAGTTTGCTCCGAAACCACCCGTACAAATTAATCTTGAATTTTGTTGTGATTTAAATAGCTCAAGGGCAAGCTCACATCTTGCAATTGAAAGCGGTGATAAGTGCCCTTGGTTATCATTTTTATGTCCTAAAACAATGATTACTTTGTCCATTTTTGACCTGTAAAAAGCTAGGTTTAGCTCATTATAGAAGACCAGCATTGCAAGGATTAAATGCCTAGCTTATTTTTTGAGCTGCTGTCCAAACCAATGACTGATAGCGTTGTTTAAGTTCTTATCATGCTCTAATAATGGGTAGCCATGCAACTTGCCCTTATAAGTGAGCAGTTTGCTATTGGCGTGTTTTGCTTCTTTGAACAGGATGTTTGCGCTGGTATAAGTCCTACCATCGTCGTCTGCTGCGATGATCAAGGTTGGTTTGCCAGATAAGTTTGCTACATATTTCTGAATATTGTCATAGGTTTGGGCAGATGAAAAAAAGCCAATAGCATCAATGTTGGTGTTATTTGCAAGGGTGATGGCCTGTGTACCGCCGCAGCTTGCGCCGATAACGCCAATCTGCCCGGTGTTTGATACTTTACGTCTTAAATATTCATAGGCTAGTTGTACGTCTTGTGGCCAATACTTTACCATATCTCTCCATGCATCAGTGCGTGACTGGCCAGAGAGCTTTCTTATGCTGCTTACATCAAATTGATTATTTTTACTGTCGCCGTAGCCTCTGAAATCGATGCTTAAAGCATGGATCCCTTGCTGGGATAATTGGTTTCCAATGTCGTTGTACATGGAGCGATTAAAGTTACATTGGTGCAGCATAAGCAGGGCTTTATTGCTGTCTTCTTTACCACTAAAATAGCTCCCATGGATGGTGAATCCATCGCTAGAAGTCAATGTAATATCGGTGCTTGCAGCGCTTTTAAATGCAAAGCAAAGTGTCATAAGTACTATTGTCTTTTTCATCATTTCTCCTTAAATCTTAGCTTGGCTAAAATATCGTCAATTTATTAAGGCGCCAATATAATTGCGGTGAATAGACAGCAGCACTCGATATCTACACTATGTAAAATTTTCAAAAATCGTATAAATGTGTGCGTATCTTTTAACTTCCCTCTACATCATCACCCCAGATAAAAACACTTTTTGAGATACATGTTTCATATGCTGTATGCGTTATTAATTACCCTTAAGGATAAAATGTGAAACGATTAACGCTGAGTATTATAACCACGGCCATCCTACTGTCAGGATGCGATAAAGATAATGATGTAGTTGTCATTGCACCAGAAAAGCCCGCGACGATTGAAAGCTTTAACGGGCTATGGGAAATCAAAGGGTCGGGGGAGGTTTGGGATTTATCCTCAAATGGCCTGGTGACATACAACTTTAATAGCAATACATGTATTAAAGCAGATGAAGAAAGTGCCCAATTTACCGAGCCACTTGCTGAGTACTTATCACTGAATGACGAAAAAGATAGATTGACCTTTAACAGCCCTGCGTCTTCCAAGGTTGAGCTTGTCAAACTCGACGCGCTGCCTTCACAGTGTAGCGCGGATAACCTGACAGCGGAGATGACACTACCAGAAATTTTTGATTATGTATGGCTGTCGCTCGATGAGTATTATGGTTTTTTTGAACTACGGGATATTAATTGGCAAGCGGTTTATGACACTTATAAGCCAAAAGTGACAGCATCCACTTCTCATGCTGATTTCATGACAATAATGGATGAAATTTTCACCGAGTTTGGCGATGGACACCTGAGTCTGGAAGGGCCTCAAGGGGAACAAGCTGATGGCAGTAAAATTGATAGCTGGATCAAAGAAGGCCTCTGGAATGGTGATGGTGATATCAATGATAACTTGGCACAGTTACAAGCTAAAGAGCTTACTGTCTTAAAGCATTTAATGTCAGACGGTCAGTTACATAGCTTTGAAGGAACGGATGCTATTCGTTTTGGTCATATTTCCCCTGAGCTTGGCTATATCCGTATTGATAGAGTCTCTGGGATGATTTTGGATGATGTAGCAGACAATATCTTATCGCGGGTGGAGCAAGACTTAGACAATACAGATTTGATCATGACACACACGCTTGAGCAATTGCGTGATGCTGATTCGATTATCATCGATTTAAGATATAACCAAGGCGGTTTTGATAAGGTATCGCAAAAAATAGCCGGCTACTTCACCGATTCAGATTACACGTTTGGTACTAAACAGCTCAGCAATGAAGCGTTTCAAGGGGAAGCGATCGATCTGGGGGTGACCTCAAATACCGAGTTGAACTTCACCAAGAAAATTTATGTGTTGATCGGTGAGCATACCATCAGTGGTGGCGAAGTACTTGCAATGGCACTGCAGTCCTTGCCGCACAGTCAATTAATTGGTGAAGCGACCAATGGCAGTGTTTCTGACACATTAACGCATCAATTACCAAATGGATGGGAGCTGACGTTAAGCCATGAGGTATATAAAAATCAAGCGGGTGAAGTAGTTGAAGGTGTAGGCATCGAGCCGGATATTGAAACTTACGCTTACGCAACCGTTGACCACAAATATATGACAGACACCCCTATTGAGTATGTAATGCAGCAGCACAATGTCGTAAGCTCACATGCCAAATCGGCCGAAAAACTGCAGCAAGCCGTTCGTGAAGTCGTCACCAAAACCAGTTTGCCAAGTATTTCAGTGGCCGTTATCAAAGACGATAAAGTTGTTTTTGAGCATGCTGAAGGTTTTGCTAATTTGGAGCAGAACATACCTGCAACGGTGAATACGCCCTATAACGTTGCGTCCATCAGCAAAGCGGTGACTGGGGTGGCCATCATGCAATTAGTCGAACAGGATGTGCTAAGCCTAGATGATAAATTGACAGACATGAACCTATCATTTGATCCTAATAATCCGACAAGTTCAGAATCAACTATGACGCTGCGTCATTTGGTAACCCATACATCCGGTGTAAAAGACAGCGATAGGTTTTTCTGCACGTATTACAAATACGAAGACCAACTTCCGTTAGCGACCATGTTTGGACTAACGTTTTGCGAAGATGATATTCCGGTTACGACTAATTTAGAGCAGTTGTTAGCGCAAGACTATTTTTCAGAGCAAGGCCGCTATGCAGGCAGTGGTGTCTATCTTGATGGCGTGTATGGGCAAGCTGGGGAAGTCATGTCTTACTCTAATATGGGGACTGCGCTAGCTGCCCATGCCGTGGAGAAGAAAGCCGCGTTAAATTTAGCTGAGTATATGAATACGTCTATCTTTGAGCCTCTTGGCATGAAAAACACCCAGTGGGATCACACTAAGTTATCAGCGGATAACCCAAAAGCATTGCAATACAACATAGATGAAGAAGGGGCTGCGCACGCCCTGCCTGAGTACGGTTATGCCACTTTATATGATGGTGAACTAAACATTAGTAGCCGTGATTTAAGTAAATTGTTGGCTGCTGTGGCAAATCAGGGCAGTTATCAAGGTACTCAAATTTTAAATGCAGAGAGTGTAAAACAGTTAATCGGTGCGCAAAGCGATGTGTTTAACATACCTTATCAACAAGGGGTTTTTTGGTATTGGGACGGTGCGTTCTTTGGCCACAATGGCGGTGATCCGGGCACGAATGCGTTGATGATTTATAACGCATTGACAAAAACAGGCGTTATTATGCTGACAAACGGTGAAGACTTTATACGCGGTAAAGAAATTATCCAACCTTATCTGAATAATCTGGCGGCCGATCTGTATAGATTTGGTGTGCAGCATAAATAGCTCATAAGCATAATCACTCAAAACAATGTGTGGCGGGCTTTGGCGTGCCACACATTGATAGTCTCTTGGCAGAGATACCAAAGCATTCATAAGTTCAAAATTACATAATTTTAAATTATATCTAATACTTTCAATATATTGAATCTATCAGAACTCTATTTATGAATTTAATAGATAAGTTTTAAGACGTTATTACTGCTGTTGGCTCATAGTGGCTTCGAACTTTTTTTAAGGAGCAATTATGAGATCATATTCGTTCGTTTTTAGTGCTACTACACTGATGTCGTTAGCCACAATACTGCCTGCACAAAGTCAGCAAACAACTTATATAGAGCCGCCCATGGTGAGTATTCCCAAGGGTACTTTTATGATGGGGAGCACAGTGGGAAGAGAAGATGAGTTACCTATTCGCAAAGTCACTGTACCTGCATTTCAAATGGGTAAATATGAAGTGACTGTAGCCGAATATCGAAAATTTATAGAGGCAACTGGCTATGAATCTACCAAAGGCTGTGTTCACCGTATTGGCCCTCAGTGGTTTGGTAGCGGTGAACGCGATGGGACATGGAACGATAATATTTATGTACTTAGTGAATTTCACCCTGTGGTCTGTGTGTCTCGTACTGATGCAATCAACTATGCAAAGTGGCTATCAAAGGTGTCAGGCGATCAGTATCGGTTGCCGACAGAAGCCGAGTGGGAATATGCAGTCAGAGCTGGAACCAAGTCAAAGTACTTTTTTGGTGATGAAATCCGAGCAGCCGATGCGTGTCGATATGCAAATATTGCTGATATACATGCTTACTCCTTGTCTGGAAAGTTGTATGACGCACCCTATGCTCAAGATGCGATCAATACGTGTAATGACAATGAAGTGATGATCTCGACGGTTGGCTTGTATAAACCCAATGGATTTGGCTTACATGATATGGAAGGCAATGTGGTTGAGCGATTAGCAGATTGTTATCAAGACAGCTATGTGGGAGCGCCTGTTGATGGTAGTGCGGTAACTAAAAAAGACTGTGAGATTTTTGTCGCTCGTGGCGGCAGTTGGCATTGGCCTGCATTTGGTTCAAGCAGACGAATGAGGATGTCTGAGGACTTTTTTGCGGCGCTGGAAGGGTTCCGGTTAGTAAAAGATACGAATGGCAAAGCGTTAGGGGCGGCCAAAGGCACTCCTTGGTTTGTTAAGCAATTAACTATCGCACAAACAAACGCGAGAACTAAGCACAAGAAAGAAAACCCACATTATCCAAAACAGTTGAATGATGTGAAGCTGAGCCGCCTTAGCAAAGATAAAGTGAAAATTGCTTGGCAAGCTCAGCAAAAATCTGGTGTAACAGGGTACGAGGTTTTTAGGCAAGACCCACTCACCAACCAGACTGTCACACTGGTAAAATTGAGTCATAAGCAGACAAGTTTTATTGACGATGCAGCGCTTTCGCACAATGGCAGGTACTCTGTTGTCGCGTTAAATGGCAGCGCGAAGAGTTTACCAAGTCCTGTTTTTGACAGCTATTCTAAGCAGCCTCATATTATTCCCTCACGCATTGAAGGGGAAGCATTTAACTTTGCGCCAGGGGTAACTGTTGTGAATTCCAGCTTTGAACCAGAGGGCGATAAAATCATCGGATCTATTGGAACAGATAAAGCGAGTTACATCCTTGAGGCACAAATTGCAGGGGACTACTTGGTGACAATTCGCTTGTTCCACTCCGGACCTACACAAAATTACACATTGATGCTCAATGGGCAGCCGATCACAACGTCTGAGCTATCAGGTGAGCGTGGCTGGCGCACCATTAAAGATATAAAAGTAAAATTTGAACAAGGGCGACATACTTTAACCATTCAAGGAGAGACGTCTATATTCGCGGTAAACTGGTTCGATATCGCGATGCGTTAGGTGTCTAAATTATACTTTTATCTTGTTCATAGGGGTTACTGATAACCCCTAATTTTATGAGTATGTCTTGTCTTGCTTGTTGCCATCTTGGTGAGGCTGTATCTCTAATATAGTGGCGATAAATCATAGAATCCGTATCTTCATTTAATTGGGCATTTAGCTCTAATAACTTCATCGCCATTGCTAATCCAACCCAGTCGATATGCTTCATTCTTGCGGTATTAAAGCTTGACTGTGCGTGCTGCTTGGCCACATCAACTTGCCCCATTTGGTGATAAATTTGAGCGAATAACATGTCCCTTCTAGCTGGCTCATTAATATTTTCGGCCAGTTTTATAGCCAAATCCGGCTCGTTTTTTTCAAGGTAGATATTAGCTAACTGCTCACTGACAGAGAAATAAACCCAGTAGTTTTCGGGCGTTACGGGTTGCTGTAATACTTTTAAATAATAATGTTGCTTTTGCTCTAGGTCTTTTGCAAACAGTGCGAAGTGATAGAATATGAGCATATAATGACTGCCATCCAGCTGGTGGTCGGCTAACAAGGTCTTGGCTTGATAAAGATAGTCGTATTTTTCTTTTTCTAATTTGAGTTTAAACGCTTTGATTGATAAAAGTGTGTAAGCCCTTATTTCTTGTACTGGGCGATTGGCGAGTCGAGCTTGGCTGGCTGATTTATATAAGTGCTTTTGTATCAATGAAAAGTCTAGCTCGTGTGCGACCACATCCGAAAGCGACTTGCTGATCTCACTATTTAAAGCGTTAAAGTTCGCGTTATCCATCAATACACTGGCGCGTTCCAAGTGCTGTTTAGACTGTTCATATTGATTTAACGCCATCAGTAATTGCCCTTTGAGCCATTGGCTATATGCTTTGTACAGCGGATGATTTTGTTGCTCACTGAGACTTATCATTTGCTCAATATGCGCGCTGGCAACATTGTGGTTGTATTCATCTAGTAGGCGTTCAACTAAATGCGTCAATATATCTAAATTATCAGGTGATTGGCTGTACAGCTTTTCAAGTTCTATTGTTGTAAAAGTATCAGAGTGCACTTGAAAATAATCGGATTGAAGTACCTCATCAATATTAGATTGCAGCTGGTCTTTAAGTGCGCTGACGCTGGGGGCATATATATAACCTTGCCAGTGCCTTAGGTTGTTTTGTAAACGATACTCAAGTAAGTACATTGGCGTATTCGATACCTCTTTTGAGTATATAAACCCGCTCAGTAACAGCTTATTCGATGCTGCTCCCAACAGCTTTTGATGTTCGATGTAGGGAGAGTTGAATATGGCTTGCGCCGAACTAAGTTGTTCACCAAATACTGTATAACTAGCAGATAACGCGTCATTGAGTTGATTTGTTTGAGAAGTTAAATGTCCTTCAAATCTGGGCGAAAAAGGAACTAACAAAATCTGTTGATTTGTATTTGTTTGAACAGCTTGTTTGCTATCTTGATGTGGCCACAGCCAATAGCTGCTGACAAGGCCCAAAATGAATAAAGTGGCGAATGCATACGAGAGGATAAACCTTTGCGAGTAGTTGTGTTTAGTTTGCTGCGATGTACGTGCTGCATTGTTGGTTTTAGCCTGCGCGGTTATTTCTAGCTGCCATTGGTAACCGCGCTTTGGAAAGGTTTTTATGGCTGCATCGGAAATGATTGCTCTAAGCTGGCTGATGTTTTGAAAAACGACCTGCTCCGAAACAACACGACCTTGCCATACCTGATCCAGAATTTCCTCTTTACTCAGAATAAACGCTCGTGACTCAATCAACAAATTGAGCAGCTTCCCCTGTGTAGGCGTTAATGGTATTTCACTTTGATGTTTGAATAATCGTTTTTGTTGAGTGTCAAATTCGAAGTCTAGAAAATACAGCATGATTGTAGATAGTCACTCCATTGTAATGAAAGCAATAGTAGCCTAGTCATTGTAATTTGTGAATGAATTAAACAGCAGGTAAGTTTTTCATTACGCAGGTAACAAAGAAAAGCCAAGCTACACTTAATTAAAGTTGGGCACTAAGACAGTGCTTGAAACATTGATAACTAGGTGATGGCAGATATTTATGAAATGGTTAAAGGATATTGATGAGTCTTTTGATGTACTACTGACTGATTGCTATCAGCAAAGAGAAATGGAAATGGAGTACCATATTAATCAGATCCGATTAGTTGGATTAATGTCACTCTTTTTATTAGAGCTTTTGATAGGTTTACTAAATAGAGGCATAGATTGGACGTTAATAGTCGTGGATCTGGGCACTATGGCACTGACTGCGGTTTGGTGTTTCTGTGTCGCGCGGTGGGCAAAAAGTAAAGGCTATAAACCATGGTTAAAGTACGTTTCTATCCTATTTGATTATCTTATTATTTTGCTGATTACCCTTGAGATGGAGTTTCTTTCGGAGATTGGTCACTTTTTACATGATATGCATAATACTGAATTTGAATTGATGCTGATAAGCGCACTTATCCTGTTCAATGTGATGAGTGCATTTCGCCAAGGTAAGTTAATTATTTACTATTCCACCTTATGTTGCTTGGCAACTGGCACTGTGATCCTAGAGCACAGTGACACAGCCAGAGCGATTGAGATGCATGAGCAGATAATCATTTTATTTTCGGGTTTACTGGCATGGTCAATTTCTAGTTATATAACAAATACTTACACCCGACTTAGACACAGGGAAAGGCTGCTTCGATACTTGCCAAAAAAGTTGGTAAGTGCAGTGGAAACCGGCAAAGTTGATATTGAGCCAGGCGGAGAGCGGCGAAATGTAACGGTATTGATGGCTGATATTCGACGCTTTACAAGCATGTGCGAAGCGTACGAACCAGAGGTCATCACTGGCTTACTGAACAGATATTTTTCGACTATGAGTACGATTGTTTTCAAATATGACGGCATGATTGATAAGTTTATCGGAGACGCGATTATGGCCGTATTTGGTACACCTCAAGGTGAAGGGAATAGTGCCAGCAATGCAATTAGTGCGGCGAAAGAAATGTTAGAAGCACTGAAAGAATTGAATAAGGAGTTTATCGAAGAAGGGTTGCCGAGTATAGAAATTGGTATAGGGGTACACAGTGGTGACGCAATAGCTGGTAATGTTGGGAGCGTCAGTTGTATGGATTATACTGTGATAGGTGACACGGTTAATGTCGCAGCCAGAATCGAAAGTAAAACAAAAGAATTAAATAAAACACTATTGATTAGTAAGGTCAGTGTTGAGCAATCAAAGCAACAAGATCTACAAAAAGCGGCAGAGGTTAATTTAAAAGGAAGAGTTGAACCGATAGAAGTATTCTTCGACCCACAAATCTAATCGTATTAAATTTGTATATATTATGAAAACATTTTGATTTTAAATTGCGCTGGTTAGATATAGTATAGGTACAGCTCAAAAATAAGCTTGCCTTGTTTGTTGTTCTTTTTTGCGGGTTGTCAATTATCTCGTGCTTTGAAGCGCATGGAAGGGGTCATAGAAAATTCAAAGGAGTAATGAATTTTTGGTAAGCCTATTTTTGAGTCATCAAAATAAAAGAGTAAAACAAAATTCCTTCGTTTTACTCTTTTGACATGGAAATCGCTTATTTATTTGCTTCTTTCGCTGCTTTTAACCTTGCAGCATGATCTATTTTGTAGTCAGGCATGTCTTTGTTGCCATGGATAAGGTAGTTATCCATCCAGCGCATAAGACGAATGCTGTAATCGTACTGCGCAGCAACTTTACGGTTGCCGTGTCCCTCACCTGGGTAGTAAATTAAACGCACGTCTTTACCTTGTACTTTCATATATCTGTACAATTCCATTGACTGTGCAGGATGAACACGTGGGTCATCTTTACCATGCATAATCAACAGTGGTGTTTTTGATTGACCTGCCCAGTAAATAGGGCTGCGCTCAAGGTACCATTGCCATTTTTGCCAAGGGTAAGAACGTGCGTGCACTAAAAACATCTCATTTGAAATGTCAGTCGTACCAAACTTTGACAGTTGGTTGGTAACACCAACAAACATAACACTTGCTGCGAAGTGCTCTGTTAGTTTTGTTGCGCCCCAAGCAGATGCATAGCCACCATATGAGCCACCGGTAATGCCCACTTTCTTAGTATCTACAAGTCCAAGGTCAACGAGGTATTTTTTCATGTCGACTAAATCATCGAACTCCTTGCCCGCATAATCACCTTGGCCTAATTTTGAGTAATCTACGCCTTTACCGGTTGAGCCACGGTAGTTAGGGTAGAATATCGCATAGCCACGTGCTGCACCCATTTGACCTGGATCTGAGTAGCTTGTTAGCCAGCCATTTTTATCATGAGATTCAGGACCACCATGAACAGACATGATCAGTGGATAACGTTTACCTGCTTGGTAATCTAGTGGGTAAATAAGCACACCACCGATCTCAACGCCATCTCTGGCTTTAAATGTCAGTGCTTCTTGCTTTGCGAAGCGTTTGTTATCAAGCCAATCGTTTGAGTTTGACAAGCGGGTCGTGCGTTTTGAACGTAACATATACACTTCATTAGGGTGTTTTGATGTATTTGCAGTGAGCGCTATGGTTTTATCTGAGTCTGAGATTGATAGTTTACCCGCGATAAGCTTGCCATCTTTTACTACTTTTTTGTATTTGTTTGAGCCAACTTTAATTTGTCCAACAAAGCTTTCTGCACCAACATGGCCTACGAAGTTAAGTGTGTTCTTACGGTTAGACCATTCAAAGTCACCGATATGCCCCATAAAGTTTGGGATCCATTCTTCGATTTTTCCAGTTTCGGCATTGGCTAAGAAAAGTCTGCCTTTGGCTGGATCGTGCTTGTCTTCGGCACCTAATATTGCAATGTATTTACCGTCGTGAGAAAACTCAGCTTCACCAAGCTTACCTTCAGTTTTAAAAGAGGTGATGATTTGCTGGGTTTTGGCATTCATAACATGCCATTGCGACTTCATATATTGGTCGTCTATCAAAGCGGTAGGCTGAGTTTTGACAAGTAGTTTACTTGCATCATCAGCCCAATTAATGTCACTAACGTAACCTTGTACAGCAATTACTTTAGGCGTAAGTGCTTTTTCACTTTGTTGGAGGTCAACGATATGTAGCTGTTTGTTTTTGAGGCCTAATTCGTATACCTCAGCCATGAAGCCCAGCTTTTTGAGCTCTTTTTCAGAGCGGTCTTTGGGGGACATGGCCAAAATAGCAACCTGCTTGCCGTCAGGGCTGAGTCGGTACTTAGAAATAGCAGTATCTTTTAAAGAAAATACTTTTTGTGCTTCACCACCGTTTACGGCAATACGGTAAAGCGATGTGAACTTGTCAGTCTTTTTCTTAGTTAAGAAATAAATAAATTGACCATCATCAGCCCAAGCGATGCTATGAATGTTGACCTGACCGGTAATAAATGGGCGCTCAATACCTTCGTCATCTACTAAGTGGAGTTCAGTAAAGTTTTTGCCGTTTGCATCTATATATAATTCTCTTGGAACAGAGCGCGTAAAAGCAACAGACTCACCGTCAGGGCTGACTTGCGCGCTGACGACTTTTTGAATTTTAGGGATGTCTTCTAAGGTGATTACATTTGATTGTGTGCTTGCAATAGAGCTTGTACTTACCAAGCCAACTGCCAGTGCAATTGCAGATTTAATCAATTTCATTCTACTAGCCTTGAAAAAGAGAATTGTGAGAGACGTGAAACGTCGAGCTGAAAAATCCGGCTATTTTACGACTGGTTATAAAGAAAACCAGTGTTTGCGACTAACTGTCACATGCATGCGGTAGACTACAAGGTTTGAATAAAAAATTACAATATTTGAATAGATAAATATATTGTGATTTTAAAGGTTCCTGAATTAATTTGAGGTGAAATTTCAAACTTTAGGGTATTTTATGTGGTTATTTTCCAGGGTAAAAGAGAAGCCTCTATGGTTTGGCAGCTATGAATAAAGGGGAGTTTGTTTAAATTCGTCAAGCCGCATTCGATATAGAGACGCTTCAACTGTCCTTTATTTAGTTAGCTGAAAAGCGGTATCTTGCCCCTAAATAGAAGCGGCGACCATTCTGGTAAATAGCCGTTGGGGCGTATTCATTGCGATCGAATGTATATATGATCTCATTGTTTAGGTTTAAGAATTCAAAAATAAGATCTAAGTCATCGTTTATTGAGACTGTGACACTGCCGTCAAGCTGTCCATAATCATCCATTTTTGTTTCGCCAATACCTGTGGCAAATTGTGTTCTGTAGTTATAGGCAAGGCGAAGGCTGACTAAGCTATTTTCATAATAGGCTGTGAGGTTTGTACTGTGTTTAGAAGTCCCAGGCACCCAGTCATAATTGCCGCTTAATTGGGTATTACGGTCTCCGTCAACAAAAGTGTAATTAGCAATGACGCCAAAACCATATGCGATTGCTTGCTGATAACTGAGTTCAACCCCTCTGATCACACCTCCTGCACCATTTATCGGTCTATCAATGGACATTAAAATCCCTTCATGTAATTCAAGAGCTCGATTGAACTCAATAAAAGATTCTACATCTTTATTGAATATCGCAATTGATGCTAATGCTGAGTCAGTAAAATACCATTCTAAACCAAAATCAAATTGAGTTGCCCTGTAAGGATTGAGCTCTGGATTACCACCTTGGCCCTGCGCTTGAGTTACATTGTAGTTAGTGGAGGGCATCAAGTGATGAAATTGCGCCCTAGACATGACACGTGCAACTGCAAACCTTGAAATAAGATGTTCGGTTAAATCAAATTGAATATTGAGGCTGGGTAATATATCGGTGTAATGTTTGGATGTAGATTGCCAGTTATAGGTGTCCGATGGTGAAGACGCAGTGCGCTCATACGCCCCTGCTTTTTGCCACGTAGAGACAACTCTTAACCCCAAATTTGCCTTGTAGCTTTCGCCAGCAAACTCAACCATGGCATAACCTGCAAGGGTTTCTTCTTCGATTGTGAAACGACTGGTTTTTTCTTCAGTTTGAACAAAGTCTAAAGTTGAGAAGTCACGTGACAATGCGTTGATATCAGCAAAGCTATATGCTTTCAGTGTATCACTATTTCCTATGCCTTCTAAATAACCATTAATGAACTCATTTGGGTAATCGGCTAATGTGGTATTGAGTTGGCCTGCTAAGCCATGAATGCCACCATTTTGTGAGCGCATGCGAATAAAATCACGCTTATGGCGTTTGTATTTTCCGCCAAATTTTAAGGTATGAAGGTGTTGGAATGAGAGATCTCTAGAAAAGTCTTTTTGTAAAAAGTAGCCGGTATCGTTACCGTCTTGACTATCACTGCGCGCTTCACTGATAAACCACTTTTGTGGATCTAGCGGTGAAATATCATACTGAGTTTTAATATTTTTATATTCTCTGGTATCAAAGCTGTAATGAGTATTAGCGGCAAATTGCGCTGTGTTATCCTCACTTGTACCCCCACTACCATGTGTATATCCCACTTGATATTGAGCCTGCCACCACGGGCCGGTATAGAGTAAATCGAGGTGGATACTCTGGGTTTGTATTTGCGCTTTTCGCCAAATTGCTTCCATGCTGGTACTGAATGGTTGACTTTGCGCTGGGGTAAGCGAGGCATAAGTAAGTGTGTTATCCATGATTTGAAAATTACTTATTGAGCTACCTGCATCTAATGCCTTCCCCGGCTGCCATAAAAAGTTCTGGTTTGAATTATCGGCATTGAGTTGAGAGTGCAGAAGGTGGCTTCTCAAAGTCCACTGCTCATCAATGTGATAGGTTGCACTGGTGGTAAAACTACTGAGTGCTCTATCTTGTTGGAAAACTGCCGAGCCTCCGCCACCTGGTGACCATATATTTTGAAAGTCACTCGGTTGATTCACTTGAGTATTTGATATTAACTGGCCAGCGTCATCAAGATTGTAATTTCGTTCATGCCAACCCCAAGATTCAAGTCCGTCTCTGCGCAAGCTTCTGCTGTGATGATTTACGGTAAAGAGTAACGCAAAATCACGTTGCTCATTAATCCAACTATAAACAGCGGACAGTTGAGGATCATATTTTTGTGAGAGGTCGTTGTATTGCATTTGGGACGTAATTGCTAAAACGCCGGGGTCTGAAAAGAAGGGGTCTAACGTTTTAATATTGATAGCGCCACCGAGAGAGCCTTCATCTTGATTGGCTTTAGGGGTTTTATAAACCTCTAAACTCGAGACGATGTCTGCTGGTAATAGCGTGAAATTGAATCCGCGACTTGGTAACGAAGAGATCCACCAATCAGCCGAAGCCAAATATTGACCATTGAGGTAGGTGCGGTTTTGTTCTGGCGTTGTGCCTCTGACACCGATCCGTTCCCCTTCTCCTTGTACTCTTGAGAGTGAAATACCGGTGATCCTTTGCAAGGCCTCTGCGACGTTTTTGTCTGGGAACTTACCAATCTCTTGAGCACTGATGCTATCTGAAACTTGGTCACTAAAGCGTTTTATATTCAGTGACTTGACAACGCTGTCATGAAAGGCGCGAATTTCTATCCGAGAGAGGTCGTCTTCCAATGCTTTTGAAGATGTTTGATTGAGTGGTTCATTTTGGGCTTCTTGACCAGCTTTGCTGTAAGAAAGGGGTATACATAAAAGCAAAAGCGGAAGAAACAAATGACAAATACGTTTCATGACCATTGTTTCCTACTCCTATTCTTAATTAACGTACGGGAAACTTTGCTTTTATATTTCTATTTAAGTGCAACAGAAAGTGCTGTAAAGTTGCGTTTAGGTAAAAAATTTGTCCCCATCATAACATAGTATGATCATAATGGAATAGTCGTTATGTGCAGGGCCATGTTGCTTAGGCTCGATTTTTGGATTTGGATCAGTAAATGCAGTTTGAACGCTTTCTGTTAAATGATGTTTTGATAGATACCCAAAAAATGAGTGTCAAAGTTGACGGAATATGGCGGCCACTTGAACACAAACAACTTGCATTGATTAGGCTATTAATTGATAAATCTCCAGAGCCTGTCAGCAGAGATGAGATAATCAATCAATTATGGCCCAATCTCGTGGTCAGTGATAACTCTGTCAGCCAACTCGTGGCACAAATTAGGAAAACGCTCAACGATACGTCAAAAGAACCAAGCTTTATAAAAACGGTGCCTCGGCTTGGTTATCAGTGTATTGCTATTGTTGCGAATGCACCAACTCTCACTGAGAGAGCATATTCACCGCAAAAGAATATACCAATTAACTGGCTTATTTTAGGGACATTCATTGGCTTTATAATTACCTTTCTCGCCTTATTTGATTTTAATAGCTTTAAATCAACGCCAGAAATTAAATATATCTCTAGAATCACTTCCTCTCCTGGAGCTGAAGCTTATTTAAGTTTCTCTCCTAATGGCCGTTTTTTGGCTTACAGTCAAATTGTAACAGGTCAAAGTCAATATGATTTAGTTGTACACGACCTTCAAACAAACTCTTCTCATACAATTAAGTCATCAGGATATAGTGAGCAAGCACCGAGTTGGTCTGAAGATGGGGAGTGGCTATTATATTATCGATATAGCCCCTTTAGTTGTGAAATAAGAGGCTTGTCGGTTCATAATGCTATCGAGTTGTGGCGGTTAAATCGGGATATTTCATTATTAGAATGTGATGGCGCACAGGTTCCTCAAAAAATTATTTTAAATAAAGCTGGCCAACTTTTTGTGAATGAAGTGACCCAAGGGAAAAAGGAAATAGTGAAATATAATATCAATATGGAGGATATTAATAATTTCTCGTTATCAGAAAAAGAGACTATTGTTCAAGCTGAGGATTATCGTATACGTGGCAAACGAATTATCTACAAGCAAGATATGCAATGGCAACAAGGGATCATTGGCAAAGATGGTGAGATTACGAATACTGGGCAAGTTGAGGTAGAGGATGAGCCTTACTTTGGTATAGTCGACGGAAGTTGGTTGAGTGCAGGCAGTGAATTAAAGTTACATTCACCGGGTCAGGAGACCAGCACCTTGTATAAGCCTTATGGCGAAATATCTGAAATTGCGATTAACGGTCAAACTGGCTTGATAGCCCATACAGAAGGCAGTGCTGAAGTTAATCTGTATGAGTTTTCTATCGCATCTAATACGTTTACGGCGGTTTCTTCAAACTCAAGAATTGATACACAGGCTACTATTTCCGGTGATGGTATGCAGGTAGCATATGTATCAACGACATCTCATGTAGATCCTCAAATAACACATGTCGAAGTATGGCTAAAACACCGTTTTAAATCGAGTCCGAGTCTTTTAACGAGCTTACTGAAAAAGGATAAGCCTAAGTTGCTGATTTTTTCTCCTAACGGAGAATACTTAGCTATGCTAAGCGAGTCAAATACACTATTTATAATCAATACCTTTTCAAAGATCCCTCGTTCGGTGATTAAAGAAAATCAAACTCTGCAGAATATATATTGGTCAAATGATGGGAAGTCATTATATTTTAAAACCATTGAAGAGAAACGTTCACAGTTTTGGAAACATGATATCGCTAGCGCAAGTAATACGCTGCTCCCTGAGTTAGAACAACCTTATACACCTCTAATTAATAAAAATGAAAGCTTTGACTCATATATAGATGATATTGGTATGTACTTATACGAAGTACTACAGGGTGAAGTGCCGCTTCACCATCTTTCTTATTCTTTGGATTTATATCGCCCTGCAATATACAAGGATGGTATTTATTATGTGGTGAGGCAAGGGCATCAATTATCACTGTTTAATTACAATATAAAAGAGCAATCGAACGAGTTTGTTTCTGATATTGGACTTTATTTATATGATGTCAATGTCGAGTTGGGTTTGAGTGCAACGAGTGATGGTGAGTATATTATAATAAATCGAATAGAGAATTTGGAAATGGATATTGTCCTTCATGAATTTTTAACTGATTAGATATTATTTGTTGCAATTAGCTAACTAAAAGTGCAGTGTGAGAATACGCTTCTAATGCAATGGTGAACTTATGAAAGGAATAAAATGTGTAATCGCGTTAATAAGTATACTGCTACTGAGCGGCTGCGCTTCGCCCAGTATAGAGCCGAGCAATCAGATCTCGAGCGAGAATGGCATTGTATGGGGAAGTATGGCGTATGAAGGAAATTACGCTGATTATCAAGTCCATTTTAAGAATGTTAAAACCGGGAAAAAGCATTTTATATCTTTGAGCGCGAGTATTAATAACTTGGGCCTTTTCGCCATTGAGCTACCAGAGGGAAGCTATACGTTCACAGGGTGGCAGGTAAGTCAGCAGTTCATATCTGTTAAAAAAATGGGCGACACTGGACATCGCTTTAAGAGCACATCAGGCGCGTCTACCTATTTAGGCCAGATACATTTTTCGTCGCGGGAGTCATCTGGTTCAAAACAACCTGAGATCGAAGCGTCTTTGCGTAATCGTTATACGTTAGATGTGAAGCATTGGAAAACTGCTTTTGCAGATTTTAGCTTGCAAACACAGGGTGAACAACAAGTCGTAGGGCAGAGTGCTTTGTGTCAATCTTGCACTATCGCAGTGACATATACGCCTGCCCAAATACGTTAACTAAGCCATATTGTAATCGGTATCATATACCCCAAGGCTATGCAGCGAGAGTTGAGTAGAGGACCAAAGCTGCTCATAGTCTTTTATAAACTTGCCAGATACGTTGATCCCAATAAGCAAATTTAGAAGCGCAAGTGCCTTTTGATCTATGTCATTATCATTGAACTTTCCCTGCATTTTTGCCGCATTTAGCAGACGTTTGAACCGTGTTAGAACAGCATCTACGCTACTTGATAGAGGAGGGGAAAGTATGTCATTGCTGCCAACGAGCTCAATAATACTGTTGATCATCAAGCAACCTTTTGCTTCTTTGTCCGTCACTCTAGCAACGCAGATATTTTGAAAGACAGTACAAATTTCTTTCAAGATATCACTTTGTTCATTAATTTGGTCAAATGCGCAAAAAGGAGAGTGGATATAGTAGCGTTTGAGCACTTCTATAAAGAGGGATTCCATAGACCCGAAAGAATGATAAAAGCTAGAGCGAGTAATACCTAACATTTCTGATACTGCTTTTACAGAGCAGTTTTGATATCCCTGACTCCAGATTAAATGCATGACCGAATCAACTGCTTGGTCACGGTTAAATGCCTTATTTCTGCCCACAATCCCTCCTATTACAACTTGAAATTTATTGTACACCAGTGGACAAATAAAAACCAACTCATATATTGTACATTGGTGTACAGTATTTTTTTAGTAAAACCAATAACAAAAGTTAAAGGAGATATAAGATGGTAAAGTGGTTTTTTGTCGTGTTATTAATGTATTTAAGTTGTACAAATGTACTTCAAGCATATGAAGCTAGTTATAAGTTACCTAGCCCTGTCATTGATGAAACATTGCAGATTGATCGCAAAATTGTAGATGTAAAGCGCTCTTTTATGTCTTATTTAGAGCTAGGTGAAGGTAAAGCTGTGGTTTTTGTGCATGGCAATCCGACTTCGTCATACTTGTGGCGTAATGTGATGCCCTATGTTGCAAAGTCTCACCGAGCGGTTGCAGTAGATCTAATTGGTATGGGGCATTCAGGTAAACCAGACATAGAGTATAATTTTAAACAGCAATTTCGTTACTTTAGTCGCTTTATTGATGAGTTAGAACTTGATGACATTATTTTAGTTGGACATGACTGGGGCGCGGCAATTGCTTGGCATTATGCTCGTAAAAATCCAGAACGGGTGACTGCATTGGCATTTATGGAAGGGGCCTTGCCACCGCTCATGCCTGCTGAAAGTTTTGACGCGTTAGGGCCAAATATGGGGCCTTTTTTTGAAGCGATTAATGATCCTGTAGTAGGTCATCAATTGGTTGTTGAACAAAATATCCTAATTGAGCAAATGCTGCCGTCTTTAGTAAATAGAACACTGGGTGAAGATGCAATGTCAGAGTATCGCGCCCCATATGTTGATAAATTGGCCAGAAAACCTTTACTTGCATGGCCTAGACAAATACCTATAGCAGGTTCGCCACGTCATACTCACAGAGTCATGAAAGGGATAGAACGATTTATGTCAAAAACGGATATGCCAGTTTTATTACTTTATGCGTCTCCTGGTTCTATTACACCTAACGCATTGATCCCTTGGTATGTCGAGCGAATTGAAAATATTGAAACCGCTTATGTAGGAATTGGTTTGCACTATATTCAAGAAGATCAGCCCAAGAGTATTGGCCTTGCTCTTGCCGATTGGTTAAGAAGGCTTGATTAGAACAGCTGTTTAAGAGTGTGTTTGTGCAGAGGTGACTCCGCACAAACATGGGACATAGTAAGTAGATTTGCTTATGTAGGTATGTGTTGGTGGTATCTACTAGCTACTATTAATAGGGCATATTTAAATCGGACATTCGCCAGGGGCCCAAAAACCGTCTTTGGTTCAAAAAGTTAAAATTTAAGTCTCTGGTCCCAACAACCACCATTAAGTTTTTCTGATCTAAACAAAACATTTATTATATTTTGTGCTAGTTACAAGCTTGTTGAAGGTAACAATTCAATACTGAATATTGTGAATTCTTTCCTATTCCACTTAGGTAATCACTGCATTAACTTCTATGAAATAAAGGTGCAAATCTGTTGCAACAAACCTGTAGCCAAAACACTTCCCGTTATACCTTCTAAAATGGCCCTACTAGATTTCAACGACTCATTTATAATTATTGATTTAGGATTAGGTGAAGCTAATTGCATTTCTATGGTAGCTACTTCCGCTGATAATTCGTTTTTGGCTGCTGCACTCAACTCTAGTTGCTCGAAACTAGACTTTAGTTCTTCCAATAGTTTTATCAAGTCTTTATTCTCATATGTAACTGTCAGGTTTTGAGAAGCCCCAGCAGAGTCTTGTTGTAGCTGAGAGTTATGCATGTTTTGAATATTATTTGTAATTTGATAAACCACTCGGCTAGCTACTTGTTTCTCTTCTCGTGAAAAGCTCATCCCTTCACCTGTTATACCTTGTTCTTCCAACTCCAGAGCCCAGCTTAAGACGTGAGTTTTTACTGTATCCAACATTCTGTGGATTTGGACCGAACTAAATTGAAATACAGGTTCAGTTTGGTAATTCATCATACTCATGATTTTAATTTTTAAATTTGGTGGAAATTTTTGCTCAACTGCGTAAGTGCTATCATTTCTCACTAACTCTGACAGCTCACTAATGGGCTCACTCATTAATCTACAACAGAGCTGTTCTGCTAAATCTTTATTTTCTATGTGAACTGGTTGCCAAACATGGTATTCATCAAGAGCCTTTATTTGCCCTGTTACTTTCCTATAGTCTGGTATTTCGACGACTTCAGCTTTGTAATAACCATGAAGCTCTCTTTCTAACCACAGTTCTATATCCTCAATGCCAAGCTTTTTTGAAACGACCATAGCTTTTCGTAATAGGTTGGCTATACTTGCCTCGTTATCCAAAGCGTCGCGTTGTAACTCTAAAACCAAGCCCGCCATTATTTCTCCTTAAAATAAAACGTGGACGAATTTCCAATAAATTATGTGAGTGTTTGCTGTGAATTCAATATTACAGCGTAAAACACTTACCACCTATTTTCAGATGTATTTTTTTAAAAACTCACTCACATAGTAAAGCAAAGAGCGATAGAAACTATTTTATATAATGTTTATCGCTACTCAATTGGTATTGTGAGCTCTTTTTATTCGTCCTTAGTAGCGACGATGTCTCTAATATGTCTTTTTACTTTCTCTAAATTGCCAAACTTGGACGTTTGAAAGGAAGCTTCAAATGAATGACTCTGATCCCATTGATTAAGTAACGCAAGCTCGTTGTTTTGTGTTCCTTACTCTAGCGTTTGTTGTACCAATTTACATGTTGTAGTACTTGGTACCAAAACTAACAGATAACGGAGCACCATCAAATAAACAACTTGCAGTTACTTTCATCTTCTTTTTATGGTCATAATATGTGTGGAAGTGTGTTTTTTTTCTAGCGAGATCCAATTCATGCACCCCAATACTCAGTGCACCTAATAATGCTTCACTGTCAAACTCTTGTTCTTGAGAGTGTGGAGCTGTTTGTAATAATTCAATCTCAACAAAACTGATAAAATTACCTTCCCCCCACAGAACCATTTTGCATAAGTCATTTTCAACTATGATATTTCTTGCTTCATTAGCTTTAACATCTACGAGTTTTTCAACTTCATCCACCTGCATGCCAAGGTATTGGTATGGTCTATGAAACGGAGCAGACATAATTGGTAGGCCAAGCATTATAGCTGAATCGAGAGAGCTACCTAAATTTGAAGATGTCTGAGGGGTTACTACATTCTTATTGAATGCAACTCCCATACTTTTGATGACCTTCTCCAACTCATTTGTATATTCAGAAGGGTCCGAAAAATTACTGTATAGTTTCCCTATCAAGAAGCTTGGTAACTCAACATTTTCTAAGATAATTGGCAGAACCTTTAATCTCCCTGCTATTTGATAATTTATGGCGACATCAAGTTCATTTTTGACCCAGGGAGCATTAATAGAGTTGTTAGATAAAACCACAGCAAAGTAATCTACGTTATCGATCCCTTCTCTAATCTTTTGAACTAATGAATCACCTATATTCATTTCTGCTTCATCGAGCCAAACTCTAATACCATGACATTCGATATCTCGCGCAAGCCGTCTGACAAACTTTTTATCTTTATGATTATGACTTAAGAAAACACTGGTATTCATCTACCCTCCTGATTGGTATAACAATTTAATAGTGCGCAAATCACACAGTTTACTGAGAGGTTAATTTTTAACAGAGTTAATAACTTATTGCCAGTAGCATTAAAAATGCGTGTTGTGGATTTTCTAGAAAGATAAAAGTGTGCGACTTGAACATTTGCTAAATATGGAGACTATTTTATAGTTCTAATCTGCAAAATAAGAACACCCACGTCCGTTACTCGCTCAAAGCAAATAGTCAGATAAAGCCCAAGCCTATTCGTTAAATTGCTGGTTCAGATATTAGAAACTACAACTTATAGTTTACTAATAAACTGTTCAATCTGGCTTGTGTCCCATTGCCTTTTTTTTGCTTGTTTAAGCGCGTTCTGAGCTATTTTGATAGACTTCGATTTATTCGTGCTGTGCGTTAGTTTTGCTTGTAATAACAGTAACTCAGGATCATTTTCATCCTGCTCAAGCGCCACCGTGAGCCACTGTGATAGATTTTCTTCATCACTTGGGTGTTTGAATAAATGCAAACTCAGCGCTTTTGCAGCTCTCTTATCGTTAGGTGCAGAACGCTTAAACCATTTTGTTGCTTCATAGGGTGCAAAGAGTTGACTATGTTTATCACCGTATAAAGTGGCTAATTTGTACTGGGCTGGCGAAAAATGAAGGGCACTGCGTTTTAGCCAGTTTAATGCCACATCAAACTGTTTTTTGTCATGAGTGTTGGTGAGTAGCTCAACGGCGAGCTTGTACTGTGCAACAGGCAGGTTATTTTTCGCAGCTGCAAGTAATATGGTTAAGTAGTCATTGTCATCTCGCCAGTGGTATTTTAGTAGTCGACTGGCGTTGTATTCGTTAGAGCTTAACCAGTTGGCGATGTAATATTGTACAAGCGCGTTACCTTGCTCAGCTGCATCAATATGACGCCTGATCTGAGCTTTATAATCTTGCTGCTGAAAAGCCAAAGTACGCTTGTATTCTTTACCTTTATACGTTGTGAAATGGTAAATAAGCGAGTGATTCTTTTTGGCTTTGCCGGGCTTATAGCGCCAAACTTTAACGGCGTTAATTAAAGATGAAGTGAAGATATTCTTAGGGTAATCATCAATAACAGTGATGTTTTTAACAACGCCGGTTGTATCAATATCAAATTCAAGCCAAACCCAGCCTTCTATCCCTTGCCTTGCTGCTTGTTCTGGGTAATCCGGTTGTTTATCAAAAGTACGTTCGGATGATTGTGGATGTTTTTTTGCTTTGCTGAAGTCTGGCTGGTACTTGTCACTGAGGTATTGATAGCCAAATTGGCTTTTTCTTTGTTGTAGGGCTTGGTCTAGTACCTGCTGGTCTGCGTACTGAGACGAAATAATATGCGCTGTTCTGAGTGCTTCTGCAATGCCATATTCGGCAGCGATTGAAAACCAGGCATGTGAAATTGAGAGGTTTTTTTCTGTACCTTGGCCATGGAGTGACATCACCGCTAAGTTATAAATGGCGTCGCCATTACCGAGTTGGGCAAGTTGATAGAATTCGTCGTAGGCTTTGACGTAGTTTTGTTGTTGGTAATACTGTGTTGCAGTGAAAAGGTCTGCACGACTGCTTGTTGAGAACAGCGCCAAAATTAATATGATTAGTTCAATAGGCCTGACATGCTTCATGCTGATTAAAGTGGCACCTTGTGATAATTACCCAACCTACATCAGGCGTTATGTTACGTATTTACTATGCTAATTTATGTACCTAAATGACCGATTCTACAGCTTTTAAAAACAATTACCATATCTCATAGTACAAGGTGTTTAAAAAGAAAAGCTGAAGGCCTACATAAGTAGGCTTCAGCTTAAATCTCCTGGGCAGGGAGAGGCTTTCCTTTGCATATGCCGCTGTGCTTACAACGAACACGGTGCAGACTTGTGCTAATTGCTTGGTTATTTCACAAGTCTGCTTTGTAATTAAAAATTGAATCGAATACCGGCTACAAAGCGTCTGCCGTCGGCATAGACACCTGTTAGCGCTTGTTCGACGCCTTCTTCTTGATAACTAAATGTATGTTCATCGGTTAAATTGATAGCTTCTAAGACGACTGCTAAGTTTTCATTGATGTTATAAGTTAGGTTTGCATCAATTTGACCATAGGCGTCAATGTAACCAGGCCAATCATTACCTGAGTCATATCCTGAACGGTGGTTATATGAAATACGGCCGCTGAGTGTGTCGTTTTCATAATATGCACTTAAATTGACCGTGTGCTCCGAGTTACCCGGAATCGTTACGTCGTTACCATCTTTATCTTTGGCTTCACCGTCTACATAGGTGTAGTTGGCAGAAATACCGAACCCTTCAAGCAACTCTTGTTGATAGCCAAACTCTAACCCTTGAATTCGTCCTGCGCGACCATTAGAAGGGCGGCTGATCCTGATTGGGGTATTTTCATGTATCTCTAATGCTGGCGTGCTGTCTAAGAATGATTGAATATCTTTATAGAAGAATACCGCCGAGAACAATCCCGCTTCGTTGAAGTACCACTCAATACCTGTATCGAATTGCGTTGCACGAAATGGATCTATATCTGGATTACCACCTGTGCCGGTCTGAGTTTCTACGTTATATGAGGTTGAAGCCGTCATACTAGCGTAGTCTGGACGAGACATCACTCTCGCTGCACTAAAGCGCATTAGTAGGTCATCACTTAAGTCAATGGCCAGGTTAATGCTTGGTAGTACATCAAAGTAGTCTTTGTCTTGTGTGGTCCACGTTTCAAGACCTGTTGCACCCGCAAATGCAGAAGACTCTTGTTTGGTGTGTACAAGTCTTACACCTAAGTTACCACGCATGCCATCTGCATCTATGGTTGTTTTAACATAACCTGCTAGTATCTTTTCTTTGATGTCAAAAGTACTGGCTTTTAACACTCTATAGTTCCAGTCAAGGGCATCACCATCTTGTCGCACTTTATCAGAGTCAGTAATAGCATAAGCTCTTAATGTACCTGACGAACCTAAACCAGATAGGTAATCGCTAGGCATTACAAGTGAGTAATCTGCTAAGCTCCAATTGAGATCAGTACGCGCATCTGTCGTGTTTTTGGTATTAAAGCGGCTATGATCTCGATATTTTAAGCCCATTTTTATTTCGCTGAATACAGCAACATCAATAGGGCGTTTAAAATCAGCTTGGAAATAGCTTTCATCATCTTTTGCATCATTGTTGTCGTAACGCAAAAAGCCGAGGTTCCATTTTGTGCCATCTTTCGGATCAGCACCATAAGACGCTCTGACATCTTCTGTTTGTGACGTATCAAATGAATGTACGTAGTTCCCAACCCAGCCTACAGAGCGGTCAGCTTGTGAACCACCAGAGCCCTCTGTATATCCTAGTTGATAAGTGGATTGCCAAAGTTCGCCCTCGTGCTCAACTTTTAAGTCATACGCTTTGGTTTTAAGCTTTGAGTTTCTGACTTTTGTTTCATTTAGGATATTTGTACCGTCTGGAGATAAGCCCATAGTGCCACCGACAACCATTTTTCCGACCTTATTGTGGTCAATGATTGTGATATCTGTGTATTGAGAATTGCCGCGCTCAGGTAACCAGAGAAAGTTTTGGTTTTCATTATCAGCATCTAGCGTTGAATCTAATAGGTTAAATGAAATATCTGTCGCGTCACTGGGGCGATATTGGAGCGCAAGTGTGATACCAGTTCTGACTCGTTCTTGGGAGAACATTGCAGAACCACCGCCGCCTGGGCTGTATACATCTTCGTGCACGGTACCATCTGCCATGGTGATGTTTCTATCTGTCCAACTCCAAGCCTCAATACCATCACGACGCAAGTTACGCTCTTGTCTAATTAACGAGACTAGTGCGCCAAATGTTTCATCATCGTTTTTGAAGTTATACATGATGGACGCTTGTGGATCAGTTTCACCAGAAATTTCACTGTGCTGGGCTAACAATGAGCCAGCTATTTTATTCGCTTCCAAATCTAGCGGCTTTCTGGTTCTTACAATGATGGTACCACCGATTGAACCCTCATCAATATCGGCTTCTGGTGATTTATACACCTCAAGTCCAGAGACGATTTCTGAAGGAAGCATAGTGTAGTTAAAGCCTCGACTTGCAGCTGAGTTAGTCCACCAGTCCGTTGAACCGACGGCTTGTCCATTTAGCAATGTACGGTTTTGGCTTTCACTGGTGCCTCGAATACTTACTCTTTCACCTTCACCGAAGTTACGTGTTAATGAGACACCTGTAATACGTTGAAGTGATTCAGCCACATTCTGATCTGGGAATTTGCCTATGTCTTCGGCGGTAACGGCATCAACGATTGCATCTGCATATCGCTTAGTATTTAAAGATTTCACCACACTACCGCGAATACCACGGACTTGAATCACCTCGACTTCTTTTTGATTTGAAACAGCGCTGTCATTTTGCGCAAATGCATATGGTGAAAAATATAAAGTTGAACTCATTAATGCTGAACTCACAGCCAGCGACAACTTATTCTTATTGTTAAACATGATACCAATCCCCTTGGATGAAAAATGAACGTAATCACTCAAATGTAATTTTGTGCACTAAGGATTTAACATCATGTCTAGTTGTTAAATCTTGAAAACAGATTAAAAGTTATGAATATAATTGTTTTTATTTTTAGGTGTTTTAATATATTGATTTTAAATGTTATTTTAAATTTCGTAGGGTTTTTTTATCTAACAAGTAAATTTACTTGAACTTTTTAATTAATAGTTTTGTTTACATTCACAACTAGTGATACTTAATTTTGAATTTTTTCTTCCTTAAAAGAAGTAATGAGCCCTTTTTATTAAGGGTGGATAAGACCATCTATGATTAGTGAAGAGGTATTTCGCTCAGTCAGTGATTAGTGGGTTGCTGAGTTTACGACAAAGTAAGTCATGTACTTTGATTAAAGATCTTTAGCTGACGTTAGTGTCGAGAGTAATAGAGAGCTGAGTAATATTAGTTACTAAAGGGAAAGTACTTTGCTCATTCGCTGAAAGAGTGGGGGACTTTAATTGAGAGTGGGTCGGGGCTTTAAAATTGAAACTAAATGCGTTTGAAGCCCCCTTAATAATTTAGGGGGCTGTTACTATAGATTATAGACTCTTTTTAGGTGGTAGCGTGACATTAGCGAAAATGAGCCCTGCAACAAGAGACATGAATATTAAAAAAGTTTGCTGACCAATGTGATCTGCCATCACGAAACTTTGCCCTTCAATTAAAGAATTTAATCCAATATAGGTTTTGGATCCGGGTACTAAGACAATGAGTCCTTTCATGGTTACGATAGATGCAGGGGCATTTTCTACGCGGTTAAATATGTTACTGAAAATACCCACTGCGAATGCGCCTGCAAAAGTCCCAAGCGCATAGTCAAAATATATGGCGGCGCTGACAGATACAGCATAGGCAATAAACCCAGATGTAATACACCAAGGGACATGCTTGAGCTTGGTTTTAAAAATTACAACGAGGCTGATACAAAGTAGAAATACCGCTAACCAAGCGGTCCATTTAGGTAGCGGGTCCGGTTGTACAAAGTCGACTTGCCCAAAAACATAAAAACCAATACTAATACCTAAAAAAGCGCCAAAATATAGCTTGAAAAGCAACATAAAGGCATCCATTACCCGGGCTGTACCTGATACCAAATGACGCGCAGAGAGCTCGGCAAACCCTAATGCCAACGCCAGACCTGGTATAAACACAATGATTGCAGATAAAACCACCAAACGAATGTTGAGCTGTGGGTCTAAATATGCTGACACCGCGCATGCTGCAAAGGCTGAGGCTATAGCAACCATGGGCTCAAGCATGTGAGTAACACGCTTAGAGTGTTCTGACCATAATATGAATAGGTAAACTAAAATTGAGATGACCCCTGACCAAATCACATCGCTCCAACTTGTGCCCATGAGCATTGCAAATGCGCCACCTGACACAGCAAATGCTAAAGCCATTTGCCATCTTGTGTAAGGTGAGTCGGCATTTTGAATTTGATCGAGGTTTTCGTCCGCTTCAGCGATTGTTAGCTCGCCCGCGAGCATTTTGTTAACAACATCATCAGTATTGGCGAGTGAACCTAGATCGTGGTCTCCAGGCTCAACCCTTGCAACATGAGTGTATTCCTCTTCGTGCCCGTCTGTCCAAATAACAAAAGTCACTGATGTTGGTGACATCACAAAAGAAGACTTTAAACCAAGGTGTGTGGCAACTTCCATCAAATGGGCTTCTAAACGAAAAGCAGGGGTGCCGTATTGGTGGAGCATTTTGCCAAGCTTTACAATAAACTTGCGCTTTTGGGTAAACGTAGCTGAGTTCAACTGTGCAATACCTAATAGTTGAGAGGTTGAGGGCGAGCCCATATATTTAAGTGTTGATCACTTAAATCCCAAATTACAGTAACTTATATTACAGCTAAATTATGTTGTAATTTTGAAGTCTCAACCAGCTGTGCTGAGATTAATAGAATCTTCAAAAACTAGTATACACATAGCTTGCGGCGTAATTAGCTCTTAAGTTCGACAAGAAACCAATTCAGTATTCATTTCTATAAAACTAATAATAAGTTACGCCGCGCATTCTAACCAGTTTTGTCTTATTTTCAACGCATTTTGTTTGCGTTTTTTTCCTCAATCCACTGAGACATGTACTGCGTGCTACGTAGGGTGTGGTGTTTGAGCATTTGCCCATAAAAATTTTGTGTTCGATGGGCAGCTAGTTCATTTTGAATATTGGATATTTTGTTTAATAAACGGGTACTTAAAGTGGTTTTATTATATCGATCATACAAAATGTTTAGGCCATTTTGTTGTGCTTGTTTGAACGCTACTTGATCTTTATAAAGTGCAACAGCAGCATTAATGAACTCTTCATCGTTAGTTGCAACCTTGCCATGCCAAGGTAGTGCGCCATGCATTCCTTCAGCTCCTATCTCAGTAGTAACACAAGGCGTTTGGGTTAACATAGCTTCTAAAAGTTTGCCTTTAATACCTGCGCCAAATCTAATTGGAGATAGGCACACTCGACTTGCTTTCATCACCTCTAAGGCATCCTCAGCCCAACCTTTAATTAAAAAGCCCGTTTTAGGGTTATTTAGGTCGGTTGCTTTTTTGGGGGGATATGAACCATAAATATGTAATTGTGCCTCAGGGAGCTGTTTTTTTATTGCAGGCCAGAGTTTCTGCAAATACAGCACAGAGTCCCAGTTTGGGGCATGGCGAAAGTTGCCAATCGTCATAAAGTGTATACGTTCATCGAATGTAGGTAAGTCAGAAGGAATGGCTTTTAAATCAACCAAAAATGGTAAATGTACAAGTAACTCTGGACGTATGTTAAAGGCTGATTGGAGTAGTTCTAGTTCAAAGTCAGAGATAATGAGAGATAAATCACAGCGTAAGATGGCGGCAATTTCTCTTTTAGCTAATTCGCTATTCAACAATTGATCTGTATGAAAATCTATGTTTCCTTTAACTGCTGTGTGCCTAGCTCCTCTGAGGCTTTGTAAATCCTCGGTGTCTAGAATTTTCAGAGCGTTCGGCGCATATTTATCAACTCGCCAGCCAAATTGCTCTTCCATCATAAAGCGGTCAAACATGACAATATCGGGGCTGAAAGCTGTAATATAACTGTCAAAACTGCTGCAATTGAGCGCAATTTGTTTACTTGAAATACCATGTTCAGACAGATCTACCATATGATCTGTTTGTTGCGCTGGGCTTGCAAACTCTACTTGCCAGCCTTGTGATGTATAAAATTGCAGCAAAGAAAGCATATGCATGCCAGCAGCCGATGAATTTGGCTCAGGCCATACATAGCCAATAACTAAAACTTTGTTCATTTAAGATGATGATTCTCTAATTTGTAACGATATGTCTACCAGTGTTCTTACTGGAGGTTGCGATTGGTTGAGGATTTCGCTCAGGGCTTGGCAAGTTCGTTTACCAATATCATTGGCATCGATGCGAACAGAAGAGAGTGCAGGGCGCATTAAACGAGAGTCTGCAAGGTCATCAAAACCAATGACTTTTACATCTTTTCCAGGCGTTAAATTATGTTCACGCATGGCTTCCATGACTCCGTATGCTATGACATCACTAAAGCATACCACTGCTTGAATATTTGGTGTCGTGCTGTAAATCTCATGAAAGGCGTCTCTGCCACCTTGACGGTTTGTTGGCGCCATAATCTCATATGATTTCACAGGTGTGGCATGTGCAGTAATGGCAGAACGAAAACCGTTTACACGCTCATGGTAATCGGATATTTCCTCTGTTCCACCTAAGAAAGCTAAAGAAGTCAGGCCTTTATTTAGCAAGTGCTCTGTCGCTAAATGCGTCCCTTTTTGGTTATCTGGCAAAATACAGGGCGCATCCGCAAATTGTATTTCACGCATGATATTGATGACAGGAAATCCTGACGATACCAGTTGGTTTACCCATTCTTTGGTTGTTCCTGGCGCTGGGACCATAACAAATGCAGACACATTATACTCTTTCAATGTGTTTACCACTTGTTGCTGACGTTTAAAGTCTTCACCAGTATTAACCAACATGGGCACCATACCTAGTGCGTAAATGTGCTTTTCTAGGCCCACGGCAAGCTGCGCTGAATATGGGTTTGTTAAGTCGTTGATCACAACTGCAACTAAATTTGATTTTTTACTGCGAAGGGCCGCTGCATCTCGGTTGTAGACATACCCAAGCTTCTCAATAGCCTTGAGGACTTTTTCTTTACTTTTGTCGCTTACTTTATCCGAGTGAGTTAATACGAGTGAAACTGTAGATTTGGAAACTTGCGCTTCTTTGGCAACATCAAAAATTGTTATTTTTTCTGGTTTTTTGTCGTTGTTCATAAGTGCCTGATCGCATACGTTGTGCTGATGACGGTTGCATAGTTTAAACCTATCAACTTGGACTCTGCAACTTACAATTCAAAAGTCGCGGTACTGTATAAAACAATAGTCTAAAAAACAGCTTTTTGACTGCAAAATGTCTCTAAAATACTGCATTGGTCTAAAAATAAAGATATGATGTCCCGTTGTGGCTATTTGATTAGGACTACAGACGTGATAATTATCAGGGCATTAATGCTATTTGTAAGTGCATGTATATTGAGTAATGCTGTTTATGCAGATGCATCTAGTTATAAGCAACCATCGCCTGAAATTGCAGAATTAATACAACAACATAGTGTTCCTGAAGCGCTTGTAAATGCGAAAGGGAATTGGATGGCACTCCTAGACCTTGCTGCAAACACTGGACATCAATCTCCAGTAAGCACGTTATTGGGTGTGCAGTATAATCCGATGACGAGCTTGCACAGTGATGCACCTAGATACTCAGGGTTGTCTTTTAAGCACATTGATACCGGTGCTCTAATTCGTGTTTCAAATATACCTCAAGGCCAAATTGTATACCCAGCATGGAGTGCAAATGGTCGCTACCTCGCGTTCGTTCTTGAAACTCAAACACGCGCGCATTTGTGGGTTTATGATATTAAACAGCGAAAGCCAGTGAGTTTATCAAACTTCTCGTTGAACGGGTTTGTAGTCGCAAAACCTTATGAGTGGCTGGCAGATGGTTCGGGGCTGATTGCCAATGTACGAGTAAACTCAGTAGAAGTGAAGTCTAGTTTGACGTTGCCAGCTATTAAACCGAATGGACCCTTGGTTGTAAATTCAATGGCCCAAGCCGCGCCTGAAAAAAACAATGTATTCGGTGCAAAGAAACACGCCGAGTTTATGAATCTGGCGCTCGGTCAGCTGTATAAAGTGCCACTTAAAGGAAAAGAAGTACCGATTGGACAGCCAGCTTATTTTAGTGAATTTAAATCCTCTCCTGATGCAACCAATTTACTCGTCGCTATGATGGATGTGCAGAATTTGTCACAAATGACAAAGCAAGATTTTCAGCAACAAAATTATAGTGTGTGGCAGATTTGGGGGATGAGAGGGGCTCCCTTACACGAAGTATATCGTCCCCAACAGACACTTTCTGAGCAAGCTTTACTTGCACAGGCAATCTCAGACCCAACTGTGAAAAGCGGTTTTCAATGGCGTGCTGATAAGGGAGCGACCTTGGTATGGGCTCAATCTGACTTAGCCGCAGAAAGTGAAAGTTTGTACAGTATTTCTGCACCATTTAGACGTGAGCCTAGGTTGTATGCAGAGGTTGATGGTCGTGTGTCAGAAATAATATGGGGAGACAATCAACTTGCCTTGATGGTGATTGATTTAGGCCATGGCAAGCAAGAGTATCGCGCGTTTTCTCCTCTCACGCCAGGTCGTGCGCAAGTTAAGTTGAATTTGTTTGACGATATGGCTGCCAGTGAACGTCGCGAATTGGTGATGACAAAAAATGACTTGGGTGTCTCAGTTGCGAAAGTGGCTGGAGGTAGATATCTCTTTATTACTGGGAGTAAAAGTAAAGAAGGTGTAGACACACCATTTCTCGCTCGTTTTGATACGCGAGGAAATCTTCTGACCTCTATATGGCAATCCAGTGCACCTTATTTTGAGCAAGTAATTGCTTTACTGTCCAATGACGGAATGCAATTCGTTACCCGTAAAGAGTCTAGAGACAACCCAACAAATTACTTTTCAAGAAACCTAACCTTCGATGTAGTTGAGCAACTGACAAAATATCCGCATCCATATCCAAGTATGCAAGGGATCCGTAAAGAGGAAATGCAGTTCGCCTTCGATGGAGGGAAGAAAATAAAAGCAGACTTTTATTTACCCAATAGCTTTGACCCTAGTTTAGGTCGCATTCCAGTCCTCATTTGGTTAAATAGTGGACCAGCAAAAGTGAGCAACCAAAATATTGAGTCACCATATTTATTTCCTGAACTACATGCGATGAATGGAGTCCCTTTTGTACACGAAGGGTATGCAATACTCAATATAAAAAATATGCCTATATTGAGTACCCTTAGCCAGGGCGAGCAACTAGACAAGCAGTTACGTGACGCAGCTAAAACGATTGTAGATACTTTGGTATCACAAGGCATTGCTGACAAAGATAAAATTGCTATTGGTGGGCAAGGGCTTGCTGCTACCAATGTGCTGAAATTGTTGACTCAAACGGAACTGTTTGTAACAGGCATCGCGCGCAGCGGCTTATATAACTTGACACTTGCGCCATTTTTATTTGGTGATAATGCGCATAGTTTGTGGGCTGAACAATCCAAGTATTTAGCACACTCTCCATTGTTTTCGGCTAACAACATTCGGAGTTCAGTACTCTTAATTCATGGTTACCAAGATCGAATGGAAGGTCGTTTTCCTGTTCAGTCTGAACGTATGTTTAGCGCTCTTAATGATTTAGGAAAAACAGCGAAATTAGTTATGTTACCTAATAGTGACCATCAATATAGCAATGAACAAGATTTACTTCATATGCTTTATGAACAACAGCAGTGGTTAAAGTTACACTTTGATCCACTACCTGAGGTTGAGGAAATTAGTGCGGTGCCTGAAAATTTGCGCTTTGAGCCAGTAGCCGAGGAAGCTCAGTTTGACTATCCCTCTCCTTGGGGTTAGGTTTTAAAAGGCCCTAAAGAGGCCTTTTAAATTATGACTTTTTGGTAGAGATTGAGCTGCCAACGGATGCTGCGATGACTAATAGTATGGCTGTCCACTGCCAAATAGTGAGTAATTCTCCGAGAATGAGTAGCCCTGCCAATGCTGCAATTGCAGGTTCAAGGCTTACCATAATACTAAACCCTTGAGCAGGTATATTTTTTAATGCGATCATCTCCAAAGTGTAAGGCAAAGCGCTAGATAGCAGAGCGATAGCAATGCCAAGAGGTATAAGCGACCAGTTCAATAAAGCGCTACCTTGGGAGATAATTCCATAGGGAACTACAGCGATGGCAGCCACACTCATACCTAGAGCCACTGCCATACCACCTGAACCCTGACTGCCGGTTTTCTTTCCGAAAATAATGTATCCAGCCCAACAGGCCCCAGCAGTTAATGCGAGTATCACGCCAATAGGATCAAGACCATCTACTGAGTTTATGTCTGGTAGCAATAAAAATATTCCGACAGTTGCCAGTAAAACCCAAAGGTAGTCTCGCTTTCTTTTAGATGCAAAAAGTGCGACAGCCAGCGGGCCGATAAATTCTAAAGCGACGCCTATGCCCAAAGGAATTCGAGCGATTGCATAATAAAACGTTAAATTCATCACCCCGAGAGATAAACCATACAGAATAACTGGCCGCCAGTTTGTCGGTAGTTTTCGCCAAGGTTTAAAGACTAGGCAAAGAATCAGTGCAGAAAAGCCAAGGCGATAGGCTGTGGTTCCTTCGGGCCCAACATGGGGAAATAATTGCTTTGCAATTGATGCCCCTGATTGGATAGTTATCATGGCCAGCAGTAGACATGCGATTGCATATAAAAAACGTTTGTCTAAAAGTTGCATAATTGAGCCTGCTATAACAAGAAAGGCGCTAGTCTAAAGAGTTCTGAACAATCGCTCAATCATTTTGTATACATTATTCTATATCTGGTCCTGGATCGGTTTTTTATGTGTATTTATTGTTTTTTTATGTTGTACTTTATGTGTCTTTTTTAAGGTTTTCATCTCGCTGTATTTGAGTTACATATGCCTGCCATGCATTTTCATGCTTTGACATTTGCTTGTGTTTTTTTGAGTTAAAATGGGCTTTTTTATCTTGCTCAGTTAAGAATGGGCCAACGCGACACATGGCACAATGTGAGGGCATAAGGTAGTTTGGTTTTGTTAGTGCTAAGCTTTCGTTATGCTTCGGAGACCAAAAATAACTGATCCCGCGTGTGTCTTTGACATGCTTGTCTCTATCGACATTTCGGATTTTATACTCAGGAAATCGGGTGATATCGAATTGTGTTTGCCCTAAGTAATCAATGTTAAGGCCTTGATGTAAAGTTTCTTCCAGATTCCATTCACAATAAGGTTTCACGTCTTTAGACGTGATTACACTGAGCATTGGGCCCGCTGTGTCTAGCACCATGGCTTGAGAGTAATTTAAAAAGTGACGGAGTAAACGTCGATTTAGTGTATTAATACTCAAATTGCTTTGTTTAAACGCATCATGGGAAGAAAATGCAGGTATCAGGGGAAATTGAAAAATAACCACATCAAACTTTTGCTCGCCGAGTTGCGACCATGAGGCGGGATCTGTGGCGTCAAATTCAGTTATAACTTGGGTATTGATATCTCGCAGCTTATCAAGCGCATGATATTCGTATTTTTCCCTAAGTACGGCCTCACTGTCATAGATGCTCGCAACAATGAGTTTCGGGTTTAGGTATTTTTTAATTGAGTAGGAGAAGCTTAAGTCGCCATCTCCCACTGTTAAAATGCGCCACTTTGGATCTAACTGCATGAATGAATACTGACTGATTAAAAGCACCGATTATATCAATATTTAGGTACCAAAGTCGCTAAATGGCCATGATTTTTGCTTACGAACTGTCTGTTTTACGCTATGCGCTTCTTAATTCATCCAGAAGGTGCATCACATCAACACTGGCTTGCTCCATTTTATTGAGTTGTTGAACCGCACCTTGTTTATCACCACTTTGAAACTTTCTAATCGCTTCGACACCTGATTTATGAACATCTTTATGGGGGCTTTCTAGGCGTCGGTACGCTGAGTTGTCAGCATATAATTTCGCTCCATCCCCCGAAAACCATTTACCGAGTCGGCAAGATGTATGATCTGCAAAGTCCGATACTGTTTTTTTGCTGCTGCCCATAATTACCGCATAAACTTCACTTTTCCAAACTACGTGATCAAGTTTAACTGTTTGGATAAAAGTTTGTTTAGTTGCGTTTGAAATGGTTGTTTTCATTGAGCCACAACTGGCAACGATATGTCCATACTCGTCATTTAGATGCTCTATGCTATTTGACAGTGTTTTGTTTGATTCTTGAATAACTGAGACGTCTTTTACGGTTAGCTGCGTTGTATCAATTATTTTAGTAACTAATTCAGATACTTCATTGGCAGAGGCACTGGTATTGTTAGCCAAGGCCCTTACTTCATCTGCAACAACACTGAACCCTCGACCTGCTTCGCCCGCTCTTGCCGCTTCAATTGCAGCATTCAACGCAAGTAAGTTAGTTTGATCTGATATCTTGGAAATAGTCGCTACGAATGTGTGTATGTTGTCGGCCATGTGAGAAAGTCCAGATATATTGTCCGTCATACTGGACATATTATCGGAGAGTTGGCCCATCCCGGATAATATATTTGACAATGATTGCTCTGAGGTTTCAAAGGACTGATTGACCTGAGAAATTGCAGCGCTATCTTGTTCAATATTTTGAAAGCTTTGCAATACGGTTTCTCTGATCCCTTCTATTTGGCTCATACCTGACAAAGCACATTGAAGTAATTGATTGTCTGTGTTGTCATTTAATTGTTGCTGCGCCTCAATAAGCTGTGCCTGAAGTCGATTGTTGTCAGCCGCAAGTTGCTCGTTTTCTTGGCGTTGCTGTGCTAATTCTTTTTTAACTTGTGAGAGTTCTGATTTCAGATCTGAGCTGGAAAATAGATTGTTGAGCACTAGTCAATCCCCTTTGTAATGTGAGTGCGCTGAATTTTTTGTTTGGTACCGCTTATTATCTGTTTAGTTAAACCTAGCCAATATCTAGGTCTGTTTATGAGCAGGAATGAGCCATCGCCAAGCATCTCATAAAAAATTTTATAGTAAGTACCTTTTTCAATGATAATTCAAAGGGTTTTATATTGGAAAAGTTTTTAATGCAAACGTACGATATTGTGGCAATGTTAACTAACTCGAGGTTTCGAACGTACAGACTTTAAGCTCTTATTACTGTACATGGACGCATCCGCTAAGTGCAATAGTTTATCTGGAGCTACGTCAGTATCTGTCGCTGTATAGCCAATACTGATGCCAACGCCATATTCAAATACTTCTTCCAGTAATTTTTTTCGTAGTTGCTCGTCACTTTCCGTATCAAAAGTGCCGAAAGCAACAAACTCATCACCACCAATTCTAAAGCAGTTTTGCTCTCCAAATACATCACTAAGGGACTGAGCTACTTTTTTAAGAATTAAATCTCCACAACTGTGTCCAAATTTATCATTAGCGCATTTAAAGTCATCTAAGTCGAAGTAAAATAGTGTTTTATATTTTGTGCAAAGGGAGGGGAATTGAGTGAAACATGCTCTGCGATTGCCTATTTGAGTTAACTCGTCATGGGTCGCATCGAATTTTAACTTCTCTTCTAAGCGCTTGCGTTGCTGGATCTCGTTGTTGAGTAAAGATATAGACTCTCTTTGTCTGACTATCATGGTGTAGAGGGAGTAGCAAATCAGTAAAAAGCCAAATTGTTTCAAGGAGGTATCTAGAGCAATAACAGGGAAGATATCAACAGCAATGAAGTCATCGAGTAAGTCTAGTAGTAACCCCACGCAATATATCGACCATGCAAATATCAAAATATTATTTTTCAGGTGGGGAGCAGAATAAACAATCATGGCGAAGGCAATTGCAAACCAAAACAGCTCCTCAATAGAGTCCAATAAATCCCCTGGCTGTTCCCTCATCCATAGGTAAAATGAGATCACAAAAATCCCAATAAACCCATAAAGCAGCTTTTGAATCATATTTGCACTCCTAACGCTCCCCTTTAACTTATAGCAGTTTTCTTAATGCTCTGCTTGTTTGAGAACTAATTTACCGTATTGATTCAAACAATTGAAATATTTAGTTGTAAATTATTCAATAAAATAAGTTTGCAATTATGCATTATGCTAATAAAAATAAGGAAAAAGCTTGCCGACATCTTAAACACTATTCGAATATGGTAATTGATCTGCTACCAAACGGGTAGTGCTTTTATACCGCAATAAGGGAATAGTTCTTGTGCCGGCCTGTGACCTGTTTAAAGTGATTATTCTATTTAGTTAATTCAATAGCTTGAGAGATCATAAATAGGTGAGAAACAAACACAACCGAGGTCAGCATAAAACGCATTTGTTTGTAATCTTTGTGTGCTTCTTGCCATTTCGGCATACTTTTCTCAAACCATAGTACTAACCAGTAGCTTGCAGCAAGGTAGGTTAACTGTCCTGCCAAAGACACCAAAGCTAATAGAGGAAAAGGGATCACAACCAATACAGCTAGGATAGCATGAACCTTAGCCTGCTCACCTGCGCGCCATAATGTACCGGCCATAAACGCCAAAATACCCATGCTGTAGAAGGTGAATGTTTTAACCAGTGTTTCAGAGCTGCCCAACATCAAGGTTGATGCGATACAAAGTAAAAAAGGTATGAAACCAAAATAGCCTAATTGGATGTGATTGAAGTACGGGTGCATAAAAACTCTTAGTTAGTGTTAGTTTGTCGATAAAATTTAGCTGAGCGGACTAACCGCATCATCATTATTACGAGTTGATTATACCGAAGGATTACAATGTCATTGAGTTTATTTAATCGGATTAATCGATAGTAATGATTGTTTTAATCAATTTTATTTAATTCTCGGAAGCCATTATCTTTGTAGTCAAGCAAGGCGAGGACAATCGTCAACACCTAATACATACTGATAAAGAGGATAGCCATGAGCACTTCATTGATTAATACAAAGCTTTTACCTTTCAACGCAACAGCATATCACAAGGGGGATTTTGTTGAAGTTTCTGAGCAAGACCTATTGGGGAAATGGAGTATCGTTTTCTTTTACCCAGCAGATTTCACTTTTGTCTGTCCGACTGAGCTAGGTGATCTAGCAGATCATTACGCACAGCTTCAAGAGATGGGCGTGGAAGTTTACTCGGTATCTACTGACACACACTTTACACATAAAGCGTGGCACGATGCTTCAGATACAATCAAAAAAATTGAATTCCCAATGATTGGTGACCCAACAGGTAAAATCACTCGCAACTTCGGCGTGATGATTGAAGAAGAGGGTCTAGCACTTCGTGGTACTTTTGTGATTAACCCTGAAGGTGAAATCAAGGTTGTTGAAACTCACGATTTGGGGATTGGTCGAAGTGCAAATGAGTTACTTCGCAAAGTACAAGCCGCGCAGTATATCGCAACACATGACGGCGAAGTATGTCCAGCGTCTTGGCAGCCAGGTGAGGAGACTTTAGCGCCATCTCTAGACCTAGTCGGTAAAATTTAATCTAGTCTAGTCCATACCTACCAGCGAGTGCTGGTAGGTCATATTCGAATTTTAAAACCACTTATTCAGCAAGCATGAGCTTTGCGTTTCAATGAGGAATTATAAAAATGTTAGATGCGCAAATTAAAGAGCAGCTCAAAGAGCACTTTAAGAATATTAAATCACCTGTAGAGTTAAAAGTGGCGCTCGATAGCAGCAGTAAGTCCAACGAATTGAACTCGCTCGCTCAAGATCTTGCTTTACTAAGTCCCAACATATCGATTGAAGAAAATTACGATATCAATGCTAGAAGACCCTCTTTGCAAGTCAGCTCGAAACAGGCTAAAACACAAATCAATTTTGCGGGTGTTCCTATGGGGCACGAGTTTACGAGCTTGATTTTAGCGCTTTTACACAGCGGTGGTCACGATACGAAACTGGTAACTGACGAGCTCGTAATCATTAAAGAAATAGATAAGCCATTAAACTTTGAGGTATATGTATCTTTAAGCTGCCAGACTTGTCCTCAGGTTGTTCAAGCTCTTAATGTTTTAGCTGCAAATAATCCAAATATTACCACGACAATGATAGATGGCGCACTATTCCAACAAGAAGTAGAAGAGCGCAACATCATGGCCGTGCCGAGTGTGTACCTTAATGGCGAACTATTTAGTCAGGGTGCAATCGGTCTTACTGATATTTTGAAAAAGTTAGATAGTAATTCGGCACAAAAGGAAAAAGATAAACTCAATAACAAACCTTTGTTTGATGTGTTAGTTGTTGGTGGCGGTCCCGCTGGCGCTTCGGCTGCGGTGTATGCAGCGAGAAAAGGCTTAAATACAGGTGTTGTTGCTGAACGTTTTGGTGGTCAGGTTGCGGATACCATGAGCATAGAGAATTTCATCTCAGTTAAAGAGACTGAGGGCCCCAAATTAGTTGCTCAATTGGAACAGCATGTAAAGCAATATGACGTTGATGTGATGGATAGCAATCGGGTCACAAAAATCGAACGTAATGAGTTTTTAGACATTGAATTAGAAAATGGCGCAAAACTACAAGCCAAGTCGATTGTGATTTCAACTGGTGCCAGATGGCGCAATGTAAATGTACCTGGTGAAGAAGAGTATAAAGGCCGAGGAGTTGCGTACTGCCCACACTGTGATGGACCTTTATTTAAAGGTAAACCAGTTGCTGTGATCGGTGGTGGTAACTCAGGTATTGAGGCGGCTATTGATTTAGCTAACATCGTTGAGCATGTCACCGTATTAGAATTTGCAAGCGAATTAAAAGCTGATCAAGTATTAATTGATAAAGCGAAAAGTTTACCAAATATTGAAATTCACACGAATGCGCAAACCACGGAGATAATGGGTGATAAAAATAAAGTAAATGGCTTAAAGTACCTCAATCGTGTCACCACAGAGGAACATTTAATCAATGTTTCGGGTATTTTTGTACAGATTGGACTGGTGCCCAATTCAGAGTGGCTAAATAGTAGTGATATAAATTTAAATAAATTTGGTGAAATTGAAATAGATAATAAAGGGTCTACTAATATGGCAGGCGTTTTTGCTGCTGGTGATGTGACCACAACCCCTTTTAAGCAGATAGTAATTGCGATGGGGAGTGGCGCAACAGCTAGTTTAGGTGCTTTTGAGTACTTAATACGAGAGTCTGGTTCATCTGCCGCTGCATAGTTTCCCTTTTAAGCCGGGATGTCCGGCTGACTTTATTCATTGCAATATACCCATGCAATGTTTCTCCAGCCACGCAATTGCGTGGCTTTTTTTATAATTATCCTTGCCGAGTTACAATTAATATTTAATTTGTATTTGATTTATATTAATTAAATATCTAATTTTTTACATTTATGGTATTTAATTCTGATTGACGAAAAAATAGTGCTATGGAATGATCCTCTGCTAAATATGCAGGAATATTATTGAAATATGGATATAGTTAGGAAAAATTATCTATTCTTGGAAGATCTCCTTCCTCCTTATCTTTTCAAAAAAATTCAAGGCTTGAGTGAAAAAGAAATCAACGTTTTTCAACAGGAGTTTTATGGCTCAGAAGTGAGGCAGAGTTGTGAGAAACAGGTTTCATTGTTTCTACAACATCCTTCTCACTTACGTATGAATTTTACGACGATAGCGGGCAAAGACTATGCTCATCAGATCAGTATCAATAACTTAAATGCTGCAGCAAAAGAGTTTGGTTGCCAACCAGCATCCAAACCGCAAAGAGGCACTTTGGTCGTATTGGGGATTGGGGCAGGTTTGCATATTAGCAAGTTGTTACACACCATTGCATACAGTGATGTTGTGATAGTTGAGCCAAATGCAGAACAATTTGCAATGGCAAGTAAACATGTTGATTTAGTACAAATTAAGCATGAGTGTGAAAAGAGAGGGGGCTCATTCAGCATTGTATGTACCGATAGCTATGAGTCATTCACAGATGCTTTCAAGCAGCTGATGATGAAAATTGGTTGTCATCTCATTGTCGATATAAGCCTGTATCGACATTATAGTAGCCCTGCATTTGATAGAATTTTTGAGTACTTTAAACAGTGGCGTAATAATTTTGCCAGCATGTGGGGGTACTTAGAAGATGAATTAATGGGGTTAAAGCATAGCCTGACGAATAATCAAAATACAGGTATTAGGAATTACAATAATTTATTAGGCCGCTTTAATGACTTGAATGCAGTGATCGTAGGTAATGGGCCGTCTTTAGATCGTAATATTGAGCATCTAAAGTTAATACACAATCAAGCTATTGTCGTGTCATGCGGCACTTCATTGAGTACGTTGTTGAAAGTTGGGATCATTCCAGATTTCCATATTGAAATGGAAAGAGTGCCAGAAACATACTATTTGAAAGAAAATGAGCTCAATGATCCGAGATTGAATAATACGACATTAATTACATTAAGTACTGTGTACCCAAAACTCATTGAGTGTTTTAAGCATCGAATTGTTTTTGCTAAAGGTAATGATTTAGGTGCTGAAATTTGTGGCGTCACTGATTGTTCGCTTCAGCCCCTCTATCATTGTAACCCTACGGTTACCAACATGGCTGTGGCAGCTTTTCAACGAATGGGTATTAAGCGGCTAATTCTACTCGGTTGTGATTATGGCTATATAGATCCATCTCAGCACCACAGTAAATTGTCTGGATATTTTGATCAGGCGAGTGATCTTTCTTTGGCGAAATTTGATGCAGAACTAAAAGTTCAAGGTAATTTAAGGGATTATGTCTATTCATCTCGTGTTTTCAATGAAGCACGTATTGCGCAAGAGCGGCTCATTAAACTATACCCGTATTTAAAGGTGCTCAATGCGAGTGATGGCGCAATGATCCGAGGAACTGAGACGGTCACTTTTGAAAACTTGTCATTTGAGCCAGTAAAAAAAGATGAAATTTTGCATAAGGTTATCACCTATAATAATGACATTAAAAATGTCGGCACGATAAGTTTAGGTGTCGTTCAGGATGCTGTGAAACATATGCAGAGGCTTCGTCATGACATTGTTGAGGCGTCGTCGACCGTCTCTATTTTAGATGTTATTAATCAATTTGTTTTTACATTATGTAGTAATCAAAACGATAAAATTAGCAAGCTATTACTTAGCGGTACATTAAAGTACATTGTTGCTACAATTTCTAGTCATATCAATCATTTAAATCCTAGTTCTTGGTTGGGTTATGAGCATGTTGTTCGTAAGGAACTTGATTCTATGTGTGAACTAGTAATTGCTAAGCTATCACTCCAAAGCAACGTAAATTAAGGGAAACTAATGAAGTTCAATATAAAAACGGTTCTACCAATTGCTTTAATAGCGGTCCACTCGGGAAAGACTATTGCACAAACTGTTGAGTACTTTAACTCGGAAGAGAAACCTGCACAAGTAAGTACAGGGTATCAAAATCAAGAGTTTAGTAGTCAATTTTATGCAGGCGACTCATTCGGTGCAGGTGACTCATTCGGTGCAGGCGACTCATTCGGTGCCGGCGACTCATTCGGTGCAGGCGACTCATTCGGTGCCGGCGACTCATTCGGTGCCGGCGACTCATTCGGTGCAGGTGACTCATTCGGTGCAGGCGACTCATTCGGTGCAGGCGACTCATTCGGTGCAGGCGATTCATTCGGTGCAGGCGACTCATTTGGTGCAGGCGATTCATTCGGTGCAGGCGATTCATTCGGTGCCGGCGACTCATTTGGTGCGGGCGACTCATTTGGTGCAGGCGATTCATTCGGTGCAGGCGATTCATTCGGTGCGGGCGATTCATTCGGTGCGGGGGATACGAATGCGGCTAGGCCTGATGATTTTGTACCATTTCCGACAAATGAATTAAACCCAGTAGACGGTAATAGAATGCACTTAGGTGTACTGTATATCGAAAAGCGTGACAATGGGTTTAGTGAGTTCCAGAATTATTATAAAGTGTGTGTGAAAGCTGGTAAGCGCCTTGTAGTTGTTTCGAACTCTAGGTATGACAGCATGTATAAAAACATAAACTTTATGGGTAAAGGTTCGTATAAAAAGAGCCCGTTGGGGAACAATGATTTTGCTCGACTAAACCTAACTTTGCAGCACTATTATGAAGACAGAAAAGAGCGAATTTTCTTAGATCGAATAGATACCTCAGCCTACGAATTCCATGGACAGACGAAACGTGGAAAAGAGGTTACAGGTCAAGTCAGAGCATATTTCCAAGGTGTAGATGCATATTTTTACGAAGGTTGTGATTCCCACTTAGGTAGTTACTAACTCGCTGTATATCAGGGGCCAATTAGGCCCCTGAACACAGCTATATAGTCCTTTGCTTACTGATACTTTCCTGCAGTTATGAACTCGCCAAAAGTTTCACACCAGACCACAATGGTCGTAAACTTATCTATATCAATGCCACTTGGCACATCGACAATAAAGCCATTAAAGCTCGACACCATGCTGACAAACTGCATATTATTTTTATGTTGCTCAAACTCAGTTTCATCTTCGACGAACGTTGGTGATAGGTATAACCGATAGTCAGGACCTGGCGCTAGCCTTCCTTCAAACCCGATAGTTCTATCCCCTATAAATACATTGCCTTCACCAAAATGCAAAAAGTCTGAGCCTTTTAGGTTTTTGTTAAACATGGCTGTGAACTTTGCCTGGTTGGCCACAGTTGAGAGCGCAGTCTGTGTGGGGGCCGGTGGGGCCATCATGATGGGTAAAGAGTAAACTCCCAGTGCAAATCCGGCACAAAAAATAAACACAGTAAACAAAACTTTAAACAAAAATCGCATCTTATATATGCTCTAGTAAATGAATGTAACTTAACCTTAGCTTGACCACTCTAGGAGTCAAACAGTTGTATGTTTTATTTGTGTTAACTTAATTGTTAAGGAAAAAATATTCCAAAAAAATGTGTTTTGTAATGATAAGTGATGATTGACATTTGGGGGTGAGGTTGGAGTGGCAAATACAAATTGAAGGTGCTTAATTAATTGTTTGAAAATACTAAAGTATTCTTTTTTAATTGTAATTGTTTCTTTTTTTATTTCTATTCATCAAATCTCAACGTACCGATTAGGTTACTTATGATACAAATAAAAGTATTAGTTTTGTATTTTTTAATAATAAAAATGGTTTATGTTCTGGTTTGTCCTCAGTATATTGTAAATAAAAGTAAACAAAATTGATGTTAATTTGATTAACATTTATTGCTGGTTGTTTGTTGTTTATTTATCAACAAAGCAACCAATATCAATATGTTACGTAATTCATTCTTTTGTCTAAATTTACCTTTTTTCTGGTTCTTTGGTTTGCGTTTTTTAATTTTGACTAATCCCTTGTGGTGGCTTTTTGGATCGGTACAATCTCCGCTGCTCAGTATTACATTAGGTAAATATGTTACTTAATGTAATTTAATAAACAAAAATCATACAAATTAGGAAATAATCAAATGAGCGTGTCAAAATCCTCAAATAAGGTACTGAAGCTTAGTGCCATAACTATGGGTTTGATCAGTGCATCGGCTTTTGCCGAGGTAAACTGTGACAGCCTAGCTAATTGGGAAGCAGGCAAAATTTATGTTGGCGGCAATCAGGTGCAACAAGATAACGTTGCATATAAGGCAAATTGGTGGAACCGTTCTTCACCAAAGCTAAAATCTGGTCAATGGCAAGAATGGACGAAGCTAGGTGAATGCAGCAGTGCAGAGCCAGTCAACCAAGCCCCTTCAATCAAATTACTTAAGCCAATCGCGGATATTACCGTGGCTGAAAATGAAGAAGTAATCATTGATTTTTCAGCCAACGATAGTGACGGTGAAGTGAAGCATGTTGCGGTATACCACAACGATGTATTGGTCAAGGTGTTGAGTCAGGCGCCATACACTTTTTCTTGGCAAGCGAAGCAGGGCAAGCATGAATTCCACGGTGTTGCCTTAGATGACGATGGTGCGACGGCAAAATCTGTCAGTCGAAAAGTGACGGTTGAAGCGTTGCCGCCTAAAGATCAAAATACAGCACCGATTGCACGCTTAGCTGCGCAATTGCCAAGTGAACTAGAAGTCGGTAGCCAGATAGTATTCACTTTGATTGCAAATGATAAAGAGTCAGATAGTTTGACTCAATCACTCTCTGTGAATGGCATCGATTTAGTAAGCACATCACAAAATGAGTTTGAATATACATGGACAGCCACTGCAACAGGTCCACAGACATTTGTCTTAGTCGCTAAAGATGAACACGGACTAGAATCGGAAAAAGTCAGCCGAACTTTTACGGTGAAAGTGAAAGATGATGGCCAAAGTTCACATGACGATTGTCGCCCTGCTGGCTTATACCAAACGCCTGGTGTAACGCCGTCTTACTGTGATATCTATGACAGTGAAGGACGTGAAAAAATGGGCGCCGACCACCCAAGACGTGTGATTGGTTACTTCACAAGTTGGCGCCACGGTAAAAACGATCAACCTAGCTACCTTGTTAAAGACATTCCATGGGACAAGATCACGCATATCAATTACGCGTTTGCACACGTCAATGATAAAAATGAAATAAGCATTGGTAACCCGAATGCAGACGGTAATGCGGCCACTAATATGACTTGGCCGGGTATTGCTGGTGCTGAAATGGATCCTAGCTTGCCGTACAAAGGGCATTTCAACCTGCTGAATAAATACAAAAAGCAATATCCACACGTGAAAACCATGATCTCGGTTGGTGGCTGGGCTGAAACTGGCGGCTATTTCGACGAAACTGGTAAGCGAGTTAATAACGGTGGTTTCTACACAATGACCACTAATGCCGATGGCAGTGTTAACCATGCTGGTATTGCACAGTTTGTTAAAAGCTCAGTTGAGTTCTTGAGAACCTATGGTTTTGATGGCCTAGACGTTGATTATGAATACCCATCATCAATGAAAGACTCAGGTCACCCAGAAGATTTTCCTGTGAGTAATGCAAGACGTGCAGGGCTGAATAAATCATATCAAGTACTGATGAAAGAATTACGTGAAGCGCTTGATAAAGCAGGTGAGCAAGACGATAAACACTATATGTTGACCATTGCTTCTCCGTCATCAGGCTATTTATTACGCGGCATGGAAACCTTCCAAACTGCACAATATCTAGACTTCGTAAATATTATGTCTTACGACTTGCACGGTGCGTGGAACGATCATGTTGGTCATAATGCGCCGCTTTACGATACGGGTAAAGACACAGAGCTTAAGGTGTGGAATGTATACGGCACTAAAGAGTTCGGTGGCATTGGTTATTTGAATACCGACTGGGCGGTGAACTATTTCCGCGGTGCATTGCCAGCGGGACGTATCAACATTGGTATTCCATATTACACTCGTGGTTTCAAAGACGTACGCGGTGGTGAAAATGGTTTGTGGGGTCGTGCACCTTTGCCAAATCAAAGCGACTGTCCAAAAGGCACAGGCATTGGTGAGAAGAACAAGTGTGGTAACGGCGCAATTGGTATTGATAACCTGTGGCATGACATCGAAAACGGTCAAGAAGTGGCTGCCGGCTCCAACCCGCTTTGGCATGCTAAAAACCTTGAGCATGGGATCAATCCAAGTTACTTAGAAGTTTATGGCTTAACACCGGAAACTGATGCAGATGATGTACTGCGCGGTGACTATGTACGTCATTACGATGACGTTGCTGTAGCTCCTTGGCTGTATAACGCCGAGAAAAAAGTATTCTTATCAATGGAAGACACAGAGTCTATGAAAACCAAATTAGACTATGTCGTTGATAAAGGACTAGGCGGTGTTATGTTCTGGGAGCTTGCTGGTGACTTCGATTATCACGCAGATAAAGGCGAGTACTTCATGGGCTCAACAATGACAGCGCTGGCATACAACACATTCAATCAAAGTGGTGTTGCTTATGACAATCATGTTGGTGATAGTGCATTTACAGTACCCACCGAAGCGGTTGATATTGCATTTGCAGCGAAAGACTTCCCGGTGGGTGACCAAAACTACCCAATTCGTCCAACCTTTGCCTTTACTAATAACTCTGAGATAGACCTGACTGGTGCAACGATTACGTTCAACGTACCCACTTCTACCTCTGCTATTTTCAAGTCAAATTGGAATGCACGTAAAAAACTGGGTATGCGTGTAGAGCATGATGCGTCGAATTCTGCTGGCAATAACATCGGTGGTTTTGAAAATGAATTCCATCGTTTTTCAATTACGTTCAAAAATGAGTGGGGCGGTCAGCTTGAATCTTTTGCTCCAGGTGAGACTGTTAACGCGCAGGTTATGTATTACATGCCTATCACCGGTCCTGTGAACTTTGTCGTTGAAAAAGACGGTAAGCAGTACGCATTTGCCTCTGAATATCCTGAACTTCCAGTTGCTAAAAAACACGTACCAAACCCAGGAGATGGCGATAAAAATCCACCAAATGGGCAGCAGTGTGAAGGCGTGAAAATTGAAAATATCAACACGTATCCCAACTGGCCTCGCACCAATTGGGCAGGTGATCCAAGTCATGCTGTCGGCGGCGACATGATGATCCACAACGGCGCTGTTTACAAAGCCAAATGGTGGACAAATGGTACACCAAGTAACGGTGGCGCATGGCAGAAAGTGTGTAGCCTGTAACGGTCATTTTTATTCCCAACCGGAGTGATCTGCGGATCACTCTTACAATCAATAAATGAGAAAACTATGAGACAACAAGTAACCTTATGCGCGCTGGGCGTAGCCATAGGTGTGGGCGTCATTGGTAAAGTGAACGCGCATGGCTATATGGACTTCCCTAAAGCGAGGCAAGCAATCTGTCAGGAGCAAGGTGGATTTTGGTGGCCAAAAGATGGCTCAAAAATCCCTAATGCCGCATGTCGTGCTGCATATGTGAAGTCAGAACACGTGCAATTTATTCAAAAGCATGAGTTTGCAGCAAATACAGCAGATTTTCGTAACCAAGCAGCTGTGGAAGCAAACATCCCAGATGGCACCTTATGTGGCGCAGGCGATAGCCAAAAAGCGGGAATGAACATTCCGTCAACGCAATGGCAGGCAACGGAGATAACACCGAACGCCAATGGCAAAGTGAAAATTCGCTACCGTGCAACGACACCACATAACCCAAGTTTTTGGCAGTTTTATTTAACTAAGCCGGGTACTGATTTTAAGCAAAAACCACTTGCTTGGCATGACTTAGAGCTGGTTCAAGAGCATGGCAATATTGCATTTTTCATGGCACCAGATGGCAAGCGCTATTACGAGATGGAAGTTGCGATCCCAGAAAAGTTCTCAGGTGACGCGATTTTATACAGTCGTTGGCAGCGTGATGATGTGGTGGGTGAAGGCTTTTATAACTGTAGCGATGTGACAATTGTGCGTGACAGTGAGCCAACGCCGACGCCAGATACTTGGTTCCCAGTTGACTATTTTGTTAAGCAAGGTCAAGAGGCAAGTGCAGGAGACACGGTGTGGGTCAGAGTATTCAACGGTAACGGCAATGAGCTTATTCAAGAACGATTTGATGTCACTTCGGCCAACGAAACACAGTGGCACAGTCAGTTTGCATTAAATCTCAGCACACAATTTGCTGACATTGTGCGCATTGGTGTGAAAGACAGCTTGGGTAATATTGAATTTAACACAGAGGCGGTTTCGAGCAACCAAGTCTTTTTATCAGATAAGTCATATAGCTACAACTTATCGGTGATCTCAAAGCCGAAAAATACCGCACCAACAGTGCACACGCCAGCCCCCATCACCATTGATGAGGAGCAGAGTAAGCACTTGCATGTCCATGCATTTGATGATGAGCAGCCAACCCTCAATTTTGATTGGCAGCTACCAAGTGCGCTGAGCTTCACCGGTTCTGGCTCAACCATCACGATTACGGCACCCAAAGTGGACGCTGATACGCGTTTTGACGGCAAAGTGACCGTGTCAGATGGCAGTTTAAGCAAAACAGTACCACTGGTTGTGAATGTTAAAAACATAGATACCGACCCAGGTACACCCGATAAGCCAACAGGTGATACTTGGGAGCCCAGCAAAATCTACACAGCTGGTGATACTGCGGTTTATCAAGGCAAAACTTACCGTGCTAAATGGTGGGTGCGCGGCCAACTACCAACGTCCAGCCATGCATGGGAATTAGTGCCAAGTGGTGATGATTCAAATGGAGGCAATACATCCTGGCAGTCAAGCAAAGCCTATCGTGGTGGTGAAATCGTGACTTTTAACGGTGTGCGTTATCAAGCTCGTTGGTGGACGCGTAATCAGCAACCTGACCAACATTCCGTTTGGAAAAAACTATAAAAATATCATAGAGGTAATTCAAAAATGTTTAAATATTTAACTACTGCTGCAGCTGTCGGTGCAGCACTTGCAAGTGCCGCTGTTGTGGCTGCGCCATCAACACCAAGCATTAACTGGAAACCACAAAATTACTCGTTTGTTGATGTGAATATTTATGGCCGTGGGTCATACAAGCAACTGATCCAAGCCAAAGACGTGGTGGATATTCAAATTGAATGGAATGCATGGTCAGGTAAAGGCGGCAACAGCTATAAAGTGTATTTTGACAATGAAGTGGTGAATGAAGGCACTTTGGCAGAGGGCACAACCGGTGGCACGATCCGTTTTCCATATCACAAGTCTGGTCGTCATGAATTAAGAATCGCATTGTGTGATGCATCAGGCTGTTCAATGTCTGCGTCAAAGCCAATTGTGATTGCCGATACAGACGGTGGCCACTTAGAGCCACTTAAGCTGAATGTGAATCCAAACAACAAAAAGTTCGACACGGATCCCAATACAGTTGTCGGTGCTTATTTTGTTGAATGGGGTATTTATGGCCGTAAGTTCGATGTGACGCAAATTCCGGCGGATAACTTGACCCACTTACTTTATGGATTTATTCCAGTATGTGGTCCAAATGACTCGCTGGCGGAAATCGAAAATGGCAATAGCTTGAGAGCGCTTAAGTTAGCATGTGGTAGCTCAAAAGACTATGAAGTGGTGATCCATGACCCTTGGGCTGCGGTGCAAAAAGCATTACCAGGGATCAGTTCTAAAGATCCAATTCGTGGTACTTACGCTCAATTAATGGCATTGAAGCAGCGTAACCCTGACTTGAAAATTTTACCTTCTGTGGGCGGTTGGACACTTTCAGATCCGTTCTTTGACTTTGATGTGAAAGCAAATCGTGACACCTTTGTGAATTCAATGCGTGAATTCCTCAAAACTTGGAAATTCTACGACGGTATCGATATTGACTGGGAGTTCCCAGGCGGTGACGGTGCAAATCCTGATTTAGGTTCAGACAAAGATGGCGAAGTCTACATCATCCTGATGAAAGAGCTTCGCGAGATGCTTGATGAACTCGAAGTTGAGATGGGCCGTGAGTTTGAACTGACTTCAGCAATTGGTACTGGCTACGACAAAATTGAAGATGTTGACTATCAGCAAGCTGCACAATACATGGATTATATTTTTGCCATGACATATGACTTTGCAGGTGGCTGGAACAATGTAACAGGTCACCAGACTGCGATTTATTGTGGCTCACATATGTCTACGGATGAGTGTAATGGCACGGGTGTAGATGACAAAGGCGAAGCGCGAAAAGGCCCTGCATATACATTGGATAACGCTATTAAGTTGTTGTTAGCACAGGGTGTGCCAAGCGAAAAGTTAGTCGTAGGTACGGCAATGTATGGCCGTGGTTGGGAAGGTGTATACCCTCAAAATGCACAAATTGCTGACAACCCAATGACTGCGCCAGCAAATGGTAAATTACGCGGTTCGACGTCGCAAGGTGTTTGGGAAGCAGGCGTTATCGACTACAAGGGACTAAAAGCACACATGATTGGTCATGATGAGCAAGGTATTAATGGTTTTGAAGTAGGGTACGATGAGCAAGCTGAAGCAGCATATGTCTGGAATCGCCAAAAAGGCACCTTGGTTACCTATGACAGCCCTCGCTCTGTGCGCGCAAAAGGTCGCTATGTACGTGAGCATAATTTAGCGGGTCTATTTGCGTGGGAAATCGATGCAGACAATGGTGACATCCTAAATGCAATGCACGAAGGTCTTGCAGGTAAAGTAACAAACCCAACGCCAGTGAATAAAGCACCTGTAGTGACATTGACGAGCCAGATTACGTTAAATGCGGGCGATATTCATGTTCTAACGGCTCAAGCTATCGATCCTGAAGGAAAAGCACTTAATTTCTCTTGGCAAGGTGATGCGGCTTTAAATCTGCAAAGTGAAAATGACAGCGTTATCGTGACAGCTCCTAGCGTCACAAGTGACTCTGTGTTCACCGTGAACTTGGCTGTCAGTGATGGTGAAAACACCGTAAATCGCACGGTAAAAGTCATTGTTAAAGCACCTGTTGTTGAAAACAAAGCACCAGTAGTTGGCACTATTGCAGCGATCTCACTCGATGAAAACACTAGCAAGTCAATCAGCGTATCAGCAACGGATCCTGAAGGTAAAACACTGAGCTTTACATGGCAATTACCGGGTCACACGATTGTCGGCACAGGTAGTACTGTCACAGTAAAAGCAGGTGAAGTAACAAAAACTGAAACAATTACAGGCACCGTTGTGGTATCTGATGGCGAGCACAGTGTGACGCGTCAGTTTAATGTGACGATTAAGAATGTGGAAACGGATCCAGAGCCAACGCCAGATGATGGCAAGACAACTTGGGATGCAAACAAGGTATACACAGGCGGTAACACGGTTTGGTATAAAGGCGTTCAATATAAAGCACGTTGGTGGACCCGTGGTGCGGTGCCAAGTAATGGGGGCGTATGGGCTGAGATCATTCCTGATGATGGCAAAGTACGTGATTGGCGCAGTGACCTAGTTTATACCGGTGGAGATAAAGTGGTTCACAATGGCGAGACCTACCAAGCTCGCTGGTGGACACGCGGGCAAACTCCGGGCAGCAATTCTGTATGGCGCAAGCTATAACAGGTTAATTAACTGAGTTCATTCTGGTGCATGGATGCACCTTCTTACTATAACAACAAGTACAGAGTAAATATCCATGTTAAAAGCAAAAAAAATAGCACTACTGGTCGCGGCAAGTGTTGGTGTTTTTTCAACGTTCGCGGCATTGGCCAGCGAGCCTGTAAGCCTGCACAACAATGAACAATTAAAAGCAAACATCAAATCGCAGTTGTCACAACATCAAAGCTTTTTTAGAGCAGCGTCAAGTGACGATCAGCAAGATTTAGAGTTTATCACTCACCAAGCAACGCAAGATGGGCGTCATATGCGCCGTAGCCAATATTATAAAGGCGTGCGCGTGTATGGCGGTGAAATTGTCACTCATCATAATGAACAAAACTTTTTAAGTGTTTGGTTTCAACCTGAAGGAGAAATCACGTCAATCAGTGGCTCTGTGGTTCCAAATATCTCGCTTGCTACTGTTAAAGCAAGTATTTCGGACAAGCAAGCCATTGAGTTTGCAAAAGAGCAAATTGCTGAGCTGCTTGCAACATCAGATGAACAAGTAGAGCTAGTAATTTATCCTCACCACGGGAAAGCAAAACTTGCTTATCTAGTGACCTTATTTGCTGAAACTGAGCATGCACCAATGCGCCCTGAATTTGCAATTGATGCACATACAGGTGTGGTGCTGTCGCGCATTGACACACTTAATCACTCAAAAATTGGCATGGGTCCGGGCGGTAATGAGAAAATTGGCAAGCACTATTATGGTGATGATATGCCAAAGTTCCACGCAAAGGAGCTGAATAATGGAAATTGTGAAATGTCTCATACAGATATTCGTGTTATCGATATGGAACATGGCACAACGAATACGCAAACGTATCAGTTCCCATGTCACGAAAATACTCATAAGCATGTAAATGGTGCTTATTCGCCACTTAACGACGCGATGTTTTATGGCCAAGCAACCATAGACATGTTTAATGATTGGTTCGATAGCCGTGCATTGTCGGGCGACCTTGTAATGCGAATTCACTATCGTAAAGATTACTTGAATGCGTTTTGGAATGGTAAAGAAGTCACTTTTGGTGATGGTGATTTAGATAATTACGGCGTTTATCCATTTACGTCTCTAGGGGTTGTTGCCCATGAAATCGGTCATGGTGTGACGCATCAAAACTCTAAATTGGTGTATAGCAATATGTCTGGTGGCGTGAATGAGTCATTTTCAGATATGACTTCTGAAGCACTTGAGTGCTTTATGAATCAAAAACCAGATGGCACCTGTGAGGTCGATTGGCTGATTGGCGCAAGCATATTTAAAAATAGAACGGCACTTCGTTATATGGAGAATCCAGAGCGAGATGGTCGTTCTATCGGTCATGCCAGCAAATTTGAAATAGGCATGGGTGTTCACCACAGTTCGGGTGTATTCAATCGTGCTTTCTATTTACTTGCAAATAGTGAAGGTTGGGGGGTTAAAAAAGCTTATGAAGTGATGCTTCATGCCAATAAAAACTTCTGGGTTTACAATGGTAAGTTTGAATCGCTTGCTTGCGGCGTAACAGATGCTGCGGCTGACTTGGGCTACGATACTAAAGCAGTGGGAGAAGCGTTTAAAGCGGTAGGTGTTTTTGCTTGTACTGAAAATAAAGCGCCGACCATCTCACTTACTAGCCCAGATAGTAATGGACGTTACCTGATAGGCAGTGACGTCACATTTAAAGCCGATGCTAAAGATGAGTATGGAGCGGTCGAGAAGGTCGAGTTCTTCGTCAATGGGGTACTATATAATACCGATCTACAAGCGCCGTTTGAGACTCAATTTAACACAGATAAAACAGGTGTATATACGGTGACAGCCAAAGTGACCGACGATGAAGGTTTGTCAACAGATGCAGCGCCCGTGTCATTTAGCCTGATCGACCCAAGCCAATGCCAAACAGCGCCTTGGCAAGGTGGGAAAGTTTATACCCAAGGTAACAAAGTCGCATTTGATGGCTTTGAATACGAGGCGAAGTGGTGGAACCGAGACCAAAGTCCAGCCAGCAATTCAGGCTCTTGGGGCGTTTGGAAAAAAGGGCTAGAGTGTGGCGGTGTGGCTGATAAGCCAAACCAAGCGCCAAGTCTTTCAGTTACATCACCATCAAGTAATGTAGCGATTGAATTAGGTGAGTCAGTGTCGGTGCGATTTGCTGCCAATGACAGCGATGGAGAGATTGCTAAAGTTGCAGTGAGTGTCAATGGTCAAGCGCTAACTGAGCTAACGCGCACTCCTTATGCATTTAACTATCAACCACTTGAAGTAGGCACCTATCAATTATCAGCGGTTGCATATGATAATGATGAGGCACAATCCACGACTGTGAGTCGTACCATTACGGTAACAAATGCTGAGCCACAGCCAACACCAGAAGCCCCAAGTGTGCGCTTAACGAGCCCTGCAAATGGCAGTACATTTAATGTTGGTGAGCAAGTTGCACTGTCAGTTGTCGCCAGTGACAAAGACAATGATTTAAAGCAAATTACTTACTTTGTGAATGGCAAGCAAGTGGCGGTATCAAGTGTAGCGCCATACAGTGCAAACTTTAAGACCACATCGGCGGGTAGTTACAGTGTATTTGCCATTGCAACGGATGCACAAGGCTTGAGTACACAGTCTTCGACAAATCGCTTTAAAGTGAATGGCAGTAAACCGAGCTGTGATGTACCAGCATGGCAGGCAAGTAGTGTGTATACCTCTGGTAAGCAAGCCAGCCTTGATGGACAGTTATATCAAGCGAAGTGGTGGACTCGTAATCAAAACCCCGCGCAATATTCTAGCCGTTGGGCAGTATGGAAACACCTAGGCGAGTGTAAATAACCTCCTCTTGAATCGACCAAAAGGGCTGGCTTACTGGCCCTTTTTTACATATTTAAAACGCCTTTCTCCACATCATCTCTACCGGCCCTTGTCGAAATTGATTAAGCCACCACAGCCCAAAAGATATTTGCGCAGCTAAAATGACAGCACCAAATACACCAATCAAATAAAATGGCAACGTATTCATCAGTGCTAAGCCATACCCATAAAACAGCATGACGCAGAACGTGGTTTGCATTAAGTACATGGTGAGTGACATACGTCCCAAAGTATTAAGCCCAAGTGCAACCTTGCTGTGGCATTTATCGATGAATTTGACGATGCAAGCAAGGTACGTTAATGCTAAGAGTAGGCAGCCTAGGTGGTAACATACACCTTGCATAAAACCAATTAAGTTAAGAGAAAACGGGCTGCCTGTCATGGCTTTGATAACGGCGTACACTAAATTCAGTAAAAGTCCTGTAAGCGCTAAAAAAGCAATGGCCTGCCACGAAATAACGATGTTGATACGACCCTGTTTCATAAACGTTTTGACAAAATAAATTCCAAGCAAAAATTGTCCTAGAACTTGAAAGGGCCTTCCCGTAATAAGATAAGACATGGGTCTTGGGATCGCGCTATAAATGTTTGCAACAAATACGTCCATAAATTCGGTTGAGGTGCGCATGCTTAGTAAGCTGGTATGCTCATACCCGAGATTTGATTTTAAACTTAGCGCAATCAATTTTAGAGCTGACCAAAAGCTGGTATCTTTGCTGATCATGGCCATAAGGTGAATGAGTAAAGGTATAAACAGGAGCGTGAGGGCGATAAAAAGTAAGCGAGGTGCAGACAAGCGTATAAACCAAGGCAATGTCATGCCTAAAAGGCTATACAAAACAAGAATATCGCCATGCCAGATAAAAAACATGTGGATGAGGCCAATGAACAATAAAACACCCATTCTCCTGCGCCAATACGAAGCAAAATCAGCGCCTTGCTTTTGTTCATGTAATAGCGCAAATCCTGCGCCAAACAATATGGCGAACACGGTATAAAATTTACCCTCAACCAGCCAATCAATAGCAAATAACGTGGCTCTGTCAGCAAAAGGAAGCTGGCTTATTTGCGCATAATTTAATGAATAAAACCCAAAAAAGCTCATTAAATTAGCAAATATGATGCCGCATAAGGCAAAACCGCGAATAGTGTCTAGGAGCGGTATCCGACCATAACTTGGCATAGGTGTGTGTTGCATGACCATGATAGCGTCCTTTATCAATCGGTAATTGTTATGTTATATCAATAAATGAAGAGTATGGCTATATGACGGTTTTTGAATTTGTTTATTTATTAGACGATTGTATAGTGCCTGCTTGTGCAAATTAACGACACACTGTTTTTGCCAATTATGGCTCAACAAAGTAAAGGATATAACTATGAAATTAAAAATGAACAAAAAGAGCGTAAAAAACCTTTCTCAGACAATGGCTTCATTAAATCAAGAAAAAACACGCCAAATAGCAGGGGGCATTTCTGCGATGGGATGTGGGCCAATTTCTGACCCGAACTATTCTTGCCCTGTTTCGATAAATGGTTATAAGTGTAATTAAGCGCGTAAATAGGACCTGACGGAACAGGTCCTCATGGGTTACACACTCATTATATGAGGGGCAGAATTTACTTTTTTGTCAGTGTCTCTATCTTACCCGTTAACCACTCCTTTCTTCTGGTATTTTCAGGAACAGTTAGCTTTAACGCTTTACGATAGAGTGTCAGCGCCTCTTTTTCTTCACCTTGCAGCTCTTTGCTGACGGCGAGTCCAGCGACAGCTGACGCAGAGCTTGGCGAGTGTAATATCCAATAATTAAATAACGCATCAGCTTCACCATAGCGACCTTGAGCTCGTAAGCGCTGAGCGATAGCACGAATACAGGCTGCATTATTGTTTAGGTTTAAGTTGGGGTAGACATCAAACCCCACTTGTTTGCTAAGTATTTGATAATGCGCGAGGATATCTGTCAGTGTTTGATTCCCGTTATTTGTGAACTCGATGAACTTAGCGCCTATATCCCAGTCTTTACGCGGAAATACAAAGCCGATGGCGTTTAATAAGCCGGGCACTATCATGGGGTAGTGACCATAATCATCAATGTGTTCGACTTTTAACTTAAATGTGTTTGAATAAGGGGCGAGCGCTGCTCGAAGCTGTTTGGCAAGCGTGTACCTAACTGGGTTTCTCTCAGCTTCTCGCCTTGCTGACGCGACATAGAGAAAACCGCTTCTGTCGGAGGTCTTCTCGAAGCTTTTAGCGATTGCATCAATCATAGTGGTCTCAGGTGTATAGCCCAATCCCAGTACATCGGTTGCAGCAAATAGGAAATGTGCGTTGAATAGATTAGGCGCTACATTTAAGGTATGCAGACCAAAAGCTGCTGTTGGCGATGCACCGATGAAAATACGGAAATCATTGATGCGGTACTGACTTTTTAAAAATGGAAACAGCTCTTTTTGCAAGTAGTTAATCATGTCCTGCGAGCGTCCTTGTGAAAAGCCTTCCAAGCGGTCTGACTTTTCCCCCTGCCAACCGCTGTTACTTACATACAATTCAGGTCCCCATGCAAACCTATTATGGGAGTGAATGGATACTATAATGGCTTGGGGCATGGAAGCTGTGTCGCCGAGGTGGCTTAAAATACCATTTGTTGCCTCAGAGACTAGCCAACCATCGAGCGTAACAACCAGTGGGTAGGTACGTTTTTCAGATGTGGTGTGATAGTCCGAGGGTAAATACACATCAAAGTTCGGTGTTTCTTTTATATATTTGGAGGAAATACTGAGCGCTTTGCCAACGATAAGTGGTGTTTCTGTGATTGGTTTTACGCTAGCTTGTGTACAAAAAGTCGCGATGAAAATTAATATGTACCATACAAATTGCATGTTACGCTCCTGAATTATTATTGTGATATTTGAGGCTACAGTGTGACAAACTGAGCAAGGGAAACATGAAATCGACCTGAAATTTTCTTGATATCTTTATGAAATTATTACTTATTTGTGTTTTACTATGGGTATATGTGAGCACCGATAAGAAAAGCTAGGCTAAAATACGTGCGACAAAAAATAATAATAAACGAGCGAGTTATTGATACCGCGAGAAATCAAATCACCTATAAAAACCAACCGCAGATCTTGCCGCCTAAAGTGATTGCGGTTTTATATTGCTTGGCCAAAAGACAGGGGCAAGTGGTCAGCCATGATGAGATGATTGACGAGGTTTGGAACAGCGTCGTTGTGTCACCTAATTCGCTACAGCGTGCTATTGCTGAACTGCGAAAGGCACTTGGCGATGACGGTAAAGCGCAGGCCATCATTAAAACGCACTCAAAGCAAGGCTATAGCTTAGAAGCTGAAGTTTTATGGAGCGAACAACAAACCAAGCCAGTAATAAAGGCGCATACACATGCCAAGAAAGCCACAAAGCCTGTACTTTTTTTGGCAATCGTATTGTTTATGCTCAGCTTGATTGGTGTGTTTTATTTTGCAAAGCCGCAGAGCGAAGCGCCCGAGTTTACACAGTTAACTTCTTTGACTGCAAGTGATGTACAAGAAGGCGCGGGGGTATTTTCACCTGATGGTAAATACTTGGTATTTTACCGTCACCTGACGTATTGCGAGAGTGAGCTGTGGGCTAAAAATCTTGCAAGTGAGCAATCAATGAAGCTGACACTGAGCGGGGCTAAATTCACGGGGTTCACGTTTTCACGAGATGGAGAAAAGCTGGGTTTTTTGCAAAACCGAGCATGTGAGCACGAGCCCATTGAATACCAAAGCACTGAAAAAAATTGCTGGGATTTGGTGGCAATCAATTTTGCTGAAGCCTTGAAAAGTCCGCAAACACCTCATGTACTAAAAGCATGTAAGCCGACCAAAATGTATCACCCACAGTGGTTAACTGAAGGTTCATTTGCCACACTTGAACTGCAAAACAATCAGTTACGTGTTGCGTTGCACAATATAAATAACCATCAAGTCGCCACGCTGTTTGAAGATAAAAACTTACATTTGTATGTATTAAGGTATTCACCCACTCATCAATTATTGGCCGTGATAGGGTTTAACAAAGAAGGTGGGCAAGTATTGAGCTTGCTAAAACCCACCGGTGAGCTTGTGGCGCAAAATATCATTGATTTTCCCGCGTCATTTGATGGCAGTTCACGTATTTATCCCAATTTTGACCCTGATTCAAAAAGGCTGCTTTATGGTAGTGGTAAATCCTTGTTTGAACTGGACTTTGATGGCAGTGTAAAGCCTATCACTTTACCCCTTTATCAGGATATTTATAGTATTAATTTTCACCCACATAGCAATGTGATAGTTGGCACTTATGGTACTTACGATTCGGACTTAATTACTATGCCTTATGTTGATGGCCAAGTGCTGGGTGAGTCAAAACCCAGTGTTCGCTCTATAAGGCGAGAAGAACAAGGGAAATGGAGTCAAAACACGGCACACCTCGCATTTATCTCTGAGCGTTCAGGAAGAAAACAAGTTTGGTTGTCGAGTGGAGGAGAGCCAAGGCGATTGACACAATTTAATGGTGCTGAATATCCATTGTCTGTGGAGTGGCGCGCTAATGAAAATAAGTTATATGTTGCGACTAACCAAGGGCTGTACCTCTATGACTTAACTGGAAATTATGAAAGCTTGTTATCTGGGCACAGGTTAGTCGGTGTATATCAGTCGAACCTGCCTACGCATACTTTATTGGCTTATGAGGAAGAGGCAATAGTACACCTATCAACTCGAAATGAAGACGGGGAAATTGAGGATTTGCTTAAAGTAGCAATACAAGATGCAGTGCTATTGAAGCCTCATGAGCTAGTTTATCAAGATTCAAATGGTCAATTTTGGCATTTAAATCAGGGCCAAGTGGTGGCTTTGGCGCTATTAAATCAGCATACGCATAAGGCCGGCTTTGTTGAGCGAGATGGTCGTCTATATGGGCTGACAAAAGGTAATTTGTTGTGGCGTTATAATTTAAAAGAACATGCCTACCAAGTGCTTAAGCAAGTCGATAACGGTATTACGTCGATTTCAGATATCAGTGACACTCAGTGGTTGTTTGTTAAGCGCATCTCTCAGAAAAAAGAAATTGTGCTGATTGAATAGCATCCGCTTTTTAGACATTGTTAAATAGGTGTACAAGATGAAATAAGTTTCCAGCATAAGTTGAGAAAAAAGAGTTTCTTAAAATTAGAAACCTAATTTAGCCTTCATTATTTGTAAGTTGCGCCTAGAAACTGAAATTGAGGTGCAATGATTAAGCGTTACTTCACATGTGTCACCAACTCCTAAATCAGTGTTAGTCACTGAGTTTAGATTTATGATCTGTTGGCGGTTCGCTTGAAAAAAGTCTGATTCAGGTAAGCGTTTTAATACACTGTTCAGTGGTTTTTTTATATACGCATTTTTATTAGAAAAGAAAACTCGTGTGTAGTTTTTACAGCTTTCAAAATAATCAATCTCTTTTATCGGAAGTAAATAACATTGCCCACCATCTTTAATAAATACTTTACTTTGCATAGTCATGGTCGCAATTTCTGGCTCTTGAAAAGTTTCAGAAGGTGTCTCCACGTCTGATGCTGTCAATTTGGTAATAGCATCACATAACCGAGATTTATTAATTGGCTTTAATAAGTAATCAACAACGTTATAATCAAATGACCTCAATGCATGCTCATTGTAAGCTGTTGTAAAAATAACTTTTGGAGAATAATCTAACTGTTCTAGTAAATCGAAGCCACTCTCTCCAGGCATATGGATATCTAAAAAGAGTACTTCAGGCCTAAAGCTTTTGACCAACTCTAATGCATTAGCAACACAATCTGCACTACCAATAACGTCTATTTCTGTGTAGGGCTCCAGTAAACGCATCAAGCCATTGCGGGCTAACCTCGAATCTTCAATAACAACTGCTGTTAACATGTCACTTCCTTAGGCAAAGTTAAAGTCGCGATAAATTGCTTATCGTTAAGCTGTGTTTCAAGGGAGCCTGTAGGGCCATAAAGTAGTGATAACCGCTCTCTAATATTTGCTAGGCCAATCTGCGTGCTAGTTGTTGTAGTATTGATATCTTTAGGGATTGTATTAGACAGTCGAAGAATTAAATTTTGTTTCGATTGAGTAATTGATAAGTTGATTTTCCCAGCAGTTTTTGAGCTTTCTATGCCGTACTTAACTGCATTTTCAGCCAATAGCTGTAGCATCATTGGCGGTACTTGATATTCTGATAGGCCACTCTGAATCTCAGTATAATAAATTAATTTTTCTTCGTACTGTATTTTGATTAGTTGCATGTATTTATTTAGCATTTGAATCTCACTGTTAAGAGATACTTTATCTTGTTGTGTAATTTCCAGTGCATAACGTAACAGCTCGGACAAAGTGACCATCATATCATCGGCCGTTTCGACTGACTCGGCTATCATAAAGCGAATGTTGTTTAATGTATTAAACAAAAAATGAGGGTTTAGTTGCGTGTTTAAATTTTCTAATTGTGCAGACTTTAGTGAGTTTTCAAATTGCAAGCTTTGTAGCTTTGCAGATATTGCTCTTTTTTGGTGAGTAATACTTGTATAAATAAAAATCCAAGAGCAAATAAATAATTGAGTTTGTAAGCATTGCCTTAACATAAAGCTGGATGTGTACGCATTAATCAATGACACATTTTCACCAATATAGCGAAGATAAATAGAGTTATAAAAATCGACGTAATAGCAGACTGTAACTATCGAAAAAGTAACTAAAATAGATAACACTGTTCCTGCGATTAATAATCTGGGTATTTGTTTTTGATATTGTACTGAGATCCAATCACGATTGTTGAATATATATCTAAATATGAGAGTAGAAATAGTAAAGAAAAAGGCAAACAGCATAGATACTTTTAAAACATGCATATTAATTTTCCCATGCTCGATACTGGTGATCAAATCAACACTAATGATCATAATGAGTGCGGAAAAATGATATAACCAAAAAATAGATGTTCGTGGGAAAAAGTACATAGAAAGCGCCTGTAATTAGTTTTTATAGTTGTTTTTGTTTAAAGCCAGACTTGTGAGTGCAAGTTTGGGCGAATTTACGCCCATATCAATGAGTGCTTTAAGATGCCAATTGGACACCTATTAATTTATAACCTATTAAAAATAAAGATAAAAAACAGTGAGATGCTACTATACTAGCCAAGTAATAATTTATAAAGCTTTTGATGCTTTTTTTCCACTGGCATAAACAAAAAGCTGCCGCAGCAAAACCGAATAGGGGATATAATATTGAGCAAACTTGCACTAGAGGTGAAACCCAACTCATATTATTTAGTAACATATAGTCACTTAACAGTATAAAAGGAAGCGCTGTAAGCGTAACGATGAAAGAGGCAGAAAGTGCTAACGCTTTCCAAATTATAAAGGCCGATTTTGGCTTACCTAATAGTTTTTTTACTACACTAACTAGTAAGGAACAAACCAGACATAGTACGCTAGAAAGCACAATAATCACGCTTAAAGCGAGTGATACTAACTTTGCATAGAATACCCATGCTGGTGTCTTTTTGTATATTTTAGAGTTGCGAACGAGCACATTTCCTGCAATTGGATCTTCTGCAAAAGCAACTTGTGCTGCACCATATTTGTTATAAAGTATAGGCTGCTCATCTTGTTGAAAATAGTTTAATTGATAGCCTCCTAATAGCCATTTAAATGATAGTTGCTCTTTGTGAGTCGTTACAATCACGGCATTGCTAAAATAGGCGACGATATCGCCTAAACTCATACTTGTATTAAGTTGCGTGTATAGGCCACTGGCGTTGGAAAAATGATAACTCAAAGGTAAATTTGGCTCATGATTCACTTTTTCTGGTAGTTGTAAGTATTCAGTGATTAACTCTTTTACTTTTCGGTATGCTGGGCCATTTTGTTTTGTCATGGCAATAGCAAAACCCACTTGTAACTGAGGCTGGTATCTAAAAGTACTCACTACCCCTGGAAGCCCGCCGTTGTGACCGTAGAGTGTTTGTCCCTTAATTATGTCTTTACTGTGTGAAAACCCTTTAAATGATTTTAAACCTAGACTAACTCCTAATTCTGTTTCTATTTTTTGCATTCGAGATACTGATGCGGGAGAGAGCACTCCGGATTGTTCAGGTTGCAAAAATAGCATAAGTAGTTTTGATATATCTTGCATTGAAGCTGTTAAAGAAGAGGCAGGTCGTGTTGCCATATATTCGTAGCCTACAGGAAGGTTATTGTTTAAGTAGGGTATTGCGCCTAATTCATTCCAGTTCTTAGGTTTAAGTAATGAGCTATTTTTCATTGATAGTGGCGAAAATATATATTCATTAACATAGTCCGAAAAACGCATGCCTGTTAAAACTTCAACTACTCTCGCGGCAACGGTTGGCCCTGTATTACTATATGCTACTCTCGTGCCTGGTGCCCAGCGGCTTGTTCGGCTTTCAGGGTAAAGCGTTAACACTTGCTCAAGTGATATGGAGTCATCATTTAGCGCTTTTTGCTCCGCCACGTGACTGTCCCAGCCTGTGGTATGCTCTAATAAGTGCTGAACTTGGATTGGGTGGGTTTTATGCCATTTGTTTTTAAATTGAATACTCGGTGCAATATCTTTTAATCTGTCATCAAGTGCTAGTAGGCCTTTGGATTGCAGTTGTAAAATTGCAATACCGGGCAGTAATTTGGTGACAGAACCAAATCTAAATAAGTGTCTATCAGTGGCTAGCTCATTTGTTTCTTTGTTGGCGTAGCCAAAGCCTTGAGTAATCGGAGATTGCCCTTGCTGAACAATTGCGACACCTATAGCGGGTATGTTGTGCACAGTTCGTACTTGTTCAATGTCTGTTAGTAATTGCGATAAGCGATTGTCGCCTTCATTATGGTCTAGATTTACATTGGCATTGGCACATGGGCCTGTGAGCAACAATGCCGTGGCCATAGTGATAGATATGGTTTTTATGTGATTTATTAGTTTCATTCTTTTCATGGCATTTTCCTTTTTTTGTTATTGTAAGTACTTGGTTATATTGAGTATGGGAAAGGTGCCAAGCGGGTGGCTGTCTAGTTAAGCGGTCTTAAAATAGAAGTGAGCGGTTAAGCTTGCTTACATCAGTCACTTATTTTTTAAAAAGTGTATTAAAGTCATAGGACTCATGATTTTAAGTGTTGGTAGTAGTGGCAAATAAATGCCAGCTGTTTGTCAATGCCATCAATTTTCAGTGTGTTCCCTTTGTCGCAGCTCATAGCCAGTGAAAACCCATGGAGGTAGTCTACTAACAGATGTAAGAAAACTTCAGACTGGCTGCTATCTAGTTCTAAGACACTGATAATTTGCTCAAACCGGCTAATAAAGACCTCTGCGGGGCTGTCAGATTTCATGCTCAGTAAAGTGTGTAATAGTCCATCATACTGGCTCAGTATCGCAAGGTAACTTTTGCATAGGGCACTGAGCTCCTGTTGCCAATCTTCTGTGTTTTGCGGTGTATAAATATCTTCAATTAGCGAGGTGGTAATGGCTTTTAACAAGGTATCTTTGTTTTTAAAGTAATGGTAAATCGCCATCGCATCGACCCCAAGTTGTGCTGATAGCTTGCGGATACTGGGAATATTACCTGTTGTTGCCATCAAGTTTTTTGCGGCACGAATGATAGCTGCTTTACTTAGTGCACTTTGGGATTTTTGGGGACGGCCGCGTTTTTTGGCTGTATTGCTCATTATGAATTCTTAATTTGATTTATATATTCTACATCGTAGAATAATGGAGTTATTATTTAAATCAACTATGAGGATGTCATGGCGAACATCGTATTTATTGCAACAAGCTTGGACGGTTATATTGCAGATAAAAACAACGCAATTGAGTGGCTACATTCAATTCCTGGCACCCAAGAACTGGATTTGGGGTATGACAATCACATTGCTGCCATTGACGGGTTAGTGATGGGCAGAAATACTTTTGAGTTAGTTTGCGGCTTTGATTGCGATTGGCCTTATACAAAGCCGGTGTTTGTTTTGAGCAATACCATGCAGTGTGTTCCCTCAGGTTATGAAGACAAAGTAAAGCTAGTCAGTGGAGGGTTGCTCCAGTTGGTAGATAAATTGAATGCGCAAGGGTTTTTAGATTTGTATATAGACGGTGGCGTTACAATTCAAAGCTTTTTAAAATCAGACTTGATTGACAAGATGATCATTACAACTATTCCTATCATATTGGGGGGCGGGGTGAGTCTATTCGGTGAGTTAGCCGAGCCACTTCATTTCAGTTGCACAGAAAGTGAATTGTTTGAAAATGGCATATGCCAAAATACGTTTGTCAGAAAGCGGTAGTTTATATCAAACTCTTAAAGTGGGTTACTCGCTTTCTGACTCGGTTATTTCGGCAAATACATCTTATCTAGACCCGGGATATTGTGCTCCCAACGAGGCACTGCTTCGCCGATATAATGTCGTGCAGCATCTAAAAATAATCGCGTCCTGACCGGTAAATCGCGGTGCGGATAAACGGCATACATGGCGCTGTAGTCAGGTAAATTCACATGTGTCAGCATAGGTACTAGCTGCGCGTGATCGATATGATCGGCAAAGAAAAAGGCAGGCGCAGTGCAAAACGCAGTATGCGAGAGCACTTTTTCAAGTAATGCTTCACCATCGTTAGATTTAAACACCGGCGTAATAGGCTGCTCTTGAGGTTTGCCTTTATCATCAATGTAGCTGATAGACTCAAAACGGATGTGGTTACTTGAGTATGCAGCAGCTGGCAGCTCAGCCAAATCAGACATGTCTTTTGGCTCACCATAGGTCTCGATAAACTGTGGTGTGGCTAAAATTAACATACGGTTTCGCGCCACTTTACGTGCGATCAATGACGAGTCTCTCGGTTCACCAACGCGAAACGCCAGATCAAAGCCTTCGGATACCATATCGATGACGCGGTCATCTAATCTTAACTCTATGGTGACTTGCGGAAAACGTTTTTGGAAATCATTGATCACCGGCAGCAGGTAGTATTTACCGATGTAACTTGATGAGGTGATACGCAATAAACCTCGGGCTTCTTGGTGATAGTTCTCTGCCATTTGCACTGTGTCTTGTAGCAACACTCTCAGCTCAGCTGCTTTTTTAACCATTTCAGCGCCAGCGGCAGTTAATGAAAACGAGCGGGTAGTCCGGTTGAGCAGACGTACACCAAGCTCCTCTTCTAATTTACTGATTTGTTTAGATATAACTGAGCGATCTATGTTTCTGACTTCGGCCGCTTTTGAAAAAGAGCCTTGCTCAACGACTTCTAACAACATGATCAATCGACTGGTTGTATCCATATTTGGCATCACTATAAATGTTTATTGGTGCCATTCTGGCATTAATGTTTTTAAAAAACTACTGTTTTTCGTCATTAATAACAGGCGTACGATGTCCGCATATTAATTTTCTGCGGAGCAACAAATGAAAAAGTTAGGTTTTACACTCAGTGCTGTGGCCCTTGCCCTTGTTTTAAGTGGATGTGGTCAATCCAATGCACAGCAAGGACAACAGCCGCCTCCTTTAACTATTGACGTAGCAAGCGTTGAGCTTGAACAAGTTCAATCTTGGCACACATTTACCACGCGTTTAGAAGCGCCTGAACGCGTTTTACTTAAACCACGTGTATCCGGTCAAATTGAACGTATGGCATTCACCGAGGGTGAACGCGTCAACAAAGGTCAGTTATTATTTAGCCTTGACCCAAGACCTTTCCAAGCTCAGATTGATACTTTAAACGCTCAGTTAAAAAGTGCTGAGGCAAGCTTAGAGCAAGCGCGAGGTGAAGCCGCGCGTGCAAATCGTTTGGTAGCACAAAATGCCATTTCAACAGAAGAAGCAGAACAGCGTAGTGCAACCCTTCGCAGTGCGATTGCAAACAAAAATGCCATTGAGGCACGTCTGCAAAGCGCGCAGTTAGATTTAGAGTTCAGCCAAGTATCCGCGCCTATCAGCGGCACTATTTCTCGTGCAGTCGTCACTACAGGTAACTATGTTAAAGCGGGTGAAACTGAGCTGACGACCATTGTTTCTGACGATGAAATTTACGCCTATTTTGATGTGGATGAGCGCACATGGAGCCGCCAATTTGCTGGTGTATCTGTACAAGATCAGATCACAGTACAGCTTCAGCGCTTGGGCGAGACCAAACAAGTAGCAGGTAAACTTGATTTTATCGATAACGAAATTAATCCCAACACTGGCACATTGCGAGTGCGTGCAGTATTTGATGCACAGCAGCATCACTTAAAGCCGGGCGCATTTGCTCGCGTTTCAATCGGTGCGCAAAATGCACAGCAAATGGCCATTGTGCCTGAGCGTGCAATTGGTACAGATCTTAAAAACCGTTTTGTCCTGACCATCGATGAAAACAATGTCTTGCAGTACAGATTGGTTGAGCTTGGCGAGCGCTACGGTGCGTTTCGTGCCATTAAATCGGGCTTAGAAGAGGGCGATCGCATTGCTGTTAATGGTCCTGCGCGTGTCGGTCCAGGTATGCCAATTACCCCGAATTCTGTCAGTTTAGCCTTTGAAAATACACAGTTTGTTTTAAAACAGTCTGACTCTTCTTTATTACTCAGTGCGGCAAACTAAGAGAGCGTTATGAAATTTTCCCACTTTTTTATCAATAGGCCCATTTTTGCGGCCATGCTGTCGATGATTTTTATCATCACAGGTGCTATCTCATTGTTTCAACTGCCGGTCAGTGAATACCCAGAAGTTGTGCCGCCTACAGTTGTTGTTAACGCGACATACCCGGGTGCTAACCCAAAAGTCATCGCAGAGACTGTGGCAACGCCACTTGAGCAAGAGCTCAATGGCCTTGAGAATATGTTGTATCACGGCTCGCAAGCTACCAGTGATGGGCGTTTAACGTTGACTGTCACGTTTGCACTAGGTACTGATCTTGACCAAGCGCAGGTACAGGTGCAAAACCGTGTGAACAATGCATTACCGCGTTTGCCGCAAGAGGTGCAGCGCTTAGGTGTCACAGCTCAAAAGTCATCACCCAACCTTGCATTGGTTGTGCACTTGGTATCACCCAATGGTGAGCAAGATACTGCTTACATGGCAAACTACGCTGACTTATACATCAAAGATGAGCTCAAACGCTTACCGGGTGTGGGTGATTTGCAGCTATTTGGTGGTGCAAAGTATTCAATGCGTGTTTGGCTAGACCCAGACGCTTTGGCTGCACGTAACTTAACGGCGTCAGATGTGGTCAATGCACTGCGTACGCAAAACCAACAAGTTGCAGCAGGTTCATTGGGTGCACAACCAACACCTGAAGAAAACCAATTTCAAATTTTGTTAAATGTAAAAGGCCGTTTAGAGAGCATTGAAGAGTTTGAAAGTGTGATCATTAAAGTGGGCGATAATGGCGCACTGACACGCTTGAAAGACATTGCTCGAGTTGAACTTGGACAAGAAAACTATGCACTGCGTGCAATGCTTGATAACCAGCCAGCCCTTGCAATGCCGATTTTCCAGCGTCCGGGCACTAACGCCATTGAACTGTCTGATGATGTGCGTGAAACCATGGCACGTCTTGAGAAAACATTCCCAGCGGGGATGACTTATGAAATCGCTTACGACCCAACTGTTTTTGTTCGCGGTTCAATTGACGCGGTTATCATGACCTTGATGGAAGCAATTTTATTGGTAGTTGTAGTGGTTGTGGTGTTCTTGCAAACATGGCGCGCATCTATTATTCCATTGATTGCGGTGCCGGTATCTTTGATTGGTACGTTTGCCGTGATGCAAATGTTAGGCGTCTCAATTAATACCTTATCTTTATTTGGTCTAGTACTCGCAATCGGTATTGTTGTGGATGATGCCATCGTGGTTGTGGAAAACGTAGAGCGCAATATTGCAGATGGCCATAGTCCATACGAAGCCACTAAAATTGCCATGACGGAAGTGACAGGCCCAATTATCGCGATTGCATTTGTACTGTGCGCAGTATTTATTCCAACGGCCTTTATTACGGGTTTATCGGGTCAGTTCTACAAGCAATTTGCGCTTACAATTACGATTTCGACGCTGATCTCAGCATTTAACTCACTGACGCTTTCACCTGCGCTATCCGCTATTTTATTAAAATCGCACGATGCGCCAAAAGACAGATTAACACGCATTCTAGATAAGCTTTTTGGCGCATGGTTATTTAAGCCATTCAATCGCTTATTTGATAAAGGTGCAAAAGGCTACGAAGCCATCGTTAAAAAGCTAATCCGTATGAGTGTGGTTGTTGGTGTGGTTTACCTTGCACTTGTTGGCTCAACCATTGGCTTGTTCCAGTCTGTACCGGGTGGCTTTATTCCGCAGCAAGACAAGCAATACCTGGTTGCCGTGGCGCAATTACCAGATGCTGCAAGCTTAGACCGCACTGAAGAAGTGATTAAACAGATGCAAGAAATTGCTCTGCAAGTACCGGGTGTTGCACACACGGTTGCATTCCCAGGTTTATCTGTAAACGGATTTACCAATAGCACTAACAGCGGCATTGTGTTTACGCCACTGGATGACTTTGCAGACAGAAACGACCCAAGCTTGTCAGCGCAGGCAATTGCGATGCAGCTTAATATGCGCTTTGCAGCCATTGATGAGGCATTTGTTGCGGTATTCCCGCCGCCGCCAATTTTAGGCTTGGGCACAACCGGTGGTTTTAAACTGCAAATTCAAGACAGAGGTAACCAAGGGTTTGAAGCATTGTTTGCAGCGCTACAATCGACCATAGGTGCGGCGCAGCAAGATCCAGCACTGACCGGCCTTTATTCCAGCTTTAGAGTGCAAGTGCCGCAAATGGACATTAATATCGACCGCGAGCAGGCGCTTATTCAAGGTATTCCATTGCAGGAAGTATTTGATGCTTTACAAGTTTATTTAGGCTCTGTTTATGTCAATGACTTCAACTTATTTGGCCGCACTTACCAAGTGAAAGCGCAAGCAGATGCCGAATTTAGAGCGAAAAAAGAGCAAATTAATAACCTGAAAGTGCGCAATGCCGCGGGCAACATGGTGCCACTGGGTTCAGTTGTTACCGTTGAAGCAACCACTGGCCCGGATCGTGTGATGCACTATAACGGTTATGTCACAGCAGAGTTAAACGGCAGCCCAGCGCCGGGTTACAGCTCAGATCAAGCGCAGCAAGCCATTGAAAAAGTACTGGCAAATACTTTACCTGAAGGCATGGCGTACGAGTGGACTGAAGTCACGTACCAGCAGATTTTGGCAGGTAATACTATGGTGTATGTGTTCCCATTGGTTGTGGTTTTAGTCTTCATGGTACTTGCGGCGCAGTACGAGAGCTTACGTTTACCACTGGCGATTATTTTAATCGTACCGATGACGATATTCTCTGCACTTGCTGGTGTGTATATGCTAGGTGGTGACAACAATATCTTTACGCAAATTGCCTTGATTGTATTGGTGGCATTGGCATCGAAAAACGCCATCTTGATGGTGGAGTTTGCTAGAGACAAGCACGTACAAGGTGCGACACATTTAGAGGCCATAATTGAAGCATGTCGACTAAGATTACGTCCAATTTTGATGACCTCAATCGCGTTTACCGCAGGTGTTATCCCGCTGGTATTGGCATCAGGCGCGGGTGCAGAAATGCGTCAAGCCATGGGTAACGCAGTATTTTTCGGCATGATAGGGGTAACCGTGTTTGGCTTACTATTTACACCTGTATTTTATCGTCTAGTAACGCCAAAGGAGCAATAAACATGCGCATTATTAAACTGTCTATTTTAAGTCTGGCTGTTGCTGCAATGGTGGGATGTACAAGCACCTCCTACGAGCAAGATGTGGTTGCAAGTCAGCAGGCATTTAACTCGCAAGTTGACGGCACTGCGGTACTCAATTCAGTTGCGAATTCTGACGAAGCCAATTGGTGGCAGCAACTTGAGGACAGGCACTTAAATCAGCTGGTGGTGGATGTGATGTCTGCTAACCAAAACCTCAAAGCCTCTGCAGCGCGTTTGCGCGCTGCAATGGCGGGGTTAAGTGAAGCTCAGCGCGCTCGTCTACCACAAGGTAATATTAATCTTGCCGCGCAGCGCGGTACCACAGTACTTACGAATGGACTGCAAGGCCCAATTAATGAATCACTAAATAGTGGCGGTGCAATAACATGGGATGTGGATTTATCGGGTCGTATTGCCAAGTTGGCGGATGCAGCAGCATCCGCGGCAGAGGCGCAGCAAGGTCAGTATCAAGCTCTGGCTGGAGAGCTAGTCACAACGACCATCCAGAGTTACCTGCAATGGCAGGCGCTGAAGCAAACTCAGGCCTTGACTCAAGCGCAACTTACAGCACTGGAAGAATCGATAGCCATTATTGAGATCCGTGTTAAAGAAGGCGTGGCAACGGAGTTGGAGCTTAACCGCACCAAGTCGCAATATTTTGAGCACAAGCAACGCTTACCGCACATTGCCACAGAACTGGCTCAAGTAGAGCAGACATTGGCCGTGTTGACCAACAAGTCGATTGATAAACTAGGTCTGCATGCATTAGATCAAGCGCGTTATGAAGCGTTAGCGATTGCCATTAACGTAAATTCGGCATCAGATGCATTGCTGCAACGCGGTGATGTACAAAGTGCAATTGCTAAGCTTAAACAGCAAAGCTACTTGTCGCAAAGTGCAGAGCGAGCGCTATATCCAGACATTAGTTTTTCGGCATTTGCTGGGGTGCTTAATCCAACTGGGGTTAATTTTAATGATACCCAATCTAGTTGGCAGGTAGCCCCCACGTTGAGCTGGTCCTTGTTTAGCTACCCACAATTATTGGCACAGTTAGACAGGCAAGCGGCGCTGAGCGAGGCGAGCTACTATGACTACCGTCAAACCTTAACCCATGTTTTGGCACAGGCAGAGTATTCATTACGTGCCTTGTCACAAGCTAGAGTGCAACTAAATTATGCACATGAGCAAGTGATTGCAGCCGAAAGTGCTTATCAGCAAGCAACCGCAGGGTATAAAGAAGGGCAATTGGGCTATCTTGAGTTGTTGGATGCGCGACAAGATGTTTTAATAGCGCAACAATCGCAAATGGCCATGAGAAATATGCTACTTAGCTCGTCGGTAGGTGTATATGGTGAACTAAACGGACAATGGTCTAAGGCTTTGGTTGCAAGTATTTAAGACTTTCAACAGCGCCACTTTTGGAGATACAACATACTATGTCTATTGAAAACACTAAGATGAAAGCCCTTGAATTACGTTCGCACGGGCTCGACTTTGACTTAGTAATGAGCGAACACGCCATGCCTGAGCCGGGCAGTAATGAATTACTTGTGGCCATTGAATATGTTGCGCTCAATCACTTAGATGCAAAAATGGCAAGAGATGGGTTTAGCCAATGGGAATATCCGCATATTTTAGGGTTGGATGCCGTTGGTACTGTGATCCAAGCTGGTAAAGGGGTATTTCCAAAAGCGGGCACCCGAGTGTTGTTTAATGCGAACTTGGCACAAAAAGGCATGTTAAAAGAGTTTGCCGTGGTACCTAATCACGCAGTCTCTGAGTTGCCAGCCGATATTAGCCCTGAAGTGGCTGTGATCTTACCGAATGCTGGTATGGCTGCGTTACTCGCCATCGAAAAGTTAAAGTTACAAGAGGGTGACTCTCTCGCCATCAATAGCGCACAGGGTGCCGTGTCGCATTTTGCCATTCAATACGCAAAGCAAAAGGGCGCACAAGTCTTTGCTTTTGCACAAAAAGAGCATCATAAACGACTGCGTAAGTTAGGGGCTGATTTTGCTTTTGACTGTGAGTCAGAAAACGTGTGCGACCAAATTAAGCGCGAGATTGGCCCAGAGGGATTTGATTGTATTTTAAACACCTCTGGCGGCGACTCGTTTGTGACAGATTTAGAGCACTTACGTTTTTGTGGCCGCATAGCCTGTTTGAACGGGTTTAGTGAAATCCCTCAAGAGTTGTTGTTTGAGAAGTCGCCAAACATTGGTGTTGTGTCAATTGGTGGTGCTTGGCTAGCAAATAATCTCTGTGCACAGCAGCACTTATGCTTTATGGGGCAAAAGCTCCTAGCTGATGTGAAATCAGGTCAGATCAAAGTACCTGACATAGAACTCATTGAGTTTAGTGCGCAGGCCGTAAAAGATACTTTATCTTGCTTGCTCACCGCGTCGTGTCAAAAGCGGCCAGTGATTAAAATCGAACATGTATAAAAAAAGCCACAACCTAGGTTGTGGCTTTTTTATGTTTAAAATTTGGATGAGTAAGAAAGAGATAAAAAGTCCAATCCCGGGTTTGGGCTTTTAAAGCCAGCATTAGAGTAATGAATATATCGCATCGCGATATTGGCCTGTCCTAAGTTGTAAACGAGCCCTAACCGGTCTTCAAACTGGTAATGAGTGCTCACGTTTTTTCCTGCAAACTCAGTATCTTCAAGTAGTGCCAAGCCAATGCCAAACTCGATAGACAAAGGTCTGTTATAGAGTGTCATGACCGGGTATCGGATCACCGGAGACATGGCTAAGACCAAGTTTTGATCGTACTTGCCGCTGTCACCAAAACGCCAAAAGTTGACGCTTGACTCAAAATACATATCAACATGATGCCAATTGTCGGGCAGCCATGACTTTGTATGGTACTGATAAGCAAGCTTTACGCCCCGTACATCACCTTCGCCATGAATATAATGTACTCCGTAACCATGAGGTGAGCTAGCCAAGGCTGATCCCGACATAACCAAAGATAAAAGTAAGCCTGATAAGTGTTTCATAACGCGTGGTTCAATAGAGAATTTGCGTTATTGTGCGCGGTATTTTTGCGTCTAAACAGAAACTAAAAAGCAATTTATTGGTGCTAATATGGCATCATTAATATAAGTATCTGGTTTTTCTATTAATTTTTAATTTGTGCATTATAGGCATCAATCAATTGCTATTTTGTTGACTTTTTTAACTGTAAAGGAGGTGTACACTTACCTTAATCGCACCTTAACAAAAGAGAGCAACACAATGCGCACTTGGTTTTCAGCATTTGCCTTAGTGGCAGTATTGATATTCGGCCTAAGTTTTTCTGCACACAGTCAAAGTGATAATCAACCTGCGAGTCAGCTAGATGTATTAGCACAAGATTTGAGCTTACAGTTTAAACAAGCCACTGAGCAACTGGCTCTGTTACCTGTCAACGAACGAGATACGTTTGCCATGCAAGTCGTAATCGCACAGCTTGCACCGCATTTAGACTTGGAGTTTTCTTCTTTAAAATTACTAGGTAAGCATGTTCGCGGTTTAGATAGACAGCAAACCGCTGAGTTTACAAGGCTGATTGAGTCACAACTGGTAAATATGTATGCCCAAGTGCTGGTGGATTATAGAGGCGCTGATGTGTCGTTGCAGTCTTTACACACTAATCAGGGCCGAAAGTTTGCAGAGGCGGCCATTGATATAAATAAGCCCAATCGCGAACACTCGCAACTGATCTTTAAGTTTAAACAAGATACGCAAGGTCAGTGGCGCGTATATGATGTGATCTCTCGCCATGTTTCGCAGTTAAGTGTTAAGCGTCAAAGCTTGGTATTAAAAATCAGTGAAATTGGTTTTGAGCAGCTAAATCATGAGCTGAGACAAGCGCAAGCAAATAATATTTAAAAAGATTGTTGCACCTTAAAGGTTAACAAACCTGCGTAACAAGGTGTGCGGGCCTTACGAATTAAGTAGTAGGGAAGCGTGGGTTTGAACAATTATTGCAAAGGGGCAAATTGTCGGTGTTTTTGCCCTCGTTGCCTCTCTATGAAAAGGTTTTTTTGTGCTTTACACTGCCAAGCCATATAGGTTTTTTGGCAGCAAATTTACAAGGAAGCATTTTTATGACGTTGTTAAAACAGAAGCACTTTTTGGGGCAACTCGAACAAGACAAGCAACATTTATCCCCCTTTTTACCAGCGCAAGACAACCCAGTATTGTGCGCCGAACCTACGCCGCCAACCCCTTATTGTGAATTACCCATGCGAGGTGTACCCAGCGATATTTTAACTGGGCTTAAGCCACACTATTCAAACTACATACGTGTACCGGTAAGTTCAGCAAGGTACTGGCATACCGGATTTGATTTGCACGCAGACAAACAGTTGTATTGTGCTAATAAAAACAGCACACAGCGAATTAGTACCGCGTTACAAAGTCAATCAGCGGATACGTATGCGTTTATTAAAAAAACGCCCGTGAGCGTATCCACCCAAGCTGTAACAGGTGCGCCGGCCAAGCCGACAAGCGCGATGTTTAAATCAGATGCTGCGGCGGTCGCCGCTGGCGCACTGCCAAAAGAGCACATTGAAAATCAGCCGAAAAATGCAGATACCATTGCCCCCTCGGTGATCATCAGTCAGCCAAAAGACGCGCAAACCTTGGTTTTAAAGCAAAGCGCGCAAACTAAAAAGCGTTTTGCGCACCATGTGATGCGACCCGGTGAAACCGTTGAAAGTGTGGTGGACCTGTACACAGGGACACTCGACACTGGCCGAATATATGGCTTTAACTACCCACAAATTACCGCTAAAAAGCCACCTAAACCCGGTGACACCATAAAAGTACATACTGGCTATGATGTGCTAGTTAAAGGTCAGTTTTATAACAGTCGTTCTGTTGAAGTTAGTTGGCAAGGGCCAACATCCGGAACTATGCACGCAGAGTTAGAACGCGTTGATGGTGAGTATCAGCCTGATACGGGGTATGAGTACACGCTTGCCTTGCCGCTTATTGAGGGCGAGTATCAGCTCACCGCCAATGCGGATGGCGCAAGTCATCGCATTCAATTTTCGGTTGTTGAGTCAAATGAGCAGCAACAAATTGTAGATATTATTTATATCCCTGCGGATCATAGTTTTGTTGCTGTCACCCAGTCACTGGCGGATATTTTAGATGCGCAAAGAGCCGAGCTTAACCCCTTAATTGAAAATTTAAAGCAGTGTATCGCTGGGCAGAGTCAAGATGTTGTTGGTCAAGGGCCAAGCGAAAGTCTGGTTAAAGCCAAAGATGAGCTCAACAGTGCATTAAAGCCTTTAGTGAGCGGGCCAAGCGCAAATAGCATCACAGAAGTGATAGGGTATAAAGGTAATAAATATACCTATGTACGCAGTGATAAAGTCGCGAACCACACTCGAAAATATAAAATTAAAACCGATATTCGCGATGGCCGACGTTTTAGCAATGACAAAGGAGAGCTTGATAAAGATAAACTCGCTCAAGCCCTAAAGAATGACTTAAGTAAGTTAAAGACCAGTTTTAAGTTTGATCACAAGCTACTCGATGACTATACCGCAGTGTGGGGCGATTGGGCTAAAGAGTTAAACAAAAACCTCAGTATAAAAGGGTTTGAAAAAAGCGATTATTTTGATGCGAGCGCAGAAGCAAGGTTGATGCGCTATACACATGGTGCCAGCATTGCCGCAGCATTTAATCCCAAAGATGGCGTGTTTGCTTTGCAAGGCGATTTTAAATCAGACTTTGCCGTGGGGAGGCAAAAGCGGAGCTCAGTGGCTATTTACCCAGTAAGCGCGGATATGAAATGACATTTATGATGCCGCTCAAAAACAGCACCCAAGAGCGCGAAGTTAATTTGGGGGCGATGAGGCTAGGTGCAACCGTATCCGTGTTTGGCTATGCTGGGGCAAAATTACAAGCATCAGTGAATTTGGGCTGTTCGCTCAAGCAAGGCAAAATGATGGTGAACGGTCTAAGTGAGCAGGAGAAAAAGCAAATGCGTAAAGCTGACCGCATGTTTGAGCCAGTCAAAGGCGGTGCAGAAGCTTTTGTTGGTGTATCCGGCGGGTGTGAATTGGCAGGCGCCTTACAGTGGGACAATCCAGAAAAGAAAAAGCGTCCAGCATTTTGTGATCTTGCAAAGATAGGTGGCAAAGCGCAAGGCTCTTTAGGCGCAGGCGCACAATGGGGCTTTTATATTGGCTACGAAGATGGCAAGTTTAAGATCAAAGCAAAAGCCAGTCTTGTATGGGGCGTTGGCGCCGGTGGAGAGCTTGTCTGTGAAGTCGGTGTGGATGAGTTGCTAACATTAGTACAATTTGTATATCACCAGCTGAAAAATGAAGATTATGATTATTTGAGCTTCATTCAGCCTTTGGCGTTTGAAGTGCTTTACAAGGCGGTTATGTTGCAGATTTATACAGGGAAAAATGCCATGGAGTTCTTGTATAGCTCAGGCAGAAAAGTTGATATGGTATGGCGAAAACAAATAATACAACATGTTAAAGTAAAAACATTGGCTAATCAGTTAGTGGCTCATCCAGAAATGCTGAAATTTACACCGCCAGAGGCCAAAGGTGCTTTTTTAAATGCCTTAGCTAATAGTAATCTGGCGAGTTATTTTGATACAGACTCCTACAGTTGGTCAGGGTTTAATGAGCAGAGAGAAAATGCCATCTTGGTTATATTAAGGCATATATTGTGCAGGCATGAACTCAACAAGGTACTGCGGCATATGGGGGAAGGGGGGACAAATTGTTCCAAGCAAGAGGGGCTAGACCAACTAAATAGTATTTTAGATTTTTCTCAACAGACCCAGTTTGATGCATGGCAGCGCCAGCTGCCATTCAGTGCTAAAGAGGGCTCTGTTGAGGTAGCAATGGTGAAGTCAGAGCCATTCAGCGCAACAGCATAGTAATTTAAAGGTGTGTCTAACCATCTAGAGGTTGTGATTGATTCAAGGCACATCTAAAGCCGCTTGCTCTGTAGGCTACATTGAGTTCGTCTAGTTCCTGACGTGTAAAAACATTACTGCCTCTTGGCGATTCTAAAAACATTCCGCCTCGCATAACTTTTTGATTGCCAGTGCTAGGCCCTTTTGGATTGTGTTCGGGAGAGTTTTGATAGTAGTCCTCTGCCCACCAATCGTTTACCCATTCGATGAGATTTCCACTTAAATCATAAAAGCCAAGCGAGTTAGGTGGGTACGTGCCACTAATTGCAGAGCTTTCATCGCTAACCGAAGGTGAAAAGTTAACACCAAGGTCTAGTACTCCTGTATCAGTGGCAAAAGGCATATTCTCCCCTCGGTTACGTGCGGCAAATTCCCATTGTGCTTCAGTCGGTAAATCAAAGGGTAAATTTGTAAGCTTAGCTAACCACAGACAGTAGTTTTTTGCGCCATACCAGCTCACGCCTGCTGGGTATTCGGGGCCTCGCCAGATTTCTTTTCTATCCCATTCGCCCCATACTGCTTTTGGTAGGTTATGCACCGCAGTGTATAAATCAAAATCGCCATAACTGACTTCGTATGCGCCCATCGAGTAGCTGGTTAATGTGACCTTGTGTGCGGGTTTGTTATCAGTCGCGATGGTCCAAGGCAAATCGTCGGGCCCACCGCCATCTCCCATCATGAAGCTGCCGCCTTCAACAAAAATCATTTGGGCTTTAGTGCGCGTAATCAAGGCTTGAACTTGTTTGTCTTGCTCCCCTGTGATTTTATCGATGCGCTGGCCAAGATCCTCACAGCCACTCAGCAATATGCTTGCGAAAGGTACGAGTATGAGTTTTTTAGTCCGATAGGGTTGTAAATTAACAGCGGTTTTGTCGAAGACTTTTTTAATCATGAATTACTTATCCTTAGTATGATTAATTTATGCACTAGCATATCAGGGACAGGGTAAAGGAGAAAGTGAATAGTTATAAAGTATTAGGTTTGAGGCTTAGGCTTTTTAAATTAAAGAGGGGGCTAATGGAGCCTCAAAAATGTGCCTGTCCATTTTTACATCTGCTAAAGAGGGCTCTGTTGAGGTAGCAATGGTGAAGTCAGAACCATTCAGCGCAACAGCATAGCAATTTAAAGGTGTGTCTAACCATCTAGAGGTTGTGATTGATTCAAGGCACATCTAAAGCCGCTTGCTCTGTAGGCTACATTGAGTTCGTCTAGTTCCTGACGTGTAAAAACATTACTGCCTCTTGGCGATTCTAAAAACATTCCGCCTCGCATGACCTTTTTATCGCCTGTGCTGGGTCCTTTGGGGTTATGTTCAGGAGAATGTTGGAAATAATCCTCTGCCCACCAGTCATTAACCCACTCGATCATATTGCCACTTAAATCATAGAAGCCTAGCGGGTTCGGTGGGTACGTCCCGCTGATTGCAGAGCTATCATCGCTAACCGAAGGTGAAAAGTTAACACCAAGGTCTAGTACTCCTGTATCAGTGGCAAAAGGCATATTCTCCCCTCGGTTACGTGCAGCAAACTCCCACTGTGCTTCAGTGGGTAAATCAAAGGGTAAATTTGTAAGCTTAGCTAACCACAGGCAGTAGTTCTTTGCGCCATACCAGCTCACGCCGGCTGGGTATTTGGGGCCTCGCCAGATTTCTTTTTTATCCCATTCGTTCCACATTACTTTTGGCTGATTATTTACTGCAGTGTATAAATCAAAATCGCCATAACTGACTTCATAAGCACCCATAGAGTAGCTGGTTAATGTGACCTTGTGTGCGGGTTTGTTATCAGTCGCGATGGTCCAAGGCAAATCGTCGGGCCCACCGCCATCTCCCATCATGAAGCTGCCGCCTTCAACAAAAATCATCTGGGCTTTGGTGCGCGCAATCAAGGCCTGAACTTGTTTGTCTTGCTCTCCCGTGATTTTGTCGATGCGCTGGCCAAGATCCTCACAGCCACCCAGCAACATGCTGGCCAGAGGAACGAGTATGAGTTGTTTAGTACGATAGGGCTGAAAATTAGAAGCGGTTTTTGCAAAGCAGATTTTAATCATTAATTACTTATCCTTAGTATGATTAATTTATGCGCTAGCATATCAGGGACAGGGTAAAGGAGAAAGTGAATAGTTATAAAGTATGAGGTTCAGACATTTTTAGATTAAAGTGGTAGTGATTTATTCAGAGCACACCTAAACCCTGTGACGCGATAGGCAATATCTAGCTCTTCAGACTCTTGACGTGTGTATACATTACTCCCATTTGGTGACTCAATAAACATGCCGCCCCGCATAACTTTTTGACTGCCAGTGCTAGGCCCTTTTGGATTGTGTTCGGGAGAGTTTTGATAGTAGTCCTCTGCCCACCAATCGTTTACCCATTCGATGAGATTTCCACTTAAATCATAAAAGCCAAGCGGGTTAGGTGGGTACGTGCCACTAATTGCAGAGCTTTCATCGCTAACCGAAGGTGAAAAGTTAACACCAAGGTCTAGTACTCCTGTATCAGTGGCAAAAGGCATATTCTCCCCTCGGTTACGTGCGGCAAATTCCCATTGTGCTTCAGTCGGTAAATCAAAGGGTAAATTTGTAAGCTTAGCTAACCACAGACAGTAGTTTTTTGCGCCATACCAGCTCACGCCTGCTGGGTATTCGGGGCCTCGCCAGATTTCTTTTCTATCCCATTCGCCCCATACTGCTTTTGGGAGATTATTTACCGCAGTGTATAAATCAAAATCCCCATAACTGACTTCATAAGCACCCATAGAGTAGCTGGTTAATGTGACCTTGTGTGCGGGTTTGTTATCAGTCGCGATGGTCCAAGGCAAATCGTCGGGCCCACCGCCATCTCCCATCATGAAGCTACCGCCTTCAACAAAAATCATCTGGGCTTTGGTGCGCGTAATCAAGGCTTGAACTTGTTTGTCTTGCTCCCCTGTGATTTTATCGATGCGCTGGCCAATCTCATCACACCCACCCAGCAGCATGCTGGCCAGAGGAACAAGTATGAGTTGTTTAGTCCGATAGGGTTGTAAATTAAAAGCGGTTTTGTCGAAGACTTTTTTAATCATTAATCACTTATCCTTAGTATGATTAATTTATGCGCTAGCATATCAGGGACAGGGTAAAGGAGAAAGTGAATAGTTATAAAGTATTAGGTTTAAAGGTTTAGTCGTTTTTAAATTAAAGAGGTTGTGATTGATTCAAGGCACATCTAAAGCCGCTTGCTCTGTAGGCTACATTGAGTTCGTCTAGTTCCTGACGTGTAAAAACATTACTGCCTCTTGGCGATTCTAAAAACATTCCGCCTCGCATGACCTTTTTATCGCCTGTGTTGGGTCCTTTGGGGTTATGTTCAGGAGAGTATTGGTAATAATCCTCAGCCCACCAGTCGTTAACCCACTCGATCATATTGCCACTCAAATCATAAAAGCCAAGCGGGCTTGGAGGGTAGGTACCAGAAGGTTCAGCGTAGTCTGTATTCAATTCGTAATTTCGACCTTCATTAATTTCTCCATTATCTGTTGCAAAAAACAGGTTTTCGCCTCGGTTACGTGCAGCAAACTCCCACTGTGCTTCAGTGGGTAAGTCAAAGGGTAAATTTGTAAGCTTAGCTAACCACAGGCAGTAGTTCTTTGCGCCATACCAGCTCACGCCGGCTGGGTATTTGGGGCCTCGCCAGATTTCTTTTCTATCCCATTCGTTCCACATCACTTTTGGCTGGTTATGTACCGCAGTGTATAAATCAAAATCGCCATAACTGACTTCATAAGCACCCATAGAGTAGCTGGTTAATGTGACCTTGTGTGCGGGTTTGTTATCAGTCGCGATGGTCCAAGGCAAATCGTCGGGCCCACCGCCATCTCCCATCATGAAGCTGCCGCCTTCAACAAAAATCATCTGGGCTTTGGTGCGCGCAATCAAGGCCCGAACTTGTTTGTCTTGCTCCCCTGTGATTTTATCGATGCGCTGAGCAATCTCATCACAGCCACTCAGCAATATGCTTGCGAAAGGTACGAGTATGAGTTTTTTAGTACGATAGGGCAGTAAATCTGAAGCGGTTTTGTCGAAGACTTTTTTAATCATGAATTACTTATCCTTAGTATGATTAATTTATGCACTAGCATATCAGGGACAGGGTAAAGGAGAAAGTGAATCGTTATAAAGTATGAGGTTCAGACATTTTTAGATTAAAGAGGTTGTGATTGATGTAAGGCGCACCTAAATCCAGTTGCTCGATAGGCAATATCGAGTTCATCAGACTCTTGGCGAATATACACATTACTTGCTCCGGGAGATTCTAAAAACATCCCACCACGCATGACTTTTTTCTCGCCAGTGCTTGGTCCTGTGGGGTTATGTTCAGGAGAGTGTTGGTAATAATCTTCTGCCCACCAGTCGTTTACCCATTCGCTCAGATTGCCACTCAAATCATAGAAGCCAAGCGGGTTAGGTGGGTAAGTACCGCTAATATAAAAGCTTGCAGGACTTGTTGCAGGAGAGAAATTTATTCCCAATTCTAATTGTCCGTTATTAGTAGCAAAAAATAGGTTTTCGCCTTTGTTGCGTGCAGCATACTCCCACTGTGCTTCAGTGGGTAAGTCAAAGGGTAAGTCAGTGAGTTTCGCGATCCATAAGCAGTAGTTTTTTGCGCCGTACCAGCTCACGCCAGCTGGATATTCGGGCCCTCGCCAGATTTCTTTTCTATCCCATTCGTCCCATACTGCTTTTGGTAGATTATGCACCGCAGTGTATAAATCAAAATCGCCATAACTGACTTCATAAGCACCCATAGAGTAGCTGGTTAATGTGACCTTGTGTGCGGGTTTGTTATCTGTCGCGATGGTCCAAGGCAAATCGTCGGGCCCACCGCCATCTCCCATCATGAAGCTGCCGCCTTCAACAAAAATCATCTGGGCTTTGGTGCGCGTAATCAAGGCTTGAACTTGTTTGTCTTGCTCTCCCGTGATTTTATCGATGCGCTGGCCAAGGTCTTCACAGCCACTCAGCAATATGCTCGCGAAAGGAACGAGCATGAGTTTTTTAGTACGATAGGGCTGAAAATTAGAAGCGGTTTTTGCAAAGCAAGTTTTAATCATTAATTACTTATCCTTAGTATGATTAATTTATGCGCTAGCATATCAGGGACAGGGTAAAGGAGAAAGTGAATCGTTATAAAGTATGAGGTTTAAAGGTTTAATCGTTTTTAAGTTAAAGAGGTTGTGTTTGATGTAAGGCACATCTAAAGCCGCTTGCTCTATAGGCTACATTGAGTTCGTCTAGTTCCTGACGTGTAAAAACATCCCACCACGCATGACCTTTTTACCGCCTGTGCTTGGTCCTCTGGGGTTATTTTCAGGAGAGTGTTGGTAATAATCCTCTAAGAAAAGAGTTGTGTATTTATTGAATAAAAAGACAGGGAAAATATGCGAGGGTGTTATTTGTTTGACGCTTACTGGCACTTTGTTAAAGTATAGATATAAGTGATTGTTAATTACTGTCTTACGAAATAAAAAAATAAGGAATAATAAATGAAAATAAGTAAGGTTAAGCTATTCAACATTGTATCACTCATTATGTTAGGTGCTTCATTATCTTTTCAAGTTAATGCGAGCAATGTATATGAGGGTGTGGTTAACAACCCAGAGAGGCTAAAAAGTGACTTCGCTTACGATGAGAAGCGAAAACCACTAGATATTCTTCCTTTTACCCAAATAAAAGCTGGCGATAAAGTCCTTGAGCTTGGCGCTGGGGGCGGATATACAACTGAGCTATTGTCATTTCTAGTAGGTAATTCAGGTAAAGTCTACGCACACTTTCTGTATAAAAAAGAGCGTCTTGAAAACAATAGACTTCCAAATGTTATTTCTCTTAGAGAGCACTCTTTAAATGAACATGGAAAGGTGCTTACTGAGAACAAAATCCAATCCGATAAATTAGATGCAATTATCATTTTTTTTGTATTGCATGATATGTATCTGAATAACGAAATGAGTGATGAGCTATTAGCTAATTTAAAAGCAGCATTAAAGCCTGGTGGTAGTGTGATTATATTAGATAACGCTGCAAAACCTGATTCAGGGCTGGCTAATATAGGTGATCTGCATCGGATTGGAGAGAACTTCGTTAAAGCTGAAATGGAAAAAGCGGGTTTTGTGTTTGATGGTGAAACCAAAGTATTAAGAAATAAGCAAGACGACCACACTAAGCCTTGGGGGGATTTTGTAGGTTTACAAGACCGATTTGCTTATCGATTTAAAAAGCGAAAAATGTAGCTCCATTAGACTTTGAAAATACTTTCGACTGGGCAGACACAAATTCATGGGTGTTTTATAAAAGTGTTTGTCTGGTTTTATGTTTGTTTTATGTGGACGCTGGTGAACATCTAAAAGTCACGTTAATATATAGGCTAGTAGAGCTTGAATTAGCTCGTATATTATTAATTTCCCCAAGCATTACCTGCTCATTTTTGGATGCTATACTTTAATGGAACACAGCATATCTTTCAAATTTCCTATGAGTCAGAAGCCGCTCGCTTAACCATTTGTGATTCACAATTAAATGAATTTCTTGATATTTGTAGAGGTAAAAAGTTATATAAAAAAGGGCAAGTTTTTGAATTAAAAGCGCAAGGGAAGCACGAACTGAATGTTGATGTAGTTCCTTATTTCTACTCTGGTGGCATACTTGTTAGCGAGAGGCTATATCTTGCTTTGTATGAACCGTTATGTGGTTCAGGGCAATGGATTGAATGTATATACTTAAAAAAAAGTATTTTTATTTTGACACTTCAGTTGTTATCGACGCGATTGATTACGAAGCAAGTGGTTGTAATTATTTAGATGGCTATATGGTTTCAATATATCCCATTGTGTTCAAGCCTATAAACTTTGACTCAATATTTCTTTTTAAAGTACCAAGAAAGCCAGATGGGAAACCAATTTGGCTATTTGCAACAGAGTCGCTTAAAAAACTGTTAGAGTCACTCAGTATCAAAGGCATTAAATTTGAAGACCCCAAAATATAAAAAGTCGTTTATCGGTTATAACTTTGCTTAACTAACCAACCCTTTTTTCGAGTGTTATAAGTTCATAGAGATAGCTGATATATCAATAAAAGAAGTTGAAAGAATAATCCGAGTTGATCATGCTGGTGAGCGTGGTGCTATTTGCATATATAAATCACAAAGGTTTATCGCCCGCTTTTTTTATAAAGACATGGTTGTGCAGCTTGATGAAATGCTAGAGCATGAAAAAGAACATTTCGACACCTTCAATTACTGGCTTGTGTCTAATCAAGTTAGACACTGTCATGCACTTTGGCTTTGGTCACTAGGTGGATATGTTTTAGGCTTTATTACCGCACTTTTAGGACGTAAAGCGATTTGGGTATGTACAGAAGCTGTAGAGTCAACAGTTCTGCACCATCTCGAGTGGCAGTTAAACTTTCTGGCTCAGCATGACTTAAATGCGCATAAAGCGGTCTTAAGTATTAAAGCTGACGAGGAGCAGCATCATGATTTGGGTTCACTGAATGGTTCCTCTGCCATGATATATTTCCCAATTAAATTCATTGTTAAATATTCAACAAAATTTGCGATTTGGCTATCTACCAAGTTGTAGGTCGATATTGTAATGCCAGTGCCTATAAAGTAATGAAAGCCCCTAATTAAAGGGGCTTATGAGGCATTTTTCTCCTACACAATAATCCCTGGGATTTCCTTACCAAACCCAAGGTCGACACCACAGGCTTTAGCAGCCGTGTGCAGCACATCATGTTGGTTATAACCTGAGCCCATGTTACTGACTACGCCGCGATTAATACGTGCGCCGCCACCGGCAATGAGGTAAGAGCAAGGATTTGCAGAATGCTTATCTGCATGTCCCATGTCCGATGTCTCTAGTACGACGGTGCTATCTAGTATACCTGCTGCTTTTAGCTTTTGGATCAAATACGCGCTTAAGCTACCTAAGTGGCTTCGCATCTCAGTGTAATAAGGGTAGTTTGGTTGGCCGTTGCTCCCGCCGTGAATTGCATTGTGATAGTGCCCTTGGAAATTCAACTCAGGTATACGGAACTCTGCTTGGTGATTACCAAAGGCCAATGATACAGAGCTAGTTAGGTTGCATTGTAAGGCCGCTACGGCAATGTCTGCTTGCAAACGAGCTTGTTGGCTGAAGGTATCAAAGGTCAGAGGAAACTCCGTATTATCCGGCGCGATACCGCAAGACACACCGCCGTAGAGATCGTCTAAGCGGCGCTGAGTGTCTGAAATCGCATCAAGGTGGTCATTCATCCTTTGCACTTCATAACCTGCTAATCGGTTTTTAATTGCATTGGCTGCTGACATGTGCGCATTCATGATAGGTGTTTTGCTATTGCTGCCCTGTGCACTGCCAAACACCATTTTAAATACGGTGAATGGATTTTCTTGGAACGGCAAGTGATTGCGATTGTCTTTGGTTAATTGTCCTTGACCATTGCTGTGCACACCCAAATTGAGGTAGCGAAATGGTAAGTTAGGGCCAAGTGCATTACCCATAGTTACGTCATAGCTGTCGCTGCCCCAATTTTGAGCCAGCAAGATTGGCATACGACCGTGGCCCGCGTTGGAATGTGACATATTGACCATAAAGTTACATTCGGTTTTAACCGGTTCATACCCTGCGGACATCACGCCTAGCTGCATGCTTTCACCGCTACCTGTTGGGTTCCAAAGCGAAGATATGGACCCTCCAGGTATATAGATCGACACGGTTTTATTTGGCAGCCCAGCGCTTTGCGCATCTGCATCTCTGGCATATAACAGGCCCGATACTAATGGCGAAGTGCGGATCAGGGCTGTAGAAATCCCCGAGGCCATAAACACTTTTAATAGCCTACGGCGCGACATCATCATGTTATTTAAATGTTCGTCTTTCATTTTATTAACCTTCTGTATTGTGACCCGCACTATTCATTTCTGGACCAAGCTTTACGATAACGGACAGATTTTAATGAACCAAACTTCTCTAACATGGCTCTTGGGCTGTTTTGCATCATGGCATCTGTCAAGGTGTCTATTTCGCACATATAACCGACTTTTTCTGTTTCAGATAGGCGTCTACCTTCTTCGTTGGTTGGATCGAGTGAGTCATGACCAACACCCATGACGTAGCGGAACATTTGCTGTGGTAAACAGCTTTGAGCGGAGGATAGATCCGCGATCACAGTACCTAATTGTTTAGCGCCATTGAAGGGAATGGATTCACTGACTTCTGCGTATTTTTCAGGAGCGAATAGGGTACCTGTAGCATCTATGGTATTGCCATTGTTGTCCGCACTTCTGATTTTGCCCACTGCGTCAAAGTCTTCCATGCCGAATCCCATCGGGTTGATATACTTTTCGTGACAAGCCGAACAAGGTTGGCCTTCAGTTAAGCTGTGATACTTAAGCTTGTTAGTGGTTGCTGGGTCTTGCAGCATATCAGACAGTTCAGCCAGTCTTTGTTCTCTGGCTTCAAAGGTGCCAGCTGGTGGATCGGGTTGATCTTGGCACAACATACGGCGGCGAACGCGCACTGAGCGCAAAATCGGGTGTGATTCAGCAACCTCAGCCCAACGCGCCATAAATGCGCCATTGGCCAATATACCACCGCGGTCAGTCGTATCGACTTTTTGTAACTCTTCGCCAGTGACTCCTGCAATATTGTAGTGCTCGGCAAGTAACTGATTGACGAACGTGAAGTTTGCAGTATACAGCGAGCTGAAACGCTCATCAGGTTGGGTCATGATGTACGAGAAGGTTTCGTTTATTTCTGCCTTCATGGCGGGGACCAGTTGTGCAAAACCCGGGTAGATGTTTTGATCTTTGGTTGCCACCTCTAAATTACCTGTGCCAAGCCAACTGCCAACAAAGTCACCAAGTACAGACTTTGAGCTCTCTGCAAGTCTATTTGCGTGCACGAAGATATTGGCTTCATCACGCAGCTCATCACGAGCTGCTGCTTGCCAGAGTTGCTGATCAGGTGTTGAGCCAGTGAATGTGTATGACAAAAAGGTGGCCATTTCCCACGAGGTCAACTCGAAAGCATCCGCATCTAGCTCTGCGTTGTCAGGATTTGGTTCACCTAATTCATGGCGATAAATAAACTGCGGTGAAGACAGTAGCCCCTCTAAAGCGAGCGTCATGCCCGCTTCAATATCTCCATTGTTGAAAAAGCCAGTGGCTATCAATTTGTAGTTTTGCGACTCATCTTGTGTTAATGGACGGCGGAAAATTTGCGGTGCAAGTTCATCCACTAAGCGATTTGCACAGTCTTCGTTCACTGCATCGCATTTTAGAGCAGGTGAAAAGTCATTCTCAGCGGCCCATTGTGAAAGCTCTTCAGCCACCAACAAGTAATTACTGTAGTTAGAAGGCTGTACGCTGGCGTGGGTATTGTTGATGAAAAAGCCAATTTGAGAATCAGGCGATAGTCCGTCCGAAACTTTAAAATTCACACCTAGCAAGTCTTCGACCGTATTTTGGTACTCAGTTTGCGTTAAGATCTTCAACTGTCTTGCCCCATATGCCACAGGTGCAACCCCGATATCACAGGTCAAAGGGGCGGGCCAAAGTGTTTGCAAATATGCCGCGATATCTGTTGCACATTGCTCATCACACGCACTTGGTGTGCCATACGGCATGGTGGTGACAATGGTGTCAATCATGGTTTGTATGTCTCGCTCAGTATCAAGCGCAGGGAATGATCCTAAGCCGCCCGCTTCTGAACCATGACAACCAGCACACCCTGTTTGGTATAGTTGCATACCTCTGGCAATCGGATCTGTTTGGGTAACGACAATTCGTTCAATATTACTTGGCTCTGAGGGAACTGAATTATTGAGCGCAATGATTTTATAATCAAATTCGCCTGACTCAGGTAACCCAGACTCATAGAAGCTCGAGTTTGATGCAAGCTCAGCGGCAGTTTGCCAACGACCATCTAAACTTTTAAAGCGAACCAGATAGTCGGTTTCGTTATTGCTGTTATCACGCCAGTTCAATTGCGCTTTGGCATCGATTGACAGCACACTTGCACTGAGCTCTGTCGGGGCCGCGGGTTTGTCGGCCATTGCAACCGGTTCAAAACTGTCTTGCTCAGTAGATAAATAAGTAAGGTTAAAGTAGACAGGTACAGATTCACCAATACTTGAGAGATTGGCGACTACGCGTAAAGCTTCTATACCATAATCCATTTCAAAGCTTTTACTGTCGATGATCATGGGTGAAAGTGAGCTGACATTTACTTTACCGGTAGCAAGTTTGACAACCAACACATCAAGTGTCATCTGATGATTAACACCGTGTAAGCTTATTTCACCAGTCACATTTTGAATAACCGGTTGGCCAATTTCCATATCGCTCAAAAGCGCATTGTCTATTTGTGTACTGAAATAAGCAACGGGCATTAAATCCGTTTCAAAAAGTAAGTCTAAAATTCGACTGTTTCTGATATCAACACCAGTGGAAATGGTACTCAGATCGATTGCGAGTTTAACTTGGCCGTCTGCATCGATACTGCCAGACAGGGCGGGGGTATCATTATTTTGTGCAACAAACTGATTTAACTCAGCAACGTGATCTTTTTTTACTGATACATAACTCAGTAAAGACATGGTGCTATCGAGTTGCCATAAACCCGTTTCAGTTACATCATCCGGTGGCGTAGTGGGCTCTGAATTTGTGCAAATATCACCACTTAAAGTCATGGTGACATCACCAGTTAAGCCATTTTTATTGGCGACAAAGCCTAAACCAAATGACTGATTGGCGTGTATGGTATGGCTTTTTGACGAAATGGTACAGCCTGTATCATGGCAGTTGAAATTGCCGTTCCAGCTGTTTTGCAGTGAAATACCTTGATCCCATGTAAGCTCGATGGACCAATCATTAATGTTATGGTCTGACTGATTTTCAATGACGATCTCGGTTTTAAAGCCATTGTTCCAATTGTCTGGAATTGTGAAAGAGCACTGTGCAGCGTGAACAAAAGAGGCACTGGTTAGTAGGCTTAAACAGGCAGCGAACTTAGCGATTTTAGGCGTGCACGGCCAATTATCAGTCAAGGTAAAAAAGCGTGTTAAATTATTGCGTTTCATCTTCTCTCCCTCCTATTGCTGCGCTTCAAAAACAAGGTTAAAACTCACGGGCACTGCGTAACTGATCACCGATAAGTTTGCCAATGTTCTGAGTGTTTCAATGCCAGATTCTAAGCCAAAGTCTGTGGCGGTTAGCACAATTGGCGTTAGGCTTTGCACCATAATTTTATTGTTTGCAAGACGTTGAACAACAACATCCGCGTTTACTTCTTTTATAACGCCAGTGAGGTTGAGTGTGGCTGAGATGGATTGCTTTTCCGTGCTACCAATGGGAAGTGCAACGAGTGCGGCATAGTCGATCGCAAGCAAGGCTTCGGCGGTTGGGAATGATTCTGTATCAAATAAAAACTCTTTCATTCTGCCATCTCGGGTGGCATTAGCGGTATTTACACTGCTGAGATCAATAGCCAGTCTTGCTACCCCTTCTGGTGTAATGCTGCCGCTGATGTTGTTAAACGTATGTGATTCTACGAGGTGCTGTTTTTTGGTCGACACGAAGTAAAGGTGAGAGCTTTGAGGGTCTAACACAAATGGTGCACTGATGGGGGGCGCTTCTGGTACTGAAACCTGAATCGTGATTGGGTCACTGATTGTGCTTATAACGCCGTCGTTGACCGTTAATGTGACGGTAAATGTGCCTGCTTCTTCATAAATATAAGCAGGGTTTGGTTCGCTTGAAGTCTGTCCGTTGCCAAAATCCCAGTTAAATGTGAGCGTATCACCGTCTAAATCAGAAGATTCATCACCATTAAAGTTAATCGTTAGTGGGTAGTCACCAGATGTGATAGAGGCTGATGCAATCGCCGAGGGTGCGTGATTAATGCCACCGTCTAACGAACATAAACCGCCAAGGGAAGGCGTTGTTGGTGCGTCATTTTCTTGTGCTTTTTGTGCATTGAAACCAAAATCTAAACTCTGGCCCGGGTTTATGGTGCGATTGTAATTTTCATTGATGATTTCATAAGGGTTATTGCCACTGTGCCTAGCATGCCATACGCCCGTCAATTTGGTGTTGTCGGCGAATGCCATGAGTACTTTCCAGTCAGAGATGGCAATCTCTTCAGTGTTGGTAATGGTGACTTTGCCACGAAACCCAGAGATCCACTCTTGTTCAACTTCAAAAGCACATTGTGCAGATTCAGGTTGAGCTTCACTAATGGTAACTTGTATTGGGGCTGCTGGATAATCATTCGTTCCATCATTGATGGTCAACAAAACAGAGTAGGCCCCAGCTTGCTCAAAAATATGCTGCGGATTTATGTCATTGGAGCTATGTCCATCGCCAAAATCCCAGCGATAACTGACATTATCTGACGGTAAATTTGCCGTTTCGCTGGTAAAGTTGATAGTTGTGGGTGCTGTGCCTTGGTTTTCGGACGCTGATGCCACAACCTTGACGCCATCATTTTGTGCGCTGCCCTCGCAAATACCAAATAATCTTGGTGCATTAGCGACTTGTCCATTACTCTTTTGGACGTTAAAACCAAACGCTTTGGATGAGCCCGGCTGAATAGTGCTATTCCAGTTGAGGTTGCTAAATTGATATGGGCCATTGCCACTCAATTGGGCGCGCCATGCATTATTAATTGATTCGCCTTGGTTAAACTCTAACCCAACTTCCCAGCCGTTTATAACCGAGTTAGTATTGTTATACACGGTGACTTCAGCTGTATAACCACTTTGCCATTCATTTTTCACATTGAATTCGCATTGTGCGGCTGAGCCGTGTATCGAGTGCCCCAAAACCATCAAACAGAGGCCAGTTTTTAAAAAACTGAGCTGCTTGCTATTGTATCTGTGTTGTCTCATGAAAATTCCCCGAAACATTGCCAATTGACATGTTATTCCCTGCTGTTCTTCGCTAAATAGTCGAACGACCAGAGCTCACAGGCGGTAATAACAAACGCAATAATCAGGTATAAGGTAATACCAAAGGTTGGAGTTATGGCATGACATGCCAACGGCGTGAATACCGATAGATCACACAATGCGCATACAAAAAACCGTATGCACATTTTGAGCAATATAAACGTTGGCATTCAGCAACCCCGCTATCTTAGTTTTCACCTTAGACCGGAAGCTTTGCGTCCCTTTTTTTCAAAAGGTTTGCTATTTTAAGCCTGTTAAAGGAACTTAGCTTAAAATCGCCACAACCGCAAAGCGCCAACTGCAACTTTCACAGTATTTGCACATTTCAATTTAAGATGCTTTGTAAAGTCATACAAAAGCCTCAGGTTTTATCTAATAAGTTTTTATAAATTAGTGTCTTGCACTAAAGTAGTATTTTGAGTGCACAATTTGAAATGAGGGGGAACTGCGTATGGATAAAAAGCCTATAGGTACATTCAGAAATGATTCTAAGGTGAGGCTAAGCCATTTATAAGCCACAGTTAGCTTTTGAGATGCTCTTTCATCGTTAACACAAAATGTTCATCAAGTACCACATTTTTAGATCACATTAAATCTCAAGCTCAATTCTGAGAGTATGGCTATATCTTTAAAATCTAGCTGAGATAGTTAATTAAATATGGATCTCAGGAGTGCTTACTGCAGTTGGGTTATCAACACTCTACAGGTAATCGGGGCCAACGAGATTTATTTTCTGGTGTAAACTCGGTTAATTGTTAGTTAAATGCTTACCTGTATTGTATTATGTTTTATTTGTATCGTTCCAAAATTATAGGGAGTGAAATGAAAAAAATAATATTTGATACAGATCCTGGTATTGACGACGCGATGGCATTGCTTTTCGCTCATGCGTGTAAAGATATTGAAGTAGTTGGTATTACCACTACTTTTGGCAATGCAAGCATAGAGAACACAACGCACAATGCGCTTTATTTAAAACAAAAGTTTGGTATGTCTGCTGAGGTTGCTAAAGGGGTTAACATACCGCTAGATCAAGTGAAAACAGAGCCCGCCACCCTCGTACATGGTGAGAATGGGCTGGGAAATATTGAAATACCCAAAGTTATAAACACGCAGATATCACCGCTTATTGCACATGACTACCTTATCGAAACAATTAAAAATCAGCCAGGAGAAATCACGTTAGTTGCAGTGGGTAGACTCACAAATTTAGCTCTGGCAATTCAAAAGTCGCCTGAAATCTGTGGGTTGGTGAAAGAGGTCATTATCATGGGAGGTGCCTTTGGGCACAACGGTCACACAGGCAACCTGACACCATTTGCTGAAGCAAATGTATATGGAGATCCTTTGGCTGCTGATATTGTTATCAATGCGGATTGGCCAGTCACCATGATTGGGTTAGATGTTACACAGCAAACTTTTATGTCAAATGCGTATTTAGAGATAATGCGGACTAGCAGTGTAAAGTATGGTCAATTTATCTATGACATTACACGGTTTTACGCAAATTTCTACAATGATGACCTTGGTTTAGATGGGTTTTATGTACATGACTCTTCGGCAATTATGTACTTGGTTGCACCGGAAATATTTACAACTACGCAAGGGCGTATAAGAGTCATAACTGATGGGCCTGCAAAAGGTCACACTTTGTTTAAAAGTTCAGACCGAGTTTTTCCAATTGATGAGTGGGCTACTAGACCAAAACAAACAATAGCAATTAATGTTGAGCCTCAAGCATTTAATCAACGATATTTCGATACTATTTGTAGCACTTAAGCCTGCTGGTCAGGCATTTAAGAAATAGAGCTGATTACTTCTTTACGATTCATTAAAACTCGTTCTAATTAAGAGCGTTAATGGTAATTAGATTAGATTTAAAAGAGTGCAGGGTGTTAAATTTTTTTTGGCACCCTTAAATAGGAGCTGCTTAGTGAGTTGTAAATTATATAATAAAACGTAAAGAATGTGGTTTGAAAATCTATTTTGCGTAGTTTTTATTAAGTACTAAGAGGTTGGTTTTTATTTGAAAAGGTATTTCTGGATTTTATTTTATTCTTTCAGTGATTTTTTATTTGACATGATATTTTTAATATATATAATCCGTCCCCAGCATAGAGGGGCTATGCTTTTATATATTAAAAAGGACGACACATGCTTAATAAAGCAATTTTCACTTCTGCATTCATTTTTTCTGTTTCAGCTCAAGCTTCAATTTCTACATATAATTTAACTCCTGTTGTTAAATCACCTTTTCCATTAAGCTATTCTGAATCTGATAAAAGTGGTCTGGATGATGCGAATAAAAAACTTGGTTATTTATCTGAGTTTTCTAAAGCATATGTAGATATTTCTAAACATTTTAATTCTGTTGAATCGGTATGTTTTGAAGTGGATACTGCGTATTCGGGTGCAGGCTCTACACCAGGTATGGCCGGTGTATCAATGTATAAATACTTTGTATACAGTGAAACATTCAGAGGTGATAACCGCGCAAGCACAAGCTCAGGTAGCTTAGCAAGGCCTACTTTCTCTCAGTGTTTCAATGAAAGTGAAGGGTTTGCTAAAAGCTTCATTAGAGAGGGAAAAATCGCATTTACACCATTTACAACTGACCCACGTGTAACCATCAGTGATGTACGGATTCAAGTAAGCGGTGTTTCAAAAATCAAAGGTGATTTGATTACTTTGAATGCTCAATTAAATGCGTTGGGAACACACACAGGTGAAGTTTTGACTCATGCAGTTGAGCCAAATATAACCTACTCAGTAAGTATTATTGAAAATAATATGACTTATAATGATAAAGGTGATAAATATCGCTCTGTCGGTTTAAGTTATGTGAATAATCAAGGTCAAAAGGAAATTAGATCTGTTAATGATTATTCATCTGAATATATCGAAACTCAAGGTGAGATCGAATTATTTTTGATTGGCAATGATGCAACTAGTAAAGGTGATGTTTCTATTAATATTAAGAAAGTTAATATTGATTAAAGTGAATTTTTATAGCGTTACTTAGTCTAGAGCTATAAATTTTTATCAATAAAGCTGCCTCTATTTAACTTGGGTTATTTTAGGTGGCTTTTTTAATTTATGTCTTTATATAATTTTCTTGATGTGTATTATATTTTAATTTCTTTATATTTGTATCTGTTTGCAGTGAGCACTTAGCATGATTTGGGGCTAAGGGACATTTTTTGCAGCTAAGTGTGACTTTGATCTACCTCAATTTTCTCAGTTTTAAGTGTATACCTATACAAAGATGGTTCTCTTTTTTAAGCAGTATTACGTTATAGTATTAATGAGCTATTATCATGTAATGAGGTGTTAAATTTTCATGCTTTTTCTTATTTTTTCTGAAAGTTAGAGGTAAAATAGTATACTGAATATTAATTCTCAAAATATCTAGTAAGGAATTATTGTCAGTTATTACTGAGCTCCAAAGTAAAGTCAAAAGGATCTATCAAAAGGCACTCAGCTGAAGGTGTAGGGGAAATGAATGAGCACCAGTGGTTATATCAAAATCGATGATGCATCTATTTACTATCAAATGTCAGGTAACTTAAAAGGTAAGCCACTGGTGTTGTTGCACGGGGGGCTGGGCTCGATGGAAGACCTGACGCCAGTACATAAATATCTCGATGATGAATACTGCTTAATTTGTATTGATTTTAGAGGTCATGGTAAATCAACCTTGGGTAGTACCAAGCTGAGTTATGAGCAATATCAAAATGATGTGCTATCCATATTATCTTTTTTGGGAATATCACAATTTTCATTGTTTGGGTTTAGCGATGGAGGTATTGTAGCCTATCGAATTGCAGCTCAATCTCCTGAAAAAGTAAGCTGCCTTATAACGCTTGGATCTCAGTGGCGTTTAGAACCTGAGGACCCTTCAATACCGGTTTTAAAAGGCTTAACAGCAGAGTTTTGGTTGGAGAAGTTTGCAGATGATGTAGCTTATTATCAATTATCAAATCCAACACCACACTTTCATAAATTGGTTGATGCAGTAAAAACGGTTTGGCTAGATACAAGTGAGTCTGGTTACCCAAATAACGCGGTAGTTCAGATCCAATGCCCCACACTTATCATGCGTGGAGATCATGATTTCTTATTCTCGTTAGATGAGGCCGTTGCTTTACAGAGAAAAGTGGCGGGCGCTGATTTTGCAAATGTTCCATTTACAGAGCATGCTGCTCATCAAGAGTCACCTGAACTTGTGGGAAGAATACTGCAACAGTTCATGTTAAAAATACGATGTGATCTCTAGCTATATCTTATCCTATTATAATTGAGAGTATTATTTCCGAAAAATAATATAGATTTTTGGGCAAGCTTCTCGTTATACCTCCAATTTAATATCAAGCATAAGGTGTGGTTTTGATAAGATCTAGAAGAGCGTTAATAAGTTTAATAATTGTACTGATTTTTATATTGTCAACTTCGTATCTCTACTGTCGTTACAAAGAAATGTATACTTCTGAATTTATTGACCATAACTTTTACTCGCACGTGTTAGGTGAAGGAAGAAAGGTTTTTATTCGACTTCCAAAAAATTATGATAGTACGCTGTCCTATCCACTTATCATTAAGTCTGACGGAAATTTTAATTTAAGCCGCTGGGATGAGTCAATTTCACAACTTGCTCAAGAAGCCAAAGCCGAAGACTCGATAATAGCCGCGATCCCCAATTTATTTTGGCCAGATACCAGAAATAGAGACCTTGTTCCTCCATATGCCAGAAAAGAGGTCGCAATTGATGCGCGACCGCCAGAAGACAACGCACCAGAAATATTTGGCAGAGCTGATTTATTCCTAGAATTTATTGAAACAGAAGTTATTCCATTCATCGAACAGCGCTATAAAGTTAATGACAATAGAGTGCTGACCGGGTTTTCTGCAGGGGGCAGTTTTGTTTTGTATTCAATGGTGACCAAGCCTAGTTTATTTTCTGGTTATTTTGCTTTTAGCCCAGCTGCATGGTACGACAATTCTGTGGTTGTCACTGAATTTGAAAAAGGACTTCACAACGTTTCAGGGGATCCAAAATTTTTATATTTGAGCATAGGCGGTGCTGAAAATGAAATTATCACCGGTTCGTTTAATCAGTTACTCAAAGCAATACAAACACATGGACCAAAAAACTTAGTGTCTGAGCATAATTATAATGACGGTGCTGGCCATGAAGAAAACCCATATATTTCTGTGCCACTAGCGTTGGAGTCATATTATCAATACAGGAAAGAAAACATTCAGCAATAGTTGTTAAAAAGCGAGCCGTTGTTTCAAATGTGGAGTCAAAATAGGATTATAGTTTTACCACAACTTTATGTTTTTAAGTAAATTAAGTTTGAGAGAGGGGAAAGGTAGGGATATGCTGCAAACAAGAATAAATACAGATCGTTTAACATTAAAAGTAATGACTGAAAAGGATGCTGCTGGCTTATTTAATATTTTCTCAGATCCAAAAGTAATGAAGTACTGGAATACGGATGCTTGGAGCTCGATTGAGCAAGCGCTTCTTTTTATATCCTCCAGCGCTGATAACATGGAAACTGAGTCAGCACTGACTCTAGGCGTATACTCAAAAGAGAATGAGTTGTTGTTAGGCAAGGTCATGTTGTTTAACTATGATAAGGAGTCAAGGCGTGCTGAGTTGGGGTTTGGTATTAGTAGTGACTTTTGGGGGAAAGGCATTGTGTTTGAGGCCGCTTCAGCTGTGATTGATTTTGCTTTTAGTGACTTACGAATACGTCGCCTTGAAGCCGAAATAGATCCCGATAATATTGCCTCGGCTAGAGCTCTAGAACGATTAGGCTTTGAAAAAGAAGGTTTGTTAAGGGAGCGCTGGGAAATCAACGGTATAATTTCTGATTCGGCTTTGTACGGACTGCTGGCCCAAAAAACATAGCGCATAATCCGGTCTTAAAAAGTCTCATGTTGGCGATTTAAAGTTCGGCCTAACTCGCAATAAATGGGTTGATTAAAGCTAGTTTACGCTTTATTACTCATTGTAAGCGTAACGACAAAAATACTGGAATTGGGAGTTTAGTGCCAATTCCAGCATCATTTCAACTTGGTAAGACTTCTAACACACTAGAGACTTTCCTCTGAACTTTTGCAATAGAACAGCGCTTTAGTGTAAGACCAGACAAGTTTCGTATAAATATCAGCGTTACTTATCGCCTAATTGAGGAGGCTCTTGACCACCACCTAAACCGCCGGTCCCACCAACTATTAATTTAGCTTGCTGCTGTGTTAACTCTTTCTGTGTTTTATTGTTCATATACTTATTCCTTTAATAAACCTTGATTTTTATAAATGTAATCTTAGCTACTCTTTTGATAAAAAGTAGTAATATTATTTTCTAGATCTAATAGAGATTAACTGTCGCCAAATTGAGGAGGCTCTTGGCCACCGCCATTTCCGCCAACTATTGACTTAGCTTGTTGCGGTGTTAATTCTTTTAGTGTTTTATTGTTCATATACTTATTCCTTTAATAAACTTTGATTTTTATAAATTTAATCCTAGCTACTCTTTTGATAAAAAGTAGTAATATTATTTTCTAGATCTAATAGAGATTAACTGTCGCCAAATTGAGGAGGCTCTTGGCCACCGCCATTTCCGCCAACTATTGACTTAGCTTGTTGCGGTGTTAATTCTTTTAGTGTTTTATTGTTCATATACTTATTCCTTTAATAAACTTTGATTTTTATAAATTTAATCCTAGCTACTCTTTTGATAAAAAGTAGTAATATTATTTTCTAGATCTAATAGATATTAACTGTCGCCAAATTGAGGAGGCTCTTGGCCACCGCCATTTCCGCCAACTATTGACTTAGCTTGTTGCGGTGTTAATTCTTTTAGTGTTTTATTGTTCATATACTTATTCCTTTAATAAAATTTGATTTTTATAAATTTAATCCTAGCTACACTTTTGATAAAAAATAGTAATATTATTTTCTAGAATTAATGGAGATTAACTGTCGCCAAATTGAGGTGGCTCTTGGCCACCGCCATTTCCGCCAACTATTGACTTAGCTTGTTGCTGTGTTAATTCTTTAAGTTTTTCATTTTTATTTTTCATAAATAAAATCCTATTTAAATGATGTATCAGTAATAAAGGTTGTCCCTTTATCGATAGATATGGTGAATTGAATATTTCAATTTGACCATGATTTTATGTAGAGTTAACTAACTGTCACCAAACTGAGGGGGCTCTAGACCACCACCGTTTCCACCAGTGCCGCCAACTATTGACTTTGCCTGCTGTTGTGTTAACTCTTTAATTTTTTCTCTTTTAACTTTCATAAATGATCTACTCTAACTTTGGGTTAATTGGTCTTAATCAATCTTTGTAAAGCCACCTTACTGCCGATGGCGAATTAAAAATTACACCCAAGTGATTTGTTAATCAATGAAGTTGTATTAATAAATTAATTTAATTTTTATTTTGTGTGAGATAATAAATTTATTAATTATCTGAATTGAAAGTGAATATAATTTTTTATTTCGAATATTGCGTAAATTGGTATGGAAGTGAGGGGTTATTCATGGTTAGGTGATTTATCACTAGGTTATAGAGCTGGGTAACCTAATAAAACCTGGTAGTATCTGCACAGTTTCTAAAAACCACGAACTGTCAATTATCGAGTATTGAGGTTCGAAAGCAAGTTAGGATTGATAATGGTTCAGTTGAACATTTTGAAGCTCAGGGCGAGCTTGGCGTATTGTTGAGGCTGGTTATTCACTTTTTCAAGTGCATCATTCTAGTCATTATCTGTCTATTTTAACCGGTTTTTGGCGAGGTGGCTTCTCGATACGCAGTCTTTCATATTGCATTTATTACGTTCTGAATAATGGTGCGTTATGACGCACCTTAGACTTGGAGCTTCGCTCTTATATTCTTTCTATCACTGTATTACTTTTCATTATTTAACTGAGGTAGTCATTAATTCGTAAGGAGTAAATAGGCTAAAATAATGTGTGCTTTACATGAAGTCTCTTTTAATTTTAAAACAGTAAAATGTGCTATCACCTAAGTAACCCTGCTTGTATAGGGCACAAAAGACTTACTCATCTGTCGCAGGTTTAGGTTATGCTGATGTATGATCACTCTGAGAAAACGTAATTTGATAGACATTGATGAGCTGTTCGTTCATTATATTTTGTGATGAATATAGTAATTTAATAGCTTATGCCTCTTGTGTAATAAAATTTGTATAAAAGTATTGAGTTAAGGTCTAATATCAGCTGGTTTTAATAAAATTAGCTTCACTAATAATAGCGATAAAGGAGTTTTATATTTTGAAAATTATTATCTCGGCACTGCTTATTCTTATCTCAACTACTGTTGATGCATCTAGCTTTAAAGCCCTAGAGTTACCTAAATCGCAATTTTTAACTGAGCTCCCAACTATTACTATTGCACTCCCTTCATCTTACGCAGCTGACACAACAAAGGCATACCCAGTATTGTACCTACTTGATGGTGAACTTAATGGTGAGTTAGTTGAAGGTATGCTAACTAGGTTGAATCTATCTAACGGAGCGAATGAACACATTATTGTAGGTATTACGAGTCGTGATCGTCTTAGGGATTTCGCTCCAACCATCAATAAAGATCCCAGAGGGCCTGTGGGAGCAGGTGGGGGCGGTGATAAATTCTTAGACTTTATTGAAAAGGAGCTCATTCCACAGGTTAATAAGACTTATCGTACAAACCGCTTTAATGTTGTAGCAGGTCACTCAATTGCTGGTTTATTAGTTATTCACAGTTTTCAATCTAGACCACAGCTTTTCCAAGGCCATTTAGCCTTTAGCCCTGCCGTATGGTGGGGGGCAAGAGAAACAGCTAAAGCAACACAGAAGTACATTACTTCTAAGCAACCTATTAAAAATTACTTGTATATGAACATCGGTAGTGAAGGTGGAGAAATGCGCGAAGTATATGACTCACTCTCACAAACAATACAGAGGAATCGCAATCTTGATTTAGAGCTTAGGCTAAATGAGTTTAATGATGATCCTCATGATTTTACTATGGCTGCAGGTCTATTTAATGCGCTGTCTGGGTTATATCAATATCAGCAACAGCATGGTATGTAGAGTACTAGCGTTATTTTAGGTACAGAATTACGTAATTGGTGCTTAATTGAGGGTGGCTTGTTGTAAGTTTTTTTATAAAAATACTTGAGGAGCCGTTCTGACATTTATGAATGATGAGTTCGTAAAATGAGCACATAAGAAGACGATTAGCCTAAGAGAGTGCGTAACAAACTTGCCCTTCTTATCCTTTGAGCTTGCTGTTTGTTGCGCTTCAAAGAGTACATGATTGTGAGTGTATGGTAAACATACCCTTTAAATTGCTCATAGCGCTTTAGCGCCAATCGCCATGTGAGACTTTGTACATGTTCATAACAAGCATGTTCTGACTCTCATATCATTTTGATATGTTATTACGGCCAAATTATCATTATGTCCCTGAGTGCATTACAAACCCATGATATTGTCAATTCGCTAGGCTAATCTTCATTTTTGAAAGCCAAAATGTCCCCTGGTTGACACTCTAAGTAATTACAAATTTGTGCTAGGGTTTCGAAACGTACGCCCTTTACCTTGCCCCTTTTAAGCAGAGATAAGTTCGCTTCTGTAATACCGATTGCTTTCGCGAGCTCTTTAGATGACACTTTTCGCATAGCCATTACAACATCAAGGTTAACGATGATCTCCATAGCTAGATAAACTCCTTGTTTTCATCTTCGATCTCTTTTGCTGCTTTTAGCAAGTAGGCAACAATTGCCAGCAAACCCAGTGTGATCAGCTCATCAAAGTCGATGGTTAAGACCACTTCAGCATCACCAAAAATCGCCTTATGCCAAAACCCTACACCTAATGTCAGTGCGATGTAGTAAACAGTCGATGCAATCTTAAGGAAGATAAAGTTGATGAAACAGCGAAAGCACTGATGAGAGAAAAACATCCCTTTTTCAAATAATGACAACAGCTTACAAACCCAATAAATGGCAGCGACGACAAACAGCAGTATGGGTGCGCTTGCTAAAAGTAGCACCCACTGGTTTACCTGATCAGACGTCCATAAGATAGTGAAGAGTGCGTTATCAAAATAATTAATTTGGTTGTTGATCACGAGTTGGTAAATATTGAACACAATAACCAGTGCCGTTATGGCGATGACAACCAAGCGGATCGTTCCGCTCTTTCTTTGAATTTTTTCTATTGTTTGTGACATGAGTAATCCGTATTCAGCCCTGCTTCTTGTGATGAACTGTATCACACATAAATTTATTTCTGAAAAAAAACAAAAAATTATTGTTTTACAATAATTTTATTTCATGTAATGATGTTTTCAAGTTACCAAGGAGAATCAAATGGAGAACCAAATAATGAATAAGAACCTATCTGCATTTAAATCGGTCGTTATCAGTGCCGCTATCGGCTCAAGTATTTTATTAACAGGGTGCCAATTTACCAATACGCTGGACAGCGCCAAGGCGATACAAACTCAGCAAGTCACAGAGTTGGTAGAGCTAGAAAGTTTATTCAGCCAAGATCAGATCAATAAGGTATCTCTATCAAACGATGGAAAGTGGGTAGCCTTTATGCAAATGAATAACGGCGGTCAAAATATTTTTGTATTACGTCAGGGCGAACAATTAGAGAATGCAGTTGCACTCACTGATTTTTCTGACGGGGTCGACGGTTTTGTCTGGTCGGCAAATAGTAATGAAATACTGTTTAACAAAGATTTTGAGGGAAATGAGAACGACCAAATTTTTACTTTGCGTTTTTCTCCAAAGCAGACGAAGTTAGCACCTGTTATTAAACGATTAACTCACAGAGATGATGTTGATTACATGCTTGTCGAGCAGGTAAAGAATGACTCTAATAAAATAGCGGTATTGGCCAATCACAATAGCAGCCAATTGGACCTATTCCATATTGATATCAACACGCAAGCAATCACCTTGATGCAAGATAATGATATTTCATTTTTTACTGCCCAATTGGATGATGACGGCTATGCTGCTGTTGCCGCTAAATTAAACTCCGACAACTCTGTCACAGTATACAAACGTTTTGGTGATGGTTGGAAAGAAGTGTTTCAATCTGAAGTGGGCGAAAATGTCAGTGTGATCAGTTACGATAGTGACAGTAATAAGGCCTTTATTTCTGGCAGTATTCAGGGCCGGGATAAAGAGGAATTATTGGAGCTAGACTTAACGACTCACAAACTAAAAACCGCACATAAAGACCCTGAAAATCAATCTGATTTATATCAGGTAATATTTGATAAAGTGGGTAAGCCGATGATTGTTTCGTATTATGGTGGTCGATTGCGCAATTATACTTTGAGCAATAGCACTGCCACAACAATGCGAAAAATAGAAGCACAGCTCAGTGGCGACTATGATTTGTTAGTCGAAAAGATTGAGCATGATAAAGGGCAGTGGTATCTCAAAGTATCATATGCTGATAGGCCTGACGAAAAGTTTGTGTATAACACCAACTCGGGCACATTGACTGATTTGTTGAACCAAGCACCAAGTTTTAACCCCGATTTATTGGGGGACAGAAGTTCGATAACTTATACCGCCGCAGATGGTGTTCAAATCCAAGCATATCTAACTTTACCAAAACAAATAAAGCAAAATTTGCCTACGATTATCCTGCCACACGGAGGCCCATGGGCTCGAGACGAATGGGGGTATTCAAGTAATTACTTTGTGCCTGTCGCCCACTTTTTTGCAAACCGTGGTTATGCTGTTTTACAACCAAACTTTAGAAGCTCGACAGGTTTTGGCAAACAGTTTATCGAACTAGGTAATAAAAATTGGGGTACTGGCACTATGCAGCAAGACTTAACCGATGGCGTTAATTACCTTGTTGAAATGGGTATTGCGGATAAACAGCGTGTAGGGATCATGGGCGCTTCTTACGGTGGGTATGCCGCTTTAGCTGGCGCGACTTTTACACCCGATGTATACAGTGCAGTGATTTCATATGTTGGGCCTTCTAGCCTTACGGCGATGGTTGAGTCTTTCCCTGCGCATTTTAGACCTTATATGGGCACTGTTTTTGCGGGTGTTGGAGATCCTTTAATTGAGGAGGACAGAGTAGATATGGAGTCACGCTCTCCCATTAATTATGTTGACAAAATAAAGACACCAATCATGTTAATTCAAGGTGCAAATGACCCGAGGATCCCACAATATCAATCAGATACGATTGCTAAAAAGCTATTTGAAACTGACAGAGCTGTTGAGTATATCCTAGCGAAAGATGAAGGGCATGGTTTTAGGTCACAAGATAATAAGTTAGCTTCAATTATTGCGATGGAGGCCTTTTTTGCGAAGCACTTGGGAGGAATGCAATCATCGAAAGTTAATCCAAAAATTAAAGACCATCTAACTTCATTGACGGTAGATGTAAGTAAGCTCTAACTACTTATCTCTAACTATGATAATGCGCACTAGATAGTGCGCTTTTTACTCAAAATACTTTATTTTCTCCTAAGTGAATCGAGAGCAGGGCGCAGGATAGTAGGCTTCGTTTTGGCTGCTACTGAGGAGAACAAGGTTATACTTGATGACAGTAACGAGTATAAAATGTGTTTTATTAATTTCTATGTTTTAACTTTTTTCTTTAGCTTGTTTATGAGAAATGGGCGAGCTATAAAACCTGAGGGATAGGGTTTGCAATGGCCTTAAACCCAAAAGAATATAGTTCTTATGCAATTGATAGGCGCTAGAAGAGGCTCCGTAGGCTGCATGTGATGTCATTACCGCTTGGTTATTTAATGAAATAAAACTAAGAAAAAACGCGATTTTGGAGTCTTCACAATATGGGGTACTCGTCTTAAGAGTATCGACTTTCATGACAAATATTTTTTATCGTGTTTTGAAATTAATCTCATTTGATATAATCCCATTATTATATATCAGTTAAATAAAAAATTTATTGGAATTAATAATTTTACACCGTGTTACTTGAGGAGCCGCTTTGCCTACCATTCAAATTGCTCGATATGTTATATACCACGGTATATTTCCGAAGTTAGTTCACGTTGCACCACTGGAACGCCTGATGGTTTCTAGCGCAGGTTTTTCAGAAGAGATGTCAATGATGATTACTCGTGCGGCTGGGGTAGGCGAGGTGTTATTTGGTTTGGTGTTTTTCTTTCTCTATAAGAGTAAAGTTATCAATGTACTCAATATACTTGGTTTAATAGGCTTGCTCATCGCAGTTTGTGTGCTGCAGCCTCAATTGTTAATTGAAGCATTTAATCCGGTTACGACCAATATACCACTTATTGCTTTTAGCTATATCTTACTGAAAGAAAGTGCGGCTCTTAAGAAACCCTAGTGGATTTGAGTCCTTTTAGCTTGCATTGCGCTAGAACACAGAGGCAGTCCAAGCTAAAGTTCTGATTGTCATTAATTTGTAGATGAATAATTATAAGTATAACTTTCAATGAGTTGAGTCTAGAATATAAATGAATACAAGCAATGCTGTCGTATTAATGTCGTAAAACAGCCGGTAAACTTGCGTAACAGCATATGAGCCTATACTAGATAATAAAACCTCAGAGAATTAACGGTCATAAAAAATATGAAAATAAATGCTGAATTAGTGCTTAGTGAAAGACAAGAAAAAGCATGGTCTCAAGATGAATTAGCCATTGCTTCTGGGCTTAATCTAAGAACGGTGCAAAGGATCGAATCAGAAGGTACAGCATCGTTACAATCAAAAAAAGCGATTGCATCAGCATTAGAGTTGGATATTAGCGAGTTAGACTATGAGGAGCCAAGGATAATGACAAAGTATGAATATAAAACATTAGAACTGCCATTCAAATTTGGCATTTTTAAACAGGGCACACCAGATATTGACGAAGCGTTGAATGAAGAGGGTAAGAACGGGTGGCGCTTAAAGCAAATGGTTTTACCGGCCTCATCTAATATGGGGCAGTCCGAAAAAATGATCGCAATTTTGGAGCGTGAGTTAATTGAATAAACGCTATCACAAGCCTTGTCTTTAGTAATTTTGATATTAATGTAATAAAATTAATGGTATTGAGCTTGTCAGTACCATTGCATTTGCAAGGTTTACTCGTAGTTACAAGCACCGTTATTGCATCAAAAATCAACACGTATAGGGCAACTTTAGCTTCCAGAAAGACTGAATTAGGTCATGTTGAATTTCTCTCCATATCAAGTACAAAAAACGTGCATTATTTAGTAATTGCTAATAATATGTGTGCGCTCCGCTCATAGGGTAACTTTTTCTAGGTGTATTCATCTAGCCAGAACAAACAGAGAGAATGGTTTTAATGGCAGAAAATAAATATGGAGACGTAGTATGATACAAAAAATAGCAGGTTGGGCATTGATTATATCTGGGGTCGTTGGGTTGGGGCTGACTGGGTATTTCTTCTTTAAAGCTATGGAGCTGAACTTACTATTAGTTTTCTTGTTTGGTGTCTCGGTTTTGCCTATTGTATCAGGTATATACACGCTTAAAAATCAACGTTGGGCATTATGGGTTGGTTTGCTTTATTTCTTAATACAAGTGATACGTATCGAGACATCTGGTTTTTCTTGGTCATTCGAAAGCCCTATTTCATTTTACATTGCGCTGACCCATGAGCATACGCATATTGGCTTCAACTTATTTGCGGCAATCATGTTGGTTATATTTATTAAGCTGCTTCGCGCTAAGTCGAGTGAGGTAAATACTGAGCAAAGCTTTTGATAAGTGAATGAAGCCAAAGTCATTCAATACTTTGTGTCTTAGTATGTTTACTGAATAGATTAATTGAGGAGCAAGGATACAGGTGTATCAATGCTCCTATTTAAATTAAGGTGTCAGAAAACCTGGATTATAGCTCGACGCTTTTGCAGGATTGCCTTTGCCATCATAAACAGCTTGCAGTGGGTAAGGGTAGACTGGCTGCTCTCTTACTACAGTGCCCTGTGTATTTTCCTTTTGCGTTAGCAGGCTATCTGGTGCAACACCACCAATTATCCAAGCTTCCAAAGCGCTGATGGCATCGAAAGTGGCATTGCCCGGTCCATCTATACCACAGTGGATAACACCGGGTAGTAAAAAGAGGCGCGCAAAGTCTCTGACTTCGTGATCATGACTCTGCATAAAAGCATCGACATTTTCATACCAATCAATTGTCGCATAGGCGGGGATCGCAGCATCAGCCCAGCCATGTAACACGATCATTTTACCACCACTTTCTTTGAACTCGCGTAAATCAGGATCATCAGCATCGATCAGTTGACTCACTTCTTGTAAGTTATCTTTTTCATCTTGGTAAGAAAAATCTCGCCAATCATAGTCCACATCAAGGGCTTCTGGGTAAGCGATATACTTTAGATACTCTGTAGCGGCATAATAGGCAAAAGGTTTTAACTGTTTAAGTAGTGGTGTTACCCAGCCAACCCATTCAGGCTCTGAGCCATAGGGTAATCCGCCATAAATCACTTCACCATGGACATTTTTAGACGGAGCGTAAAGGGCCTTTACAGCGTCGACCTGTTGGGCAGACAAGCACTCAGAGACTTGCCCAGCTGCACAGGCAAGTGTTTGTGGGTCAAAATCACAGAGTTTGGGATCGTTTATGACACCGTCTATTACCCCATCTTTGTGGTCACATGCGGTCATCACGGCACTGGCAATCATTGGGATATCATTCGAAGATAAAATCGGTTCATTTCTGTCATTGAGCACTGCAAGTGCATTATCCATGCAGTTAATAAGATTTACATCGGTGTAATTTACTGTGGGGCCTCTGGCAATCACACCATCGAAGTCATTGGGATATCGTTTTGCGGCCATCACACCTGCGTGTCCACCTTTGGAGCAGCCGGTAATAAATGAATATTGAGGCTGTGAGTGGTAAAACTTTTCAATGATTGCTTTGGCGGCAACGGCAACGACATGGTTTGCGCGATACGCAAAGTCTATTTTGAGCTGTTCATTGTTTCGTGCCCATTTGCCATCAAACCCATATGCAGTATGACCTCCGTCATGGCTCATTGTGGCGTAGTGCCTCACAATGCCCGCCATTGGCGGATATGGACTAACATCACCACAAAAGCCCATGCAGGCATTGAGCAAATACTTTTGATTCCAAAGTGCTCGGCTCGGTAGACGCAGTTCAAAACGTATTGTTGGTGCAACATAGCCGCGAACAAGGCAATGATCAGGTAAGCTCGTTTGCGATTTAGGGATTGGTGCACCCATGAGTCTGCTGTGTTTATATGCCCACTCTGACTCCGTGGCACTCATTGTATATCCTTTTACGAAACTGGATTCAATGACATTTGTAGCGGCCTCTCCACGCTCGAGTTTAGAGAAGTCATCAAACCTAAGTGACATACATGCTCGCTCTTCAGCACTGAGTTGCTGATCTGCCGGAGTTGCCATTGCGACATTTGAAAAACCACAATAGCCTGCAAAGGCCAGTGACCAAATTGATTTACCCTTCTTGATAGTTTTTATCGACATACCCATTTATCTCCTTTTTGGTATTGCAATTGATAACCATTATCAATTAAATCTATTGTCTTGTATTCGCTTTAGAAACTCAAGAGGGGGCGCTTTATTATTGAATAATTAGCGAGCACGGAGATGCTTGTATGAATTGTAGAGTTGTCGTTATTTTGAGTTTAAAGTGCTCAAGGTAATGGTCATATTAACGCCCCCCAGCTCACTATGTGTGGCGGAAATACTGCCTCCATGGCGGGTGATTAAATCTTGGCAAATAGCGAGACCAAGCCCAGTCCCCCCTTTATAAAGAGATTTATTTTTTTCACTTTGATACATTCGCTGAAATATCGTTATGAGCTCAGAGCTTGATACGCCAGGCGCACTGTCTTGAATTGAGATCACAAGCTGTCCAAGTTTTAAATAGGCGTTTAACTCTATCGTTGCGGGGGGAGCGCTATATCGGAGACTGTTAGATAGCAAATTAGAGAGTACCTGTGTAAGGCGGTCGATATCTGCATAGATCTTTGTTGTTATAGGCACTTTTATATTGAAATTAAACTGTACATTTGGTCTCTGTGCCACCCTTGTTTGAGCATCTTGACACCAAGCTGTGAGCCAAGGTTTAACTGCCATATCTTTACAGTTTAGCGCTCGTTCTTCTAGTTCGCTCACTGCCAGTTGTTCAATGTCACTAACAAGCTGATTAATATCTCCAATCCGTCTGTGTAGCAGCTCGTAAGTTTTTTCACTGTCGTCTAATAAGTTGTACTCCAAACCTTCAATGGACATTTTCAATACACTTAATGGGGTGCGGATCTCATGAGAAACTTCGGCAAGTAGCTGCTTTTTCCGTGCCAGTAACGCTTCGGAAAACTCTGCACGATCTTTGATTCTTTGTTGTGTTGCTAAAATCTTAAATCGCCACTTCATAGCTTGATACATAAACATGAGTAAAAGGGCTAGCATCAACGCATATGCCCACTTGGTTTGCCACCACGGCGCTAACAATTGGAAGGAGTAGCTCACAGGGTCACCAAACTTATCTTGCGAACTGGCTCTGACCTGAAACTCATATTCGCCAGGAGATAAGTGATTATAAGTGATCTCGCTTGAGATGGACGGCTCGCTCCAAATTTCACTGCTGCCAAGTAAGCGAGTTTGATACATGGCTCTTTCTGGAGAAGACCAATCATTATGAGTGAACTTGAATAAAATTTGCAACGTGTCTGGTGAAAACAGAGTAGCGTTATTTTTTGACTCGGTCGATGGGTATTTGTATTCCCCATCTTTATCTAAGGAAGCTATTTCGAGTAACTGCGTGCTTAGACTCGGCTCAATTTCTAAGTAGTCTGGCTTGAAGTAAGTTAGACCGCTGCCTGAACCCCAATAGAATATATCATCAAGCATGGCTGCTGTGTTGAGGGTGGCATCTACCGCCAAATAACCATTATTGTAAACAAAAGCGTCTAATTTGAGTGTACTGTCTGGATCGAAGAGTTGTTTTGTGAGGAGCCGATTATTACCTCGCTCTGTGCCTATCCATAAATACCCTTGTTGGTATTTAAGTCCAAGTACTATATTACTACTGAGCCCTTCCTGAGTGCTGATATGGCGTCCGACCCATTGTTCGCCTGTTGCTTTCAGGGCTAAAACGCCTGTTCTGGTTCCCAAAAACACAGTACCGTTTTCATCTTGTTCTATGCTGTATGCCCAATTACTGGGCAATCCACCTGACTCAGTAAATCTATAAACGGTGTTATTTTCCACAAAAAACGTACCATCACCGTTGGTGACGAACCATACACGCTCAGTATGATCAATAAAGACATCAATGATATATTGGCGCTTTGACACCTCTAGTAGCTGTAATTGATTGTCGCAACTACGATAAAGCCCTTGGTGTGTTGCCATATATAAGCAGCCGTTGGGAACGGGGACGATTTGATGAATTATATCTGCCGATAGTCCTTGTTCACGCCAAATATGTATACTGCTGTGCTCGCCTAAAACGGTTATCCCTTGGCGACTCCCCAACCAAACTCGACCTTGCTGATCTTGAGCGATGCTGTGTATGTAATGATTATAGATAGGCTCAATGGGTTCAAGCCATTCATTGTTTTCAAGTATTTGCACGCCGGTACCATATTGGCCTAACCACAACTGTTCATTAATGTTGGCTAATGCACTGACACGCTCATTAAGCAAACCGCTGCGTCTGGTAAGCAACTTAAATCCAGATTCTTTTATTCGATTCACACCTCCACCGTATGTCGATATCCAGATATTGCCCTGAGAGTCTTTCATGATATTACGTATGTGCTTGTCACTCAGTCCATTTTGCTTATTGAAATTTTGTGCACGTTGATGACTGACCTTGAAAACACCTTGGCTGTCGTCACCCAGCCAGAGCGTATTTTGCTCGCTATCAAAAAACATAGCTGTGATATTCGGTGTATTTATCCCGCTCAAAACTGCCGTAGACTGTGTTGACTTATTGAGGTGGCATACTTCGCCTGAACGAAGAGAAAAATACACATGTTCCGGTGTGCTCGTTACTGCATTTGTGGGTCCCAAACAAGTACTTTCAAATTGAAATTGCGCTAATTTTCTCCGAGATAACTGAAATAGGCCGGAATTTGTGGCAATCCATAGGGTATCTCCGTCTGCCTCTAAGTCATTAATCAATTTAAAGGGTATGCGAGGAGAGATTTGCTCAAGGGCATTCTCTTTAAATCGATATAACGCATTATTGCTTGAGAAAAAGAGCGTTTCATCAATGATTGCGACATGGTCTACTTTGCCAGCAAATGATTTGCTGGCAATTTTTAAGGTATGAAACTTTTGCCCATCAAAAATATTAAGTCCATTGTCTGTGGCGAGTATTAATTTTCCTGACGCTGAGGTTTCAATATCCCACACTCGATTGTTGTTTAAGCCATGGCTTTCATTGAAACACCTGAAATGATCACCAATGTACTGACAGAGCCCTTCACCATTGGTCGCCAGCCATAACATGCCGGCATTGTCTTGTACTGTTTTATAAACCGCGCCAGTTGGCAACCCTTGTCGTGTTGAAAAGTGACGTATATCTGATAATGAATCAAGTTCATATTGAGCGGGTTTGATTTGTGTCCAACGAGGTGCGCTGGTGGTGTTTTCGACGGTGTCAAAAGAAGCAGTCAATGAATCCTGAGTAAAAGGAGATGATTGAAAGGCAAAGAGGCCTAGATCTGTCCACGAGATAGCATCAGGCTTGTCTAAGTCTATTTGATTAGATTTTTTAAGAACTGGGCTGCCTTCGGGCAAGGTGAGTGTTGATGTATCGAGCCACGTAGCCGTTTGGTATTTTTCTGCACTAAGGCTGTAAACCGCATTATGCGGTGAAGCATTGTGTGAAGCCACAAAACAGGCTGTTATCGCGCATAGTAAGCAAATGATGTGTCGATACAAAAATATACTTCCTAAAGAGTGTTTTTATATGGCCATTAATGAGTGATAAGCTCTTTTTTTAAATATGTAAGCTGATACATCTTGAGCTTATTGTTACCGTTGAGGCCAATTTACAATTTGAATTTTAGTAAAGCTAATTCAGATACATGGCAATCCTCTGAAAGTAAGATTATATTATCACATTCGATGGATAAGGGAATTAGAAAGTACTGAGAATAAGAGGAAGGGAGTTTGCGTAATATGATGTCGTTAACGCTTTGAAAGTGGGTCAATGGACGGGGAGTTAAACGAGCATGATAGTATTTCATCCACAGTGTTCGATTTACTCATATGTCTGATAAAACAATCACGGTTATTGCAGTGAGTTTTAAGCTTTCTTTTGTTTAGTGAGTGCCAATTATCAGAATTGAGCAAAGAGGCCGATGTGTTTGGCAGTCTACAACAGTGAGTACCAAAGTGCATTGTTAAAGTGTCAAAAATACTGCCAGCTTAGCCATCATTTAGAGTGTCACAAGCAGTATTTCTGGTAGGTTAATGTAATATCTTTTTCTTTGTCTAGGGCGATAATAGTGACAAAACCTGTTACTTGCTTTGCATATCAGAGGGAGCAGGCTGGCTTTTTAATTGGCCTCGTAACCAGTTTGAAATCATAAGGCTTAATGAATAAAAATAAACGCGAGAAAAAATGCCTTAATTTTCTTTTTGCTGAGATTTCCTCTGGGCTTTGTTTTCATAGAGGGCTTGATCTGCTTTCTCTAATAGCTGTTCAATCGCGGTATTGGCTGTAATCTCACAGACACCAAAGCTCATTCCCAACGCGACACTTTCCACTGACAATTGAGACGGCACCAAGTTTTGGATACGTGCAATGAAGCTGTTTGCTGTTTGAGCATCCATACCTGGTATAAGAAGCATAAATTCATCCCCGCCGAGTCGAAATAACTTGTCATTTTTACGTGTATATTGGCTGATCAGTTTAACGAAGTTAACGAGCATTTCATCTCCAATACCATGACCCAGCTTATCGTTTAATGTTTTAAAGTTATCTAAGTCAATCATGATGATTGAGCAAGTTTGTCCATATCTGGTGACACGTTCTGACTCGAGTTCAATATTTTCTATCAGCGTACGTCGGTTAAGTGCACCAGTTAGTGGGTCTTGTGTTGCGACGCTTTCAGCGGCATGAATTGCTTCATTATAGGTTCTTACAATCACGGCTGTCAGGAGCAAAACAAGTCCTGACGACATGGCAGATCTCAAGGCAATTTCCATATGCAAACTGATAAAGTTGAGGTAGGTAATGACAGCCCAGCAGCATGAAGTTGTGAAACAGGCCATTTTGAAAGGAAAAACCATAAAAACCCCAACTAAAAAAGCGGGTAGCCAAATTACAGCAATGATGGGGGATTGGAATGAAAAGTATATGAGTGTACTACCTAAGACTGCGCTCAAAACGAGGCATTTTAATACACTGAGCCGCCCTTGTAGCAGCCTTACAGATGTAAAAAGCAAGGCGACAATCACGATAACAACGGCGATTGCTAACCCATAATTATTGTTTATTGCGTAATGAATTGGGTAATAAAGCAAAAATGCAGCCGTTACGATAAGTAAGTAAGCAGCGTAGGTTGGATATCGATTAATGAGAATTGGCTGTGCTTTGGTCAAGGCACCAAAGCGTTCTTTTAACTTAAGAATAAGAATACCTTCAACAAAATTATGATGTAGCGCTGTGTATAAGTGTAAAGCACTATTTTAAATCATCAACATTGTCCCTGTTTTATCAAGTTTATTGCGTGCTTTGTGCACGATTCACTGGGTTCAGTATGAATGAAAATAGGGTGAGGCGTGGTCAGGTAATCGAAATTTGTAAAGCACACAGCACTTTATGTGGCGCTCAATACAATGTGCTTGTAATGAATTAGCCGAGATTAATTATAATGTCTCTGCGAGATGAGTTTATAGTAGCCAACGGTGACAGCAATATCTGCTGGGCATGTTACATGGCCCGGGAACTTTTTATAAAGGTAATCTGAAGCCCACGGTGCACCGGCAAATTTTTTATACCCGCACTGAGTGTATTGCTCTGCGGCTTCTGCATTAAAGCTAGGTGAAGCGATTAAGGTCATCAATACTGCTATGATAACAGTAGCTAGTTTTCTCATTTTTAACTTCTTTTCATTTTATTGATTTACGCGTGTTTAAATTTTGATCAGTTATAGGTTGTAGTCTACTGATAGCGCTATCAATTTTGTTGGGCGCTAAAACTTGTCTGCATATCACAACGATTAATCCTTACCAGAGCTAAATTAAAGCGTTGATTATTATAAAGACTCAGCTAGTTTTGCTTCACTGTTGGGCTGTTTACGCCATGAAAACTGACCTTTGTATGACTGGCACTCAAGGGTTGTGTTAGATGCTTCTGCCAAGTAAATTTGATTAGTGGGAGATGCTGGGTAGCTAAAGTAATCACTGCATTTTGCACTTTGCCCTGGGCCTACTACGACATGCGTACCGACTTTTATTTTGCAACTGACAAGCATATCTAAAGGGGAGTAACTCGGGCAGATCACATTGTCTCGTCGATATTGAGAGATAGAACCTCGAGGTTTGTCGAAGGTCCACCACTTTCCAAGTTTAGACCCCCTATACTCACTATTCCATGCACGCCATATGGTGATCTCTTGGGTAGTGACGAACACTTGCCCCTTGCATAAGCCACCCAGTTGCTGCGGCATGACCACGCCTGATGGGAGCTTTTCATCTTGTAGGGGCACAAGCCCTGTATGCTGCTCTACCTTGCCAATACAGTCATTATTTGCCGTTTCAAGCGCGCTTGACTCGCTCGTTAAACTGGTTGTATTACAGCCAAAAAGAAGTAAAAAGCTGGAAGGTATCGTAAGTTTCCCTAATTTTTTTATAGTTGATTTGTATCGAGGTTGTTGATTTGGCAAAGACATTTTATTGGCTCCCTGTGCTTTTCATATCGACAGTGTAATGTGTATTGATAACAATGTATCTTTCACTGCATTACACGTGCATTTATTAGGTCAAACAGGGTTTAGCGTTTACTAAATACACTCTGTTGTTTTGCTTGGGTAAAGCCGAGTCGGTTATAAAATTCATGAGTTTCAACACGCTTGCTATTACACCTAACTCTAAGCTCTAGATTAAGCTGTTGGGCATATTGATAAGCTTGTCCAACAAGCAATTTACCTACCCCTTGTTTCCTGACTTTTGTATCAACGACTAAACCGCCTATTTCATAAAACATATCAGAGGCTAGTCGGTGCGCTTTAAACCCGTGAAGCCACCCAGCAATGTGCCCATTTACCTCACATACCCAAACATCATCATTGGTTGATTCAAGTAAATAGGCCAGCCGCTGCTGAGCTTCGTCAGAGGTCGTATTTGAGTAGCCTAAAAAGCGTGAGAGTTCATTAATCTTATCAGCGTCAGTGATGGTTGCTTGGCGCACATATGCCATTAAATACTCCTTATAAAAACATGGGCTTTAATAATATGTGTTTGGATGTTTTGCGCACAAAAGAATATTCGATCGGAGCAGTACTGTTCAAATAGAAAGCGATAGATAGCACTCATTGTCTGCACGTAGTGCAAAATAAATGAAATTCGTCATATGTGAAGCAAAGGTGCCCTAATAGCTGGTATCATAAAATACATAATTTTCATGGGAGTGAATTAGCTAGTTTACCTGTTTGGCAAAGTAAGATGGCCAAGGCTTATGCTCACTCATCACAACGAGACACTCTATGTATCAAGCAGATATACACCAGACGCTAGAACAGTATTTTGGATTTAGTGCGTTTAGGGCTGGCCAAGCACAAACCATTGAGCAATTAATTGGTGGTCAGTCTAGCTTGGCCATATTTCCGACTGGTTCGGGGAAATCCTTGTGCTACCAGCTTACAGCTTTGCATTTACCCAACCTTACGTTAGTGGTTTCTCCGCTGCTTGCTTTGATGCAAGACCAAATCGAGTTTTTGAACAAAAAAGGGATCCCTGCTGCAAGTTTAGACTCGACACAAACTTATGAGCAATCACAGAGCGTCATGCAAGGGGTAAGAGATGGTCACATCAAAATTCTAATGGTCTCTGTTGAGCGTTTTAAAAATGAGCGTTTTCGGGGGTTCATAAAGCAAGTGCCAATCTCAATGTTGGTGGTCGATGAGGCGCACTGTATTTCAGAGTGGGGTCATAACTTTAGGCCTGATTATTTGAAGTTACCGCAAATTCGCAATGAGCTTAATATTCCTTTGGTCCTGCTATTAACGGCAACCGCAACTAAAAAAGTAAAACGAGATATGGCGCATCGATTCGCCATAGACGAACAGCATATTGTGCAAACGGGGTTTTATCGCGCCAATTTAGATTTGAGTATTCAGGCCTGCACCGAGAGAGAGAAGCTGCCGACGATTTTGTCGTTTTTAAGCCAGACACAGGACAGCGGTATTATTTATGTCACGTTGCAGCAAACGGCAGAAGAAGTTGCAAAACAGCTACAAGCAGCAGGGCAAGACGCAGTTGCCTACCATGCAGGATTAAAAGATGACGTAAGGCAGCAGATCCAACAGCAATTTATGCACAATGAAAAACGTATCATCGTAGCCACCATCGCGTTTGGTATGGGGATTGATAAGTCAGACATTCGCTTTGTTATTCATTATGATTTACCTAAGTCTATTGAAAACTATAGCCAAGAAATTGGCCGTGCAGGACGAGATGGACAGCCCTCAACCTGCATCACACTGGCAAATTTAGACGGGGTTTCAACCCTTGAGAACTTTGTGTATGCAGACACACCAGAGCTTGGCAATATTGAATCACTGCTTAATGAAATTCGCACGTCAATGTCGCAAGGGCTTTGGGAAATGCAAGAGCTGAGTGTGTCTAAGGCGACAAACATTCGCCTGCTCGCGCTAAAAACGGCGCTCGTACAACTGGAGTTGTTTGGTGTGCTCGAAGCCAAATACGCATTCTATGCTGACTTTCGCTTTAAATGGCTGCACACAGAAAACAAAGTGCTGAACTCCTTCGACGCAAATCGCCAAGCGTTTATTCAGCAGATCGTGTCAAATACCGACTTTAAAAAAGTGTGGGGGACGGTTGATATGGCCGCTTTGGTCAATCAAGGGGTGGAGCGCGGCCGCGTTGTGGCTGCATTGGATTATTTGCATGAGCAGGGCATGATCTTGCTTGAATCTAAGCGCATGATGCAAGTCTACCAAGTGGATGAGACTGCTTTGAACGCCCCGGAGCTCGCTAAAAAATTAAGTGATTATTTTTCTGATAAAGAGCTTGGGGAAGTAAAGCGTATCGCAGCCATGTTGCGCTTTTTTGAGTTGCAAAACTGTTTGTCTAATAATCTCGCCAGATACTTTGATGATCAGCAAGTACCACAAAGCTGCGGGCATTGCAGTGTTTGTCGAGGAAGCTCTGCGCAACTGCAATTTAGTCAAGAGCCGCTTTTTCCAGATGATCAGCAATTGAGAGACGACATCAATGGGTTGAAAAATTACCTCACTCAGGCTGGTATTGAAGCGACAGCCGCAGTACTGGTGCGTTTTTTAACTGGCATGACAACGCCGATGTCGACGGCCAATAAGTTTAGGCAAAGATCTGGTTTTGGTAGTTGCAGCGCTTTGAGATATAAGCAGGTTGAAGGCAAGCTTTCTCAACTTGGGCTGGTTTAGGCTTGGCTACAATTGTTTTGTAAGAAAAAAGAGGCCTTATGGGCCCCTTTGTTCAGCTGACTAGAATTTTATTATAATTGCCATGTGATGGTGGCACGAATATCACGGCCAGGCTCTGCAACACCCGTATCAATTGGGCCAATAGCGGCGTAGGTTGCGTGGTCGTAGTAGAACTTATCAAAGATGTTCTTGATGGCGATATCTAGCTTCACATTTTCGTCGTTTGTGATGTACCAAGTCGCTTTTAAGTCATGTACACCATATCCTACTTTTTCAGGCAGTTCTGTGTTATCCCAAACATAGGTGCCAGAATCATCCAGTCGCTTAACTAAGCGCGCTTGCCAAGCCAGTTCAAGTGAGTCTGTCAGTGTGTAATCTGCACCTAACGTCAGTGTATCACCGACAGAGGTACCGATTGACCAATCTTGGTCCGAAATCGCGGAGCCAGCCAGTGCCGGGTTAACGTGCGTTTTCCATTCAGGGCGGCTGCTGTTGAATGCCAAAGACACAGAGGCACGGTCGAAGCTGTAACGCGCATTGATGTTTAAGCCTCTGTTTTCTAAATCACCGACATTGCTTAGGAAGTTTGCAGGTTGGCTTTCGATGTTTTTCGCAGTAGACACGGCGTCATCAATGGTCGACATATACACATCAGCTTGGACGACGAGGTTGTCACCCAGGTACTTGAAGCCTACTTCGATGTTTTCAGCCACTTCTTTACGTAGGTTTTCATCGTTGTCATAGTAGCCAAGTACAAATAACTCTTTTACTTTTTGACCACGTACAGCTTTAGCATACCCTGTGTTTACTGATAGCTCAGGTGTTAGTTCATAAGTAAGGTTTAGGTTTGGACTAAAGCCACTAGAGTCAAAGTCAAAGCCGTTATCATCGGTGAGTTCATATTTATCGTATCTCACACCCGTACTGATCTGGAATTGATCCGTTACTTGGAAATAATCTTGGATATATAAACCTAATACTTTGCCCTCTTCTACACCTGATAGCTCGTAGTTAGAGCCGATATCTTCCAAAATTGCCTCATCACTTCGGTAGTCGAAACCTGCAACAATTTTGTGCGTTTCGAAAAGCGCCGTATTTTTTAGATCAAATCCTTGTGAGTCGTACTCGGCAAAATACGTGTTTTGGACAACAACGCCCGCTCTATTCTCACCTTCAGGATGAGCATGTGTGATAGAGTTCTTCGTTTGATATGCAGAAAAAGCGATATCAATGAGGTCATCTTGTGGCGCATAAAAGTAGTTTAATGTACTTGTAGTTCGCTCACTTTTTTGTGGCAGTGCAAAGTTTTTACGGCTTGGGTGCCAGTGAGCGCGAAGTAAACGTGTGCCGTCATCATGGCGGACATCATGGCTTAAGCTAAACGATTGTGTGCTGGTTAAGTCACCACTGATTTTCGCAAATCCGACTTCTTGTTCTGATTGCGAGTAAGGGATCTCGTCGCCATTACCGTCTTCCATGTTTTCAGTGTCACGTTTGATAAGTGACACAAGTGCGTCTATGTCATCAGTTACACGGCCATATAGTGTCGAGCTTGCTTTAAAGCCCTCGCTATTGCCGTAATAGCCTAACTTGAATAATGCGCCAAATTGTTCATCTGGGGCAAGTAAGTCTGAAGCACTTTTGGTTTTAAATCTCAGTGCGCCACCAAGTGCACCTGACCCTGAAGTTGCATCACCCGCACCAGCGACAACATCAACTTGCTTTAACAGCTCAGGCTCAATAGATAAACGACCTTGGTGGTGAAATAAGTAGCCAGCTTGTAATGCGCCGTCAATACTGACATTAAGCATGGTGTCTTCAAGACCACGCACGTAAATTTTCTGTGCGACTGGGTTTGAGCCACCCACAGACACTTGTGGTAAAGATCTAAAAATGTCAGATAAGTCGTTGGCTTGTAACTGGGTCAGATCAGTTTGGTCAATGATCATATCGGCGTCAGAGACCTTTCCATGAACTTCGATGATTTCAATCTTTTGCTGTTGATTGTCTGCCAAAGTAGCGGGAGACGCGAAGGTTGCTGCAGCGACAGCAAGAGCGATAGATGTGCGAGAAAAACCAAACTGCATTGGTGTGTTCCTTTATCTTAAATGAAAATGGTTATCAATACGCGTGTATTATTCATGGTTTTGTCCCAAAACAAAGCACTTTTACAACTGTTACATTTACAGTGACAATTGGGCTGGAGTAGTGACTAAAAAACCGGCGTTAAAGTTCTATGACGATACACAGGCCTGAATCTAAATTGTTTTGCGCATGAATATGCCCGTTGAGTCGTTCCATTTGGCGTTTGCATAGAGCAAGCCCTAAACCGAATGAATCGCTATCGGGCTGCGTATGTGAATAGCCATGGCTGCGATAGAAGGGTTTGAAAATATCTGTCAGTTCACTGTCTGACACGCCAGGTCCATCATCAATGATTTGAATGGTGGTGTTGTTGAGGGTCACTAAGATGCGACTCTCTGCAAAGCGGCTGGCATTTCTCAAAACATTCTCAATGACTTGGCCAAGCACTCTGGCATCACTATTGAGTGTTTTGGAGTCGGGCAGCTCGAGGTTAATCTGCAAATGAGGGGCTTCGAACTTCACTTCTTCAGCAATACAGTCAATTAAGTCGACCAAATCAAAAGGGGTGTTTTCCGTATCTGTTTGTGGACAGAAGCGTTCATTTTCGAGCCAAGTGAGTGTTAGGGTGTTTTCGGCAAGCTCTCGCATGGTATGGGTATTTTTGGTCACGCGATTGAGCATATCTTGTTGGTCTAATCCTGATTTATGGCACTCCAGCGCGGTTTCAATGCGGGCTATCGGTGTGCGAATTTCATGAGAAAAATCAGCAATAAACTGCCTTTGTGCGCGAATGGTGTTGGCGGTGCAGTTGGCCATTTTGTCAAAGGTGGCTGCAATTTGCTTAAACTCGGCATCACGACTAGAGATTTTGTCGCCAATACGGCTGTCTAAGTCTCCATCTGCAAAGGCGCGGGTACTTTGCTCAAGTTGCTTGAGCGGCTTCATTATGGCGCGATATAACAGCCAGCAAATGCCGGTTAAAACTAAAAAGGGCACACAAAATTGCAGTAAAATATAGGCAATATGCCAATAATTACCTGGGCGCATGTGGCTTGGTAACTGGATCAAAAAGTGGGTTTTGTCATCTGCAAACGGAATGTCCATGACAGGGTTACGAGCAAAGTATAAGTGGATTTTCCATCTTACATCCCGACCAAGGGTAAACTCGTCTAGGTAGTACTGCTGAAGCTGCGTGCCTGCCAGTGGCGTCAATTCGCGTTGTACCACCGCAGCCCAAGTACCATGGCTTTGTTCTATGTTTTTTACATAGGTACTGAGCGCAGCCATGTCACCAGCCAAATACAGTTGCTCAGCTTGTTTACCCAGTTTGATAAGTTCTTGCTGATGCTCGACTTTTATTTTACTCATTCGAAACTCAGTGTGATTGACCAAGTAGTCAATCACGGCAAAGAGCAAAATAGAGCCTGCAATGACTAACGCACACAGGCGTAAAAAGTAAGAAGCCCTAAGATTGAACATGCAAACGATACCCTTTGCCATGCACTGTGGTGATAGACTCTGGGCTGAGCCCAACTGCAACGAGCTTTTTACGCAAGCGGCTCAGGTGCATATCTAAACTGCGGTCATATCGGCTGAATTGACGCTCCAGTACACTTTGATATAAAAACGCTTTACTGAGTGTCTCTTTATGGTTGTGTGCTAACTGCCATAACAATTTAAATTGAATGGCGGTGATGTCTAGCGGCTCTGTGTTATACGCAGCAAGCTGTTTTTGTCTGTCTAAATGTAGGTCAGACAGGGTAATTTCAAAAGGCGTTTGTGCTTGTGTATGGCTAGCATGAACACGCCTTAAAATGGCTTCAATGCGCAGAACTAGCTCATCCAAATTAAAGGGCTTAGATAAATAGTCATCCGCTCCCAAGCTTAAGCCTTTTATACGCTCTTGCTCAGCACCACAGGCGGATAAAATCAAGACAGGCGTGTGTTTTATTTTTCTTAACTGGGCCAAAATTTCATAGCCTTCCATACTCGGCAAGCGAATGTCTAAGATAATGAGGTCGTAATCCACCGCGAGTGCTTGGCTAAGCCCTTGTTCTCCATCATGAAGACAGTCGACCTGATAGCCTCGGTTATTTAGTAGGGCGCATACTTGCTGGTTGAGAGTAATGTCGTCTTCTACGACTAAAATACGGTTGTTCACAGATCTGTGTCTTCTAAAATGAGAATGATTGTATTTTAAGATTATTGCGCTTGTGCATACAATAGTGACTAGGTCGAATTGTGAACAGATGTTTGCTGTATGAGTTTTTTTCAAATGAAATAGGCTGTATTTGAGGGTGGTACTTAATGCGTGACTAATTTGGCGGGCACTGTGTGTATTGCACGATGATATGTGATGTTGAAATACAGTCTCGGATACAAACTAAATTAAGGAATGACACATGTTAAGGTTAATATCTATCAAGTTATCACTGTTGGTGGCTTTTCTCAGTTGCAGTAGCGTATTGTTGTCCAGCACTGCGTCTGCAAAAAGTTATCAAGCGACGCACCATGCCATTGTTTACGAAGGGCGAGTCAGCAAGCATTACAGCAAAGGTCAGGTTGAGTTTAACTGGCCGGGCACGCAACTCAAAACCAAGTTAGTCGGTAAATCACTGAAGGTGACGTTGGCAGGGTATGGCGACCAGTTTGATGTGCTGGTGGACGGTAAACTACATAAAAAAATTGTGACCAATGCAAATGGCAATTTTGAAGAGCATGTTGTTTTTACACAGCAAGAAACCAAAATGGTCGAGATTGAAATCGTCAAACGCTGGGAAAACTACGGTAACAATACCAAAATACTGAGCTTTTCAACGGATGGCCGTTTAGAAGGAATTTGGCAGCAACAACCGCATATTTTATTTGTTGGTGACTCTATCAGTGCTGGTTTTGGCAGTGAATCAACTAAACGTCAGTGTTCTTGGCAGGAGATAGTCGATAGTAGCAATGCCAGAGTGGCTTTTCCTTATTTGACAGCCGCTATGCTTGACGCCAGCTTCACACAAGTTTCTTATTCAGGGCTGGGCTTAATTCGCAATTGGAGCGGTAACGACCCACACCATGACCTGCGTACTTATTTAGACAAAGCCTCTGCGGTATTTGGCGATAATAAAGCGTATGAAGATACACATCCAGATTTGGTTGTGATTGAGGTAGGCACGAACGATTTCAGTACAGATCCCCAACCTCACGAACCTTGGACAACCATTGAAGAAGTCAAAGCCGACTGGATCTCTACTATGGTCGAGTTCGTCAATACGGTACGTTATCGCTATCCGAATGCACCCATTATTTTTATGCCAAGACCAGCTTATCCCTATGATTTCATCATTCCTGCGACATTAGAGGCAAAAGCCAAGCTTGAAGAGCAAGGGGTTGATAAGTTGTACTCACATACTTTTTCATCGCCATTAGAGGGGTGTATTTGGCATCCGACTGAGGCTGAGCACACGGATATCGCGAATAAACTGTCTGCGTTTATCAATTCGAACGGATTGTTAGATTAAAGAGCATTTAAAGTCACTTTGTATAAGCCCGTCTGCAAAACTGTACATTGTAGATGGGCTTTTTGATTTAGGTATGCACAATAAAAAAGATGATTTTAAAACTATATAAAACGCATTGTTGGCGATTGAGCGTTTTGCTATTAAATAAAATAAAACGCCCACAATGAGTGGACGATGCATAGAAGGTTATTTTGCAGGGAAGTATTCGTCAATGCGTTGTTGTTTAGGGCCAGAGCCTCTGCCGTGGGTTATAAATGCACCGATGACCTGTGTGAGTCGCTATTTATCCTTAATTAGCTGTTTTTGCTGCTTTAGTTTTGTGTTTTGCATAGTCAGTCCTTCATACGTTTTTTAAGGCGCAAAAACTGCGCCTTGGTAGTGGATTATTTGGTAGGCTTAATATGAATTCATTCACTATTGAAATAACCGCCAGCTCGATAATAAAAAATAAGGGCTAATCGTGTTTTTAGTGAGCTTTATTCTTTTTCAACTGAGTGCTTCTCTTCAGAGCGGTGAGCATACACACTGGCAAACAAACAGGTAGCAGTTAAGCCAATTAAAATAGATTTGTAAAGTTCTATGTTGTAATACATATGTGTAATATCCCAAAGGTGCCTAACTTGCTCTTCCGGAAAGCCGAGTCTATCTAAATTACGTATGAAGTTTTCACCTAATGCATATATATCTACAAAGCATGTAAGCATAGACACATAGAATAAGCTGTTCGCCATATCAAATAATTTCGGCTCTTCTCTTAAAAAATAAACAGCTGACTTTCTGCAGTATATACAGACGAGCATACCAAATGTTAATGAGGTGGAAAAGTACCAAATATTTTCCGTAAAGCCTGTATACTGTCCGTATACAAAATTATTTAATACTAAAACTATGATAAGCTCAGCTATGGAAAAAATTAAAATATACAAAAGAAACACGTTTATTTTTGGTAAATGAGTTGTTTTAAAAAAAGCGAAAGCCAAGCACGCTATGTATATAATTGTTGTATAAATGGGTGTGGTCATGCTGTAAAGAATAAAACTAAGCGTGATAAAGAAAAGCATTAGCTTGGTAAATGGTTTCACTCAACCTCCTTGGAGTTCATTTTGAGTAACCGTTACTGGAGAATAGTCAATGGCTACGCTTTGCTGTCTAGGCCCAGAGCCTTTACCTGGGTTTCTTCTAGCACAAACCTGTTTGAGCTGACTTTTTTTATTGGTCAGGTGTTTGTGGTTTATTTTCATGTTTTTCATCAGAGGCCTCTAATTCGTATTTTTTTTCAATACAAGCGTTATTGTATTTTCCAGCAACGCCAGCCATGGAGGCTATAAAACCATACACATTTATTTTACATCCATTGTGTAATTTAGTTAATACACTTTGAGGAAACTCAGACGTCCCATTCAGATAGTTGTTCATTGTACTGCGTGATACACCCGCTTTTTTGCAGCCTTTTGAAACAGAGCCTTGTTTTGCAATGAGTTCTTTCCTTACAAAGTGCCTCAGCTTTTCCCCGAATTTAAACGGGTCAATTTCATCCATAACCTAAACACCAGATTAAAAGTTAAATGAATACTAACTTTCTGTATCTGTTTTATCAACAAGTGTTGGTGGTGGTAATTGTAATGAAGTTGTCCAGATTCTGGAACACGGCTTCTGTTAAATTGTGTGTACTCATTATTTTATAAGGTTTGGAAGGAAATCATCATGACCTTTGAATACGCTATTGAATCTAACTATACAACGACTAACTATACCACGAATAACTGTACTACGAAGAGAAGCTTTATACACAACAGGCCTGTTAGGCAGCTGCGTGTATCGCAGTTTAAAGCGAATATGCAAAAATCCATTCGTCGATTAAGGAAAAGTAAAAAATTAACGCAAAGGCAGCTTGGTAATATTCTAGGTGTTGATCAGGCAACCATCAGTAATTTTGAAAGTGGTAAAACGGTTATGACGTTAGATCTTGCCTATGAGCTTATTTTAGTTTTTGGTTGTGATTTTTATATTGAGTGTGATTTATCTGGGATTATGAGTTTACCTAAAGCCAGTTAGAAATATATTAAATGTTGTTTAAATTGAGCTGTGTAATATATTATAAAAAATAAGTGCTGAAGATAATTTATAGTCGATTTTATGTTGTGGCTTGGCAAATTGCTCAGCATTATATATTTTCGGAGTTAAATAACCCACGGTTTCAATACAACGCCTTGATGGCGATTGAGCGATTTGCTGTGAAATAAAAACGCCCACATTAAGTGGGCGATGTGTTTAGCGTTACTCTGTAGAGTCGTATTATTCAGTAGGTGCGACCCAGAGTACACCAACAGATTTTTCGACCACTTTAACCTGTACGCCTTTTTCGATTTCCGTTTTACTTTTCAATTGCCATTGAATACCAGAATATTGATAAAAGACGGGGCTTTCATTATTTAGGTCTTGCTCTAGCGTAAAGCTAATATCAGCAAAGTCACTGTCTACTTTTTTGCTATCTTGTTGCGACTGCATTGCTTTGAGTGGTTTCCATAACACACCAGCAAGCAAGGCTGTCAGTACGCCATTTATCCATGCAGCGTTTAATAAGCTTGGCTCAACGAGTCCAAAGTACATAAATACGCCGCTGGTAATGAGGGATAAACCCAAGAAAAACAGTACAAAGGTGGCAAACCCCAAGACGATTACCTCAATACAAAGGGCAACCAAGCCAAAGATGATCAGTGCTTGGGGTAGATTGTCAGTTATAAACGTCATAACTTACCCATTTTTCTTGCTATTTAATGTATTAATTATAGACATTCCCTGTGCAACGAGAGAACTGGCATCAGTGCCGTTGTCAGGGAGTAACACAACGGAAGACTCTTTTGCGATGGCTTCTTTCGCTGAGATTGCTTTGGTGGCTAAGTCAAGTTGAATGGCTTTTTGGCCTTCTTCTGTGTTGGCGGCCTCACCGACTTTTTTAAGTGCATCAGCTTGTGCTTCTGCAACGGCTATGATGGCTTTGGCTTCACCTTCTGCTTTGAGAATTTGCTCGGCTTTTTCAGCCTCTGCGGCGAGTACTTGCGCTTGTTTTTTACCCTCAGCAACATTGATTTCGGCTTGTCGGTCACCTTCAGATTCTAAAATTTGCGCACGCTTTACACGTTCAGCTTTCATTTGCGCTTCCATGGCTTCCATCACAGAATTTGGCGGCACAATATCTTTGATTTCATAACGAAGAACTTGAATACCCCATGGCTCGGAGGCTGCATTAATAGCAGTAACTATATTGGTATTGAGCATGTCACGTTCTTCAAACGTCTTGTCCAGCTCCATTTTACCTAACTCACTCCGCATGGTCGTTTGCGCTAATTGCGTCACCGCAAACACATAATCATCTACGCCATACGTTGCTTTGTATGGGTCAAGGACTCTGAAATAAAGTACCCCGTCTACCACAAGCGAGATGTTATCGCGGGTGATCGCTGATTGAGAAGGCACATCGGTCGCTTGTTCTTTTAAGCTTCTATCAGCTGCAACTTGATCGATAAAGGGGATAATAAAGTTTAAACCCGCTTCTTTGGTAGATTGGTATTTACCAAAACGCTCAATTACCCAAGCGCGGTTTTGAGGTACAAATTTAATTGAACCTTTCAGGATAAAAATAACAAAAATAAGCAGTACAGCTTCGATAGTAAATAAGAAATTTAATATCATTGTGATTGGATCCATAAGAAAACATTCCTTTTTATGCAATTGCTATAACAATAGCATGTTGTTGACTAGAGTTAAATTCAAGAGGCTTTTTGTCATTTTTTTGTTATACAGTTTACCTAACATTGATACTAAGAGTAGTTTTAACTTTAAGAGGCACAGATGAATGAGTGCGCAGTATTATGAGCAAAATGCATTAAAGCTAGCCAAGCTATATCAGTCAGACAACTTTGAGTCACTACATGCCAATTGGTTGGTCCATTTAATTCCATATTTACGAAAGCAAAAAGTACAGTTTTTGGATATCGGTGCGGGGGCTGGACGAGACGCTAAGTTCATCGTTGAGCAAAATCAAGAAGCGGAAGTGGTCGCTGTGGAGCCAGTTAGCTCGCTCAACAGGCTAGGGCAAGCCTATACAAGAGAGCTTCCTATTACATGGTTGAGGGATGAGCTACCTTGCCTATATGAGGTAAAAAAGCACTATGAGTCTTTTGATGCCATTTTAGTTAGCTCTGTTTTTAATTATTTAGATGATAGCGCTTGTGTACAAGCAATGTTAACAATCAGGCAGTTATTGAAACCTCAAGGCTTGTTCATTGTTAAACTCCGTCATTGTGAAGACGAGGCACACTTAACTCAACGTGGTTTAAGCAATATCGGTGCTGAAGTGCTTATTGCCATGGCAGAAAGTGCAGATCTCACTTTAGAGCTTTTGACTGATCTTGAGCCTGATGCACAAGGTAGAGCACATACAACTTGGCAGACTTTATTATTTAAGCCGACATAACACCTTGGGTTATATTGCGTCAGTACACAAACTAGATTGCGAGTATCTCTTTTTGGTTACTCGCAGACCACACTTTATCCGCCGCCTCTGGTTGGTTTAGCCAAACATAGTCTGTGTGCTCTTCCTCACATAAAGTGACTGTGACATCGTTAGGTACGCAGACACTAAACACATGCTCACAATTAATGAGCGCATTACTTTCATAGCGATAGCGCCATTGCGGCCTTATTTCATATTGATTGATGACTTCGTGGCATTTAATTTTTAGTCCTAGGGCGTGTGCATCAATACCCGTTTCTTCCTTGAGTTCTCTATAAGCCGTGGTTAAAGGCAGCTCTCCACGATCGACTCCTCCGGTTACAGATTGCCAAAAATCAGGGTCGTCTTTTCTTTGTAGAATTAAAAACTGTTTATCTTGATTGTATATCACGACGAGTACAGAAATGGGTTGGCGTAACATTATATTTTCCATGAAGATGTGTACCAAATTATTATAACAAATTGATACGCAGGAAGGGGAGTTAAGGTTATAAAACAATAAAAAAAAAGGCAGGCAAACGCCTGCCCAATCTCCAATAGCAATAAACTTTGCCAAGGAAATACCCAATAAACCAACATCCTTATCAGTAAGCTCTACTTCTCGGGAGTTCTAGGAGTCACTTAAAAGGTGGTGTCTCCAAAGGAACAACTTAATCCTACATGGATGTTTTTAAAATGTAAACTGTTTTAAGGTAAAAAATTGTGAATGTATACATTTTGTGTTTTTTGTTCTTTTTTGTTGTATTTTTATGCGTTTTTTCATATGGGTTTAAAAAACCTATTATTTACAGTGTTATAAAACTAGTTTAGAGAAGATTGTTAAAGTCGGTACATTTATTGGGTACTTAATTAAATTTCCAAGGTGTTGAAAAATATAACTTAAATTTTATGTGTTCTATTTTGGGTTATATAAATTATTTTATTTTGTTAAATAATTGTTTTTTTGCCACTGTGGCTGCGGCCAAGTTAACCGCAAAAAATGCCAGTTAGTTTGATTGTGGGTAAGAGTAGAAATTCTATGACCTAGCTTGGTTTTCACTATGTTCTATACCATGCTTAAAAAAGAGCATGAAAGAATACTGACACTATGTTTATCGCATTTTGGTTATCTGTGGTTGTTGTGATGTCGCCGAGCGAAATGTTCATGACCCTCAATAAATTAAAAGAACTTAACAGTAAAAACCCACAACAGGCTGCACAGGTTTTTCGCTCTGTTCGTTCTAGGTTACCTAAAAAGCCAAGTCGGGGTTTACTTGAGCTATATTTGGTCGGTCTAGAATCTGGCGTGAGAGTAAATGATGCTGAGGTGGTTCAGCATATTGTGTCGATACTTGAAGGAGAAAGCTGGCGTGGCACTGCAGAAGGCGCAGAGCTTGACATTGCGACAGCCGTAGCCATTTACCATCGACGAATAAACGATTACGAGTATGCTGAAACATTAAATGAGTGTGCTATTTCTTATGCAGCTGATCCGAAAGAGTTTGCAAGAGTCGCCAACAATATGGCTGTTGTGTATCGGCACAATGGTCAACCTAAAAAAGCACAAAATATATTAAAAGAGTCTTTGATGTTGGCTGAGGATAGAGAGGTTATTGCAAACATCAAAAACAACTTGGGTAACATATATTTTGATCAAGAAAAATATCGTCATGCTCAATTGATGTATATTCGGGCCTTTCGTTTTCACTCTGAAGTGGGGCAGGCAGGTTATGCTGCGGGTACGGGACTTAATTTATTAAATACACAGATATTTTTAGGTGATTGGCCAAGTTTTGAACGCTATCAAGCGTCAGTTGCACTAGAGGTTAAGCACAGCGGACAAAATATTTTTAGGTTGTTTTATATGTGGCAAAAGTACCTCAATGATCACGTTAACAACCACACTCCATTAGATGATGACAGAGTTGCGTCGTTAATTGAATCAATACCAATATTGCTAAAGAGTGAGTTAGGGCCGTCACTTTCGCACTATTCGGGTCTTTTCAAAAATGTAGAATTGCAAAGTAAGCTTGAAGAACAAGTTATTAAAACACCAGATATCAAACATATAAACAAACCAAATGGCGTTAGGATTAAGCTAGAAAGGCTCTGTACGACCAGAATAATTGCAAAAAAATACTTTTCCAATCGTTAATATAGTTTGAAAATGGTTAAAAAAAGGTCAATAATCTAGTTTCCTAAATCGGAAAACATGTAAAGGAAACTATAATGAAGTTAGTAAAATCTTTGGCGGCTGTCTCTGCGCTTATGATCCCCACGCTTTCACTTGCGTCAATTCCTTATCAAAATGAGGAGTATCAATTCACTCAGCCTAATGGCGAAGTTATTTCAATATTTTTGCACGGGAATACGTATTACGCAGAACAGAGAACCCGCGATGGTAGGTTAGTCATATTTGATGAGCGCAAAGGCGGTATGGTCTACGCATCTGTAAATAAATCAGGCACTGATTTTGTATCATCTGGTATTTTGGTATCGCAACAGTCTGGCATGACGCTGAGCACTTCGCAGTTTAATACTGACCATGCAGGTGGGTTATCTGTTGAAGCGATTCAAAACTTAGTTCAGCAAAAGCAAGACGAGTTTCTTCCTGCTTTGGAAAGTCCTTTGCTTTTGAATACGCAAACTGCTGATATAAGTACGCAGGTTGCTGGAAACATAAAAGGGCTGACCATTATCATCGACTTTCCTGATGAAAGAGGCAGTATAACCAAGTCACAGGTAGAGCGATTCCTAAACGATAGAAATTACACCGAATTTGGTAATGCGCAATCTGTACGGGGTTATTTTTTAGAAGTATCAGACAATAAGTTAGACTATACCAATACGGTCACCGCCTACTATACAGCCAAAAAGAATAAGTCGTATTATGCTGACTCTAGTCTGAGCTCCAGTGTACGTTCACAAGAGTTGATAAAAGAGGCGCTAGATTGGTTGGAGTATCAGCAAGGTTTTGATTTTTCGACCTTATCGACCAATAGCAGTAACCAAATTCGTGGCTTAAATATTTTTTACGCCGGTAACTCAGACAGTGCTTGGTCTAAAGGTTTGTGGCCTCATATGGCGAGATTAAGCCCGCGCTTTTGTGCAGACGGAGTGTGCACGGATAGGTACCAGATTACAGATATGAGAGCCAGTTTATCAATAGGCACATTTGTTCATGAATCGGGTCATCTCATCACAAATTGGCCTGATTTATATGACTATGACGGCAGTTCTCATGGATCGGTGGCGAGTTACGGTGTGATGGGGTTTGGCGCTATTGGCACAACCAACAAGTTTAGACCGACTCCACCTGTTGCGCATTTTAGAGCCATCGCTGGTTGGGATACCGTGACTGAATTAAATCCAGCTATTAATGCAAATGCCCCAACAGGATCACTTAGCCATACATCAGGTAGCCACACATCATATAAGTGGACTAACCCAAGCAATCGAAATGAAGCCTTTTATATCGAAGCTATCCATCAGTCAGGTCAAAACACAGAGCAGCCAAGTCAAGGCTTAGCAATTTGGCACGTTGATACGCGTGGCAGTAATTCCAATGAATGGTATCCCTATATTCAGATGGAACATGCAGACGGAAATCGCGATCCTGAAAATAAGCGTAATAGGGGTGATGGTACTGATTTATTTATAGCCAATGGTGAGTTTAGTAACCTATATCCAAACAGTTTATCTTCGAAAGGGACTAATTCTTTGTGGTGGAATGGTGCAGACTCTGGACTGGCTATTTCTGGTATCTCAGCGCCTGCTCAGACTATTTCATTTAATCTTGAGTCAAAAGTTGTAGAGCCACCTAAAGGAGATACATATCGTGGAACCCTAAATGATAAAGGACAACAGATCCAGCCTAATGGCAGTTGGTTCCAATACTCTGGCGGGACGATTAAGCTCGACTTAACTGGTCCGAGTAATGCTGATTTTGATTTGAAGCTAGAGCGCTGGCAAGGCGGTCGTTGGGTCCAAGTGGATATTTCAGAAACGCCAACGTCGGTTGAATCTATTTCTTATACTGCTTCAAGTGGGTATTACCGAATGGTTGTATATTCGTATTCTGGCGCAGGGGATTACACTTTAATTGTAAATAAGTAGTGATTTAACAGAGTAGCTCACAATCACAAGTGGACTGGGTGTTTGACACGAGGTCCACTTTGTAACTTTTACCTACATAATTTTCATATCAATATTTCGTGCACATTTCCTTGATACACCTCAATAAAGCAAGCAAGTAGTCCGCATTTACATTGTGCGATCAATATAAACGAATCTCTCAAGTTAAAATTTAGTAAATTATTTGTTTGATTTGAAATTGAAAATCATTATCATTATTACCTGTAAAGGGGACTTTGCAGTATATAGCGTGCTTTTTACACACAAAATGATTAAGGAGTAATTATGTCTCGTAGATTTTTATTAACTGGCGCGACCGGTGTCGTGGGGCTCTCAATGATAGAGCTGTTATCACCAAATGATGAGATTGTTATTCTAGTAAATCAACGATCTTTTATTGACCTACCTCAAGGGGTAAGTCAACAAATTCAGGGTGATATCCGTAAAGCCAACTTTGGTTTAAATGATGAGCAAGTAGCTCAACTTGAAGGTATTGACTGCATAGTGCACAGTGCGGCATTGACAGACTTTACTGCCGATCCAGATGTGTTAGCTGGAATAAATGTGGCAGGACTAAAACATGCCATACAACTATCAGAGCGTTTAAATGTGCCGCTCATTCATATCAGTACTGCATTTGTGAAAGGTCGAAATGGTCATGATTTTAATAATTATGAGCAAAGTAAGCGCGAAGCAGAGGCCTGCTTAAGCGACAAAATTACCGTTGTACGCCCCTCAGTCATAATTGGTGACAGTACACTTGGGTTGATGCCTAAAAAGCAAGGTTTGCACAATATGCTTAAACTTGCGACTAAGGAAGTGATCCCCATTGTACCAGGAGATGCAAATACACTCGTTGATGTGATCCCGCGCGATATTGTTGCTAAATGTATTCTGACAATTGTAGATAAAAAGCTCTCAGGTGAGTTTTGGTTAACCGCGGGCACTTTGGCTAAGACGTTAGGTGATTTGCTTACACTTGGCGAAGATGATGATATCACATCACGTTACGATGTGCGCTTTAAAGCCCCTAAGTTAATGAGCCCAACCACTTTTGAAAGATTGGTTAAGCCTGTATTTATGCCTGCGTTGCCAAAACGCTTTAAACGTATGTTTGAAGAGACCTCTATTTATTTAAAGTATCTTGATATGTCAGAGGGGTTTCAATCTGATGTTCCTCAACTCGCTGAAGTTGCTGGTGAGTGTTATCAGTTTGACGTTCGCCATACGCTCGCTAAAAATCTGGTTGCCTACGACCATCAGCATCCTTTGATTGCTGAGCTTTCAGGAGCGCAGTGACGTGAGAGAGGAAACACTCGAGCTACTCAAGGCCCATAGTAACCGTTCAAAAGCACGGTTATCTAGCATGATGAATTTACCCATTGAGCACAGTGCTCAAACCGCAGAAATTGTGGATGAGAATGGTAAAACCTACTTAGATTTCGGTGGGTTTGGTGTATTTATTTTAGGTCATAAGCACCCACAAGTCGTGGCTGCGGTAAAGGCTCAACTGGATATTATGCCAATGAGTTCGCGCACGCTGGTGAGCCCCAACCTTGCTACTGCCAGTAAAAAGCTCGTTGATATATGCCCAGATGCAATTCAATATGCTTTTTTTACTAATTCAGGTGCGGAGTCGACAGAGCTGGGCTTGAAGCTTGCCAGAGCCAATGGCTGTAAACATATTATTGCCGTAACTGGCAGTTATCACGGTAAGTCACTAGGTGCTTTATCCGTTACGCATCGTGATGAATTCCGCACGCCATTTACGCCTTTGTTTGATAATGTCGAGTTTGTTGAGCGTAACAATGTTGAGACCTTAAAAGCCGTATTTGCAAGATATAAAGAGCCAGTCGCTTTTATCGCTGAGCCTGTCCAAGGTGAGGGCGGTGTTTACGCCCTGAGCTATGAATTTTTGCATACCGCCAAGCATTTATGCGAGCAGTCAAAGGGACTTTTTATTTGTGATGAGATCCAATCAGGGCTGGCACGCACTGGCACCATGTGGGCAATCGATAAGCATAACATTGTCCCTGATGTGATGTTAGTCGGAAAAGGGCTCAGTGGTGGCGTAATACCCTGTGCCGCGGTGGTTGCAACTGAAGCGGCATTTGCACCTTTAAACACTGACTTTATGTTGCATTCGAGCACATTTGGCGGCTCGCCTATTGCACTGAGTGCCGCTGAAGCGACCATAGATATTTTAACATCACAAAATATAGCTGAACGTGCAGCCTATCTAGGCAAAGAGATTGTTGGCAAATTGAATGAGATTGTCAAAACACACAATGAAGGGGCACCTCAGCCAATTATCATACGTGGCGAGGGCCTGTTGATCGGCATTGACGTTGGTACACCAGCTCGGGCAGGTCAGTTGACTTTGTCGTTATTAAATCAACAAATCCTTACCAGCCATTCACTCAGTAATGCGTCAACTGTGCGATTAACACCGAGTGCCTTTTTAACTGATGACCAGTTAGCACAGTTATATACCGCGTTTGAAAACGCAATAGACAAGATTTAAGGAAATACCATGAGAGACGTAAAATATACCCAAACAGTTAGTGCTTCTGCAGAGCAAGCATTTGAAAAAATTGCTGATTTCAAGTCGTTCGAAAGTCACTGTCAGGCTGTGATTGCAGTCGATGTCACTGAAATTAACGAACGTGAGTCAGAGTCAACATGGTTGGTCCATTTTCATGATGGCAAAATGTCTTGGCGTGAGCGTGATATTTTCAACAAAGAGGCCCTCAAAATTGAATTTACGCAAATTGAAGGTGATGCAGATATTTTCGAGGGAGTTTGGGTCATTGAGTCTGTGTCAGACAATGAATGTACGGTGACATTTGATGCGTGTTTTTGCATGGGGATCCCGACACTTGCCGATATTCTAGAGCCAATTGCCGAGTCTGCGATTAAGCAAAATGTTGAACAGATGCTAAATGAATTATTTGTATCTCAGCAAGAGGCTGTTGCATGAGCACATTTCAAAAAGCGCAGCATTTGCTGCGCGGCACCTTACCCGAGTTAGCGCAGTATCTTAAAGAGACGTCTTTTGATGAACTAGAAAGCGAGCAAAGCCAAGCTATCACTATTTTTCGAGATACGGGTGGCGCCCCGACTTTAGTGAAGCAAAAGTATGGAGGCAAAGGCTTGAATGCGTGGCAGGCCGTACAATTGCAAATGGCCATAGGTGCAGCGTCACCGTCATTGGCTATCGCTGTTGGCATGCATCAGTTTTCTATTGCAACCTTGCAAGAAATGGCAAAAGTCGGAAATGGTCTTGAGTCTCTGATGTTAGAGGGGATTTCGCGCTCAAACTTACTTGTTTCTTCTGCATTTAGTGAAGGGCAAATTGGTAAAAGTATTTTAAAGAGCTCAATCATCGCTAAAGAAGTCGACAAAGGCTACGTCATATCAGGTGTGAAGAAACCATGCAGCTTAGCGCATTGCATGGATTTGTTGACGGCCAGTGTTCAAGTAGAGCCCAAAGATGGTGAGCCTTACTTTGCGGTCGCAATGATCCATAAAGCATGCGAGGGCATTACGGTTGAAAAATTCTGGCAAGCGCCGTTTTTGCAAGCGAGTCAAAGCGAAGCTGTGGTGCTAGAAAACGTATTTGTACCAAAATCAATGCTGGTCAATGTCGATGAGAAGTCTGCATACCAGTCTCATGTTGCAGGCTTTGTCTGGTTTGAATTAATTACTTGCGCATCTTATCTGGGTATGGTGAGTGGTCTTGTAGCGCAGGCATGTGAATTGGGTAGGTTGCAAGGTGCGGATAAAGCACAAGTACATGTTCAATTAGAGGCGTGCGCATTGTCACTTAAAGCCATCGCAGGCGACATGGAGAGCCAAACTCAAGACACGTTGGCACAAGTATTAAGTGTGCGCTATCACTTGCAAGAAGTGCTTGCAGAGGTCACTCAAAGTACCTTGAGCTTGGTTGGAGGAATTAATTACATTAACAATGGATATTTTGCAACGATTGCACAGGTCATCCATGCGTTTAATTTTCATCCACCAGCAAAGCATGCAATGTATGCACCGCTGAACAACTATTTTGATGGACAAGAGCTGGAGATGGTGTAATGCGTGTAGCGCTGTGCAATATTGAAAACTTGGCGACACAGCCAGCTATCCTGCAGGTTTTAGAGGCGCACAAGGATGAGATCAAGTTGGTTATCACCAGTGACCCTTATTCAAAGAAAAATGGCGGTTTTATAGCTCAAGCGTATAAAAATATGCGTTTTAGAGGATATGGTTTTACAGAGTATCTGTTTGCAAAAATGGTATTTTTATCTGTGATCCGGCCTCTTTTAAAACTGATAGGTATGGATGTGCTGCCCAGTATTGAACAGCGCTGCAATGAACTTGGTATTACTTATATCAAAGTGGAAGACATAAATGATGCTTCAGTCGTTCAGTTGCTAAAAGATCAGCAAATCGACCTATTGAGTATTTATTACTTTGATCAAATTTTACATGATGAAATCATAGATGTTCCTAGCAATGGCGTTGTTAACTTTCATCCAGCTTATTTGCCAAAATGTCGGGGCTTATTCCCAATCATGTTTAGCTACCTCTACAACGAGCAAAACTACGGGATTTCGGCACATTGGGTTGAAAATAAAGAAATTGACTCGGGACCTGTCATTGCTCAAAGTGCGATTAAGGTGAGTAATGCAAAGTGCTTATTGGAAATTGATAGGAAAGTGAGTAACCATTTTCCAGCTTTGTATACGCAAGTGCTAGAAATTTTGCAAAACCAACAGGTCAATGCATCAGTTCAAGCACAACAGAGCAGCTATTATTCTTATCCACAAAAAGCACAGCTGCGCGAGTTAAATGAAACGCTGCCGCTCATTAATTGGTGTTGGGTACTTCGCGCATTAGGAACTAAAAGCACACACTACGTGGATAAACAAGTATCAAAGCCAAATTAATAATGAAATATCATCAGTACATCTAGTATAAAAATCAAACAGGGGTACAATGAGGGTTGGTTTAGTCTATTTATTCTAATTTTGGTTGTGCCACATATTTTTTGAGCGGGTTTTATATCCCGCTCTATGTATTTAAAAGCTTTATACTGGAGTTTGACATGTTTTTGACACAATGCACTAAACTCAAGGCTGATTCGGCAAGTATAAAAAGTAAAGTAATTCGCAAGGATCTATTATGAGAGTTTTATGGAGCTTAATGTTGTTAGTGAACACGCATTTGGCATTGGCTACAGATGAAGTGCAGAGTAAAGGCCTGCCTGTAGCGGCCTATAGTGTTCAGCAAGCGACGGGGTTTTATCAATTTCGTCAAGTAACAGGGCAAGTTGTCAAACACCAAGAAGCAGAAATTGGTTTTGAGTTTAGTGGTGTATTAGAGTCCCTTTACGCTGACCAAGGTGATGCGGTTAAAAAAGGCCAGTTGTTAGCGAAACAAGATACTCAGCTCCTCGAAATTGAAAAACTCGAATTATTAGCAAATCTAGACAAAGTAAAAGCGCAATTGAAACTTGCTGAGCAAGACAGTGAACGTTTATTGAAGTTAAGTAAGTCGAATTATTCAGCACAGCAGCAGTTAGATCAAAATCGTTCGCAAATTTCGGTGTTGAAAGCCGAGCTTCAAGTACTGAATGTAAAGTTACAAGGCATGGACGTGAGACTGGGCAAAGCAAATCTTAAAGCGCCTTTTGATGGTGTAATCGCTGCACGTGAAGTATCAATTGGGGAAGTTGTAGGGCCTGGTAAAGTGGCATTGCGTGTGCTTGAACAAGGTAACTCAGAAATACGCATCGGTGTGCCTCAAGGCTTATTATCTGACATTCAAAATACCATGCCAATTACGGTTGGAGGTACCGTTTATCAGGCTCAAAAGCGCTCTGATGGGACCAACCTAGACCCCGTCTCTCGTACAGTACAGTTGCGATTTTCTCTGCCTGAAGATGCGATGGTTTTTTCCGGCCAAATGGCGGCCATGACGATAGCCAAAAAACAAAAGAAAAAAGGGTATTGGGTTCCAATCAGTGCGCTAACAAATGGTACGCGTGGCACATGGCAAATATACCAAATTGAGCAAGGACATCTTCAACCAACGGCAGTTGAAGTGCTTCATAGCGATGGTCAATATGCTTATATCGATGGTGATTTAGTCAACGGCACTGAGATTTTAGCAAATGGCACCCATAAGGTTGCAGCCAATATTAAAGTCGATATTGTCCAATCTGTTGCCACTCGAGGTGAGCAACAATGATTGCATTTTTGCTGAATAATGCTCGTTTTCAAGTCTTACTGATAGCATTGCTGTTAGTGTCTGGCTTTGCTGCGTTAAGCAGCTTACCTCGTACTGAAGATCCCCGTATTATTAATCGCTTTGCATTCGTAACCACCTACTTACCGGGCGCGTCTGCTGCGCGTGTCGAAGCGCAGGTTACCGAGAAAATAGAGCAAAAATTAAAGCAGCAGTCTGAAATCAAAAACCTCATTGCCATGTCACGAGCGGGGATCAGTGTATTAAGTATCGAACTGGAAGATGCTGTAACAGATAGCACGCCCGTCTGGTCACGGATGAGGGACTTGCTGGCAGATGTGCAAATAGAATTGCCAGAGGATGCATCGTCTCCATTGCTAGAGGATGACAGAGGTTATGCGTATACCAAAATAGTGGCACTGACCATTGAACCAGATGAGACAGAATCTCTGTCTCTACAGCAAGCAAAGCAGGTAGCGGTAAATCGCTATACCAAAGAATTGCGTAATCAGTTGCGTAATCAAAGTGGTGTTGAGGTTGTTCACTTATTTGGTGTTGCCAACGAAGAGGTTAGAGTCACGCTAGACCCTGCAAAACTGAAGTTAGCTGGTCTGTCGTTTGAACAAGTTGCGCTAGCGGTTAAAAATGCAGATGCCAAGGTTTCGGCTGGGATGATCAGCAATTCCCAAATTCAAATGCAGGTTGAGCTTAGCGGCGAGTTTAAGTCGATTAGTCGCATCAAAGCGATCCCCATTCAAAGTGATAGCCGTTATGGCCAAATTCAATTAAGTGACATTGCTAAAGTAGAGCGTATGTTGGTAGAGCCCCAGCAAGAGATTGCTTGGGTTGACGGAATGCCAGGTGCTTACTTGGGTATTCGCATGCTACCTGATGTCCGTATCGATAAATTCTCTAATCAAATAGATGAGCTATTAGAAGCGTTTAAACTCACATTACCCAATAATATTCAATTGCTCAGTTTGTTTGACCAAAAAGGGTATACCGAAGATAGGTTAGGCAGCTTACTGGATAATATTTTACTAGGCTTTGCACTGATCCTTGGCGTGTTGTTTGTCACATTAGGTTTAAGAGCCGCAATTATTGTGGGCTTGGCGCTGCCATTGACGGTGATGTTTACACTCGCTTGCATGAATATCTACGGTTTACCTATTCATCAGATTTCAGTAACGGGTTTGGTCGTTGCGCTGGGTATTATGGTCGACAATGCCATTGTTATTACCGATGCGATTCAACGTTATCGTCAGCAAGGCATGGCGGTACTTAACGCAGTATCAAAAGCGGTCAATCATTTTTGGTTGCCATTATTAAGCTCAACGTTAACCACGATTTTGGCGTTTATGCCCATCGTATTGATGCCAGGACCATCTGGTGAATTTGTGGGTGGGATTGCACTGAGTGTTATTTTTGCATTGGTGGGGTCGTACCTTATTTCACACACGCTTATTGCCGTTTTTGCGGGCAAATATGTCCAACCAGCTGAACAAAAATCAGCTGGTTTTTTGACTCAAGGGATCCGACTGAAAACACTGAGCAATGTATTTGAACAGCTCCTTAGCCGCTCTTTGAAAAGACCTTTAGTGACCGCATTATGTGTCATGGTACTGCCTGTACTTGGTTTTATATCCGCAGGACAGTTAACAGAGCAGTTTTTCCCACCTGCAGACCGTGACATGTTTCATATTGAAGTGCGTTTATCAGACAACGCCAGTATTCACGCCACAAAAGCGCTCGTTAAACGTATGGATGCCCACATTTTAAAGCACGAGGGTATTGAGCGTTTGGACTGGATGGTAGGGCGAAATATCCCCATCTTTTATTACAACCTAATGCAAAGAGATAAGGGGGCGCGAAATTATGCACAAGCCATGGTCAAAGTAACTGACTTTGAGCGTGCAAATACGTTAATTAGAACCTTGCAGGGCGAACTTGATCGCGCTTTCCCAGAAGCACAAACCCTGGTTAGAAAGCTAGAGCAGGGACCGCCTTTCAATGCGCCGATTGAAATTCGAATATTTGGGCCAGATTTAGATAACTTGGCTGAATTAGGTCAGCGCATAAAGCAAACTGTGATAGCGCATCCAGAGGTAACGCATACGCGCACAACGCTGCAATCAGGCGCTGCAAAAGTCGAGCTGTTGGCATATGAGTCACAATTAACTCACGCTGGAGCGCAGGCTCAGCGCGTTGCTGCTCAGCTTCAAGCTCAGTCACAAGGCGTGACGGTTGCCAGTGTTTTAGAAGACACAGAGACTGTACCTGTTAATCTAAGGTTTGATAACCAATATCGTGACGGACTTGATGGGCTTGCTAATGTCGAAGTCATGGGCAGTCAGCCATTGTTGTTATCGGCTTTTGCGACCAGTCGTATTGTGCCGGAGCAAAGCACCATCCACCGACGTAATGGTGAGCGGCTGAATGTTGTTGAAGCATTTTTACTGACTGATGTTTTACCAGCTAAAGTGCTGAAAGATTTGCAAGTTCAATTAGAGAAAGAGCAATTTACATTGCCTGTAGGTTACCGCTTGGAAATTGGTGGTGAGTCTCAGCAGCGAGACCAAGCTGTGGGCAGTTTGTTAGGCAAAGTTGGCGTTATTTTTGTGTTATTGATCACGGTATTGGTGCTTACATTTAACTCGTTTACAACAACTGGGCTGATACTGATCACGGCGTTTCAGTCAGCTATGTTGGGTATTTTAAGTGTCTATATTGCGGGTCACCCATTTGGCTTTACTGTAATAATTGGTTTGCTTGGCTTAATGGGCTTAGCCATTAACGCTGCCATCGTGATTTTATCTGAGCTCAGAGCTAGTGAGGCCAGCACCGTTGAAGAAATTGTAACTGGGGTGATGACCTGTGCTCGGCATATTACATCGACCACAATCACAACTGTCGGTGGTTTTTTACCTCTTATATTAGCTGGCGGTAGCTTTTGGCCGCCATTTGCGATAGCGATTGCGGGCGGAACCGTACTAACCACAGTTTTATCATTCTTCTTTGTACCGAGCTGTTACTGGTTAATGCAAAGAAAAAGCACACCCTCGATTATGGCTAAATTAAAAAGCTTAAGAGTATAGTTATTCGATAATACGCATGGTTATTTTATAATCATGCATCACTTTATTTTATTATAGTGATTTGTCATCTCCATTTTTTTTGCATATTTTGTGATTATTATTGGAAGGTATTAAAGCTTTGCGGCTTTTAATACCTTCCAAGCAAGCAGAGTCACATGGATGTGACTTTTTAACCTGCCAAACTTCCTCCTCACAATTAAGTTTTCAGCACTTTAATTATTAATAAGTTTTTTGGGAGCGTTAAATGCATTTCTCATTAACTCATTAAAATTGCTGCAATCTAAGTGATTTGAATTTGGGCAGCTCGCAACTTTCACCAGTTCTGCTTCAATAGCTTGTAATTGAATGATTTTATTTGAAATATCTTGTGCTTTGTCAAGCAACATCTGTCTGTCAATTTCAATATTTTTACCATTAAAAAATGAGGCAATTTCGTCTAAGGAAAAACCTGCTATTTGGCCAAGAGAAATAATTGAGAGCTGATCGATGATGTCATCCGAATAATATCTTCTCAAACCATGCCTACCAGCTGGTTTTATGAGTCCTTTTGCTTCGTAATACCGCAATGCTGACGCATTAACCCCTGTTTTTTTAGTAACTTGCCCGATATCCAACATATTTAATCCTTAAACAAGTGTGCTGATGGCTTTTGTTACTTTGTCACATAATCTTAAGATTGTTAAGCATTAGATTATCTTTGAGTTAATCGCAGCATAAGCTGATTAAAAACAGTATAAACAAACTAAGCGAAAATCTAGATAAGGTAGGGTAAATACAGTAGAGTATTGCAATAAAGTTAACTATTTAGATATTGTTAATATGCTAAAAAGTTAATGTGCATAATTATAGAGAGCTAATATTTGACATATTCAACTGATTCTGTGCTGTTAAATGTTATTGCTTTTAAAGGGTTTCAAATATCACTGTTCTTTACTCTGCTGTATTTTCTATATGAAGTTAATTGCAATGGTTTTAAGAAACTTTATGATAAAAGATATCAGCTAAAAAGTGACTTTGATAAGCAGTTTGTCTCTTGGTGTATCACGTTCTGCGTTATATCAATTTTGCACTTTACGGATCAACCTGTGAATGACGCGCTTCTCGATGCGGATATTGATCAAACCGTAAGAAGAAGGCTTTTTTATTTCTTGAAAATGTGCTTTAGCTTTACAAGTATTTTGTGCATTTATACCTTACATACTCTGCGCGACTGCCCATTTTCAACGACGGCTAGGTACTGTATTTATGTCATCATTCCAACAATGACCATCAGCTTTATTGAACTTTATTTGAGGGGGTATTTAGACATCAATACGTTCATTCCTGTATATCGTTTTTATGGTGTTTTACATTACGTACTTCTTATGGTGGCGCTTAATGCTTTTCCTTTACACCGTTTGTGGCAGCTACAAAGAATAAGTTTGAAGCGAGCATAAGTGCGTACTTCAATAAGTTCATTGCACTAAATTACTTTGGTTGTTAAATACGGTCGAGTTAGTACATATCTTTTGACCTTGCTGTAAGTTAAGGTATAAACATCATTTTATAATTGAACTGATTACCGAGATGATTTTTGAATTTACTATTTATTCAGTGTTAAATTAAATATTCCAAATGTTTTGACTAAAATACTCAGTTGTATCATTGAAAGGGTTAGTGTATTTTGTGCAGGTTTTTACATTATTTGTATTTTTTCTAAAACGCCGCTTGTCGTTCATCGCGATTATGGACATTAGAAAATGTCAAGTCGGTATGTGTAGCAGGTCAAAGTATATTTAAGAGGTAAGTGTTATGTTATGCGAACAACTTACCTCGTCGAGAGAGTGCATTTTTTAAGCCCAGTGAACCATTGAGAGTATTTTTGTGTCGCTACCAATTGAAATAGCAGAATTGAATACTATTATTTTCAGAGGATATCAAGTTTGTTTAGTACTTGTTTTGATATATTTCGTTGTTACCGCCAAGGGGCAGCGTGTTGCTCGAATTTATGATAAACGGTTTGAGTTAAAAACAGAACAAGAACAGTGTTTTGTATCTTTTTGGATTACATTCTTTTGTCTTTTTATTTATATACTTATAGATGAACAGATCACGAACACAATTATTGCGGCGGATCTTGATTACTTATTGAGAAGAAAGCTTTTTTACTTCTTAAGGATCTGTGCAGTGTTGATGTTCTTAGTGTCTGTCTATTCTCTGCACTCATTAAGGCAGTGTGCTTTTTCACCTGCTACTAGAGTTGCTTTCTACATATCTATACCTGTTGTTTCGATCTTCTTTTTACAACTTATTTTACGTGGATACTTAGAAAATGAAGCGTTAGTGCCTTTGTATCGTTGGCTTGCAATTGTTCAGTGCTCGACGCTGTCTGTCGTTGTGCTGTCAAACCCAGTTAGTGAGATATATCAAATGTACAAAAAGCGAGTTATGTAAATATAAATTAAAACAATGGAGTGTGTAGGGAGTTCGAATTTATAGAACTCGTAGGGTTGTTCTTAAGCTATGTATGAAAGGGTGCTGTTGCTTTGTTTTTTGACATGAGAAACAACGATAGAGCCAAACTTTCTGTGTTTAACGGTATTACATCTAAAGTAGTCATTTACATTCAAAGTGTTCAAAGATGGATCAAATTGTAGATTTTTTGATAGTGTCGGGAGTTCTGTATAAGGGCTTGCAAGCGTCGTTATTTATTGCTTTTTTATACACACTGTACATAACGAATAGGCGAGGTTATGGGTTCTTTTGTGATAGGAGACATAAGCTAGACAATCCCGCTGATAGGGATTTGGTGTCTTGGCATATCACAATTGTGACCTTGTTTGTCATGCAGTTAATCGACCACATACTGCAATATGCAATTGTCGCTTTAGATTTGGATTACGTAGTACGTCGGCGGTTATTTTACTTTTCGAGGTTATTCTCTATCGGTATATTTATCGTGTCTGTTGTGGCATTACACTCTCTTAGAGGCTGTAGTTTTTCTCGATATTCTCGTGCGATAGTTTATGTACTGTTACCGATCTCCACGACGACCTTGATTCAGCTGGTACTGAGAGGTTATTTAGATATAGAGGTGTTTAGACCTTGGCATAGACTCGTGGCTTGCATTAGCCAAGTATTGTATCCAGTTATTATATTTTCTTTCATTGCGACACAACTTCACGCCGACTACAAACAGCGTGTAAATAAAAAGGTGGCACAATAGGTGGCTCATTGTTTTATAGTTCAACGCCATTGGCATAAGCGATGGAGTACTTGGCACAATTGGGATCGCCTTGCCAGTTTAGCTGTTTAGTAACGGTAATTTGTACGCCGTAGTATTCGGCCATACCCGCCAGCACCCCTTCAACTAAGTCAAACATTCTTCGTGATGAAGTGTAAACAAGCTGCGCTTCAAATAAGGACAAAGTGTTGTATTGAAACTTTGGTGGCAGCGCATCTGGGTAGAGCTTTTTCAGTTCGATATGGTGTAAGTCATCCAGCTGTTGCAATACATACGCGGGGTGTGTGTAATCGGTGAAGTGCTTAGGTAGTAACCCCGATAGTCTTGGGTAAAGCCATTTACCAAAACTGAAGTGTGCTTGTGCGAGTGTTATGTCTATCTTTTTAATTACGATATCAACCAGTTCAATAAGGTGCTCGTCAGGGTAATTCTCTGTTCGCACAAAGGCGGTGTTGGTATCAAATGAGCAAGCTTCGAAAGCGTCGTATAACACCTCTTCACCGGCGACTTCAGTGACAAACTCTTCAAGTAACATAAAAATATGGCCTTTCATTATGCAAACTCCGGCTTGAATGGCAGACTAATGGTAAAGCGCGTACCTTTACCTTCTTTACTTTCAACGTCGATTTTGCCTTTGTGTTGCTGAATAATTTTGTAAGAAATCGAGAGGCCCAATCCGGTGCCTTTTCCGACCGGTTTAGTGGTAAAAAATGGGTCAAATATATTACGTAAATTTTGTGCTGAGATCCCCATGCCGTCATCGGCGATAGTGACGTAAATATTACGCTCGTCAAAGCTGCTAGTTATATCAATTTTTCCAAGTTTCTCAATTGCTTGACCGGCATTGATTAATAAGTTTAAAAACACCTGGCACAATTTGTTACCGCTGCATACAAGTTTGGGCAACTTACCCAGCTGGGTGTTTAATGTCGCGTGATGTTTAAAGCTGCTCTGTGCTAAGTTGATGGCTTGATCAAGGACTAGGTTGAGATCTTCAGGCACCATTTCTTCATTGTCGATGTGTGTGTAGTTACGCAGCTCAGTGACGATAGATGCGATTTTATTCAGGCCGCACAAGGATTCATCCATCAAGTCTGGTATATCATCTTGAATAATGGCCACGTCGTAACTTGATTTGAGTGCTAACATTGCTTGCTCATCAGGCGCCATTTTTTCAAGATCGTCCTGATACGCCAGCAAAGTAATGAGATACATTTTAAGCGTCTCAATATTTGACTTGGCATAGCCAGTAGGGGTGTTGAGTTCATGAGCAATACCCGCTGAAAGTTGACCAAGTGATGCCATCTTTTCTTGCTGGATAAGTTGCACCTCTTGCTTTTTGAGCGCCTCAAGAGCTTCACACAGCTCTTCATTGGCTTTATATAAGCTTCGAGCTCTGGACTCGAGTAAGTCTTCTGCGTGTGCTTTACCTGCTAGCGCACGTTGAAGCTTTTTCTCCAGTAGCGCGATGGTTTTACTTGCTTCTAGTGTTGTCATGCAAATCCAATCTAGTCGTTACATTTACTAACATCAAAGCAAGAATAGCTCCAATTTAACTATAAATAGCTATTTTGTAATTTATACGTATAAAAAACAGTAAGTAAGAAAATTTTAGACTCAGTTTAATGGCGAATGTAAAGGCGTTTTTTGCATATTGCAAATACGCCAAAAGGCGAAATTATTTCTCAAAATGCGAAATTTCATGACATAGAGACCGTGAGTCTCAATTTGCGAAAAGCAAAGCTGTTTTGCAAACTGGTATTGGCAAATGCCGCCAAAGTACATACCAATTGCGCCAAGTTGGGTTGGGGAGAGTCATCTTCACTTTTCTTACTTAATTACTTTTTAGCTTCCTCATGAGTGGGCAGATAAAGGATTAAAAATGCCTTCGCATCAATCTTATTGAGGAAATAAAATGATATTTAAAAAAAGTATACTCTGCGTAGCTTTGACGTGTGGTTTATCTAATTATGCGATGGCGGGTTGCAGTGGTTTAGACGATGGAGCATCGGCATACATTGATGGTGAGACGCTTAAGATTATCGGTACCAACAGCAGTGAAAAGTTTACTTTGAGCCTATCTGGTGATGATTTAACAGTCAGTAGAAGAGTAGGCAATAAAACGAGCTGTGATAGGTTTTATCTAAGCCAAATTGATGTGATACAGGCATCGCTGAACAGCGGTAATGATACTTACAATGGTAAAGACATTGCTGTTGTCCAAAAAGTGTATGGTGGTAATGGCAAAGACACGATCACAACGGGTAAAAAAAATGACTACATTCGGGGCGGTAACGACAACGATAAAATATTTGGAAACAGTGGCAATGATTTTATCATTGGGGACCGTGGTAATGACGAAATAGATGGTGGTTACGGTAATGACAGGATCAGCGGCGGTGACGGGCACGATTCACTTTTTGGCTCCTATAACAACGACATAATAACCGGAGAAAATGGCGGCGACCTGATTATGGGCGGACAGGGTTCTGATTCCCTTTATGGCGGTAATGGCAACGACTACATTGGTGGTGGGTGTACACTTGAAAATGCCAATGGCACGAACATTTATGAGCAGTCCGCATGTAACGATGATGATGATCGCGCAGATAAACTGTATGGCGGCGATGGTCACGATGTGCTGAGTGGTGGTGCTGGGAGCGATATCCTTTACGGAGAAGATGGCCATGACTATTTAACGGGTAACGGTGGCCGAGAAGACCGACTTTATGGCGGGGAAGGAGATGATGCGCTGTTCGAAAACGGTGATGGAAACCCAAGCAATCAACGCTGGCACAAAGCATGGGGCAATGGTGGAGATGATATCTTAGTCACTAATGGAGAAAACTCTAACCAAGAAGGTGGCGGTGGTAACGACGTTATAATTGCCCTTTCTAGAAACTATAATGCCAAAATCCATGGTGGTAAAAATGGAGACTACATTTGGACAGGCGACAGTGCACCAGAAGGTACCTGCGGGAAAGGCGATGATAAAGGTATGGCATTGCTTAACAGCTGTGAAGGCACGACATGGGTAAAAGACTACCAAGGCTTGCTTTCTAAAGTCGGTAAGAAAAAGAATTTTGAAAATCCGTATTTTGAAGCTGCTGACGCCGCAGTTGAAATGGACGGTTCTTACACCGGCTTTAATAACGGTTGGCGCAGTTACGATGATAATAAAAAGCCAAGCGCATTGTATGGCATTGTTTCAAGTGCAGTATTTGACCGTTGGTTACGCGATCAATCTACCACACCTTATTCGTACTACCAATGGCAAGTCCCATTTTACGTTAGTAATGGCATTTATGGCTCGTACACTAACTGTTTGAAAAACAACGTTGCATACAGATGTAAAAGGCAGATAGGCCAACATAAAATTTGCTATAACCAGTCTGGCAACACAATCTCATGTGACTAATCTAATTTGGCAATTAGATGTTAAGCCAAAGCCCACATTTGTGGGCTTTTTTGGTGGTAGGTGCGTGTGGCTGTGGTATTGGGGATTAGATTATGGAGCTCTGTTGAGTGTGTGCAGCTATGTATTAACAGGGTTGTATAAAGTAAACGTATTGCGGGGCAAGCCCGCAATGACGGGGGTTTGGAGCGAAAGTCGATTTCAACCCCCGTCATCCTGACGAACGTCAGGATCCATTTTCTGTTCACTCAAAGGGCCGAACATTCAGGTTGATTAAAAGAATGGATTGCGGGGCAAGCCCACAATGACGAGGTTGGGAGCTATATATCTAAAACTTATCACTCAGTTCTAACCCTACGTCATCCTGACGAAGGTCAGGATCCACTTTTTGTTCATTCAAAGGGCCAGCTATTAAGATTGTTTAAAAGAATGGATTGCGGGGCAAGCCCACAATGACGGATGTTTAGATAGAAAGCAGGTTTCAAACAGCGTCATCCTGACGAACGTCAGGATCCATTTTCTGTTCACCCAAATCGCAAATCATTCAGGTTGATTAAAAGACTGGATAACGGGCAAGCTCGCAATGACGAGGTTGGGAGCTATATATGTCTAAAGTTTATCACTCAGTTCTAACCCCAGTCATCCTGACGAACGTCAGGATCCATTTTCTGTTCACCTAAATCGCCAATCATTTAGGTTATTTAAAAGAATGGATTGCGGGGCAAGCCCGCAATGACGAGGTTGGGAGTAATGTATGTCTAAAGTTTATCACTCAGTTCTAACCCCAGTCATCCTGACGAACGTCAGGAACCATGTGTTGTTCATTTAAAAGGGGCAATCATTCAGGTTGCTTAAAAGAATGGATTGCGGGGCAAGCCCACAATGACGGATGTTAAGATTTAAACAGAACCCAAACTGCGTCATCCTGACGAACGTCAGGATCCATTTTCTGTTCACCTAAATCGCCAATCATTTAGGTTATTTAAAAGAATGGATTGCGGGGCAAGCCCGCAATGACGAGGTTGGGAGCTATATATATCTAAAACATATCACTCAGTTCTAACCCTACGTCATCCTGACGAACGTCAGGATCCATTTTCTTTTCATTCAAAGCGCCGACTATTGAGATTGTTTAAAAGAATAGATTGCGGTGCAAGCCCACAATGACGAGGTTGGGAGTTATATATATCTAAAACATATCACTCAGTTCTAACCCTACGTCATCCTGACGAACGTCAGGAACCATGTGTTGTTCATTTAAAAGGGGCAATCATTCAGGGTATTTAAAAGAATAGATTGCGGGGCAAGCCCGCAATGACGGATGTTAAGATTTAAACAGAACCCAAACTGCGTCATCCTGACGAACGTCAGGAACCATTTTCTTTTCATTCAAAGCGCCGACTATTGAGATTGTTTAAAAGACTGGATAACGGGCAAGCTCGCAATGACGAGGTTGGGAGTTATATATGTCTAAAGTTTATCACTCAGTTCTAACCCCAGTCATCCTGACGAACGTCAGGAACCATGTGTTGTTCATTTAAAAGGGGCAATCATTCAGGTTGCTTAAAAGAATGGATTGCGGGGCCAGCCCGCAATGACGGATGTTTAGATTAAAAGCAGGTTTCAAACCCCGTCATCCTGACGAACGTCAGGAACCATGTGTTGTTCATTTAAAAGGGGCAACCATTCAGGTTGCTCAAAAGAATAGATTGCGGGGCAACCATTCAGGTTGCTCAAAAGAATAGATTGCGGGGCAAGCCCACAATGACGGATGTTTAGATTTAAACAGAACTCAAACTGCGTCATCCTGACGAACGTCAGGATCTATTTCTGTTTACTCAAAGTGCTGACTATTCAAGTTGGTTAAAAGAATGGATTGCGGGGCAAGCCCACAATGACGAGGTTGGGAGCTATATATATCTAAAACATATCACTCAGTTCTAACCCTACGTCATCCTGACGAACGTCAGGAACCATGTGTTGTTCTTTTAAAAGGGGCAACCATTCAGGTTATTTAAAAGAATGGATTGCGGGGCAAGCCCACAATGACGAGGTTGGGAGTTATACATGTCTAAAACTTATCACTCAGTTCTAACCCTACGTCGCTCTGAGCTCTATTCAGGACTTATATCTGTTATTCTCACCCGAAAACTCAACACATCAAACAAACCATAAATGCAAATAACAAAATAGATGTAACCGCATGTAATGGATGTCGACAGAATAAAAAGGTTATATTAAAAAGTTTTCTAAATTTTAAATGCTGCCCCTGTCACATTAAATTCAAAAAAATCCCGAATATCCGAGCTAAAACACTATAAATAGTGTGGGAAATCGTGTTAAATGATGGCAAGCTATAAATTATTTAATACAAAGTTATTTGTTAATAGCAATTAGTTAGAAGTAAGCGGTTAAAGGACTTTTGAATCGCGTATAGCAGGACCTATCAAAGTCAGTCATTGTCTATACGTGCCACCGCAGAGTATTATTTTTTAAGGTGAGCGATGTCCGAGTCTACTTTCCACTATTACAGTCAACATGCCCAAGAATTTGCAGATGCTACTCTGAATGTAGATATGCAGCCACTTTACACGCCTTTTTTACAATCACTGCAAGATAAACCCAATTCGCAGCTGCATATTCTCGATGCAGGATGTGGCAGTGGCCGTGATGCATTGGCATTCAAAAAGCAAGGCTTTCAGGTAAGCGCGATGGATGCTTGCCTTGAGCTTGTTGAAATTGCTGCCAACCTGCTAAACCAACCAGTGCAATATACACGCTTTGAATCATTCAGTCTCATCGAACAGTTCGATGGTATTTGGGCGTGCGCCAGTTTATTGCATGTTGCACATCGCCACTTACCAAGCGTTATGCAAAACCTAGAACAAGCACTCAAGCCCAAGGGGGTCATGTATGCCTCATTTAAACATGGGCAAGGGGAGCGAATGCACGGCGAGCGGCACTTTTCAGATCTCGATGAAAAAGGTCTAGCTCAGTTACTTGAGGCTCTACCTTCACTTGAAGCCATAGAAGTATGGGTGACTGAAGATAGGCGGCCCGGGCGAGAAAACGAACTTTGGTTAAATTGTTTACTTAGGAAGGATTAATTAAGTGAATAGTTTTAACCAAGGAAGAACATTGCAAAAAAACACCCAAAAGCAGCTTTATACCGGAGGGGATGACCCGCTCCTTCCAGCGCTGTTGCAAGCCATCGAGCACGCTGATGAAATAGAGATTTCAGTCTCTTTTATTCAGCGTTCAGGGCTTAATTTACTGTTTGATGCCCTGTATACCGCGCTGAATAATGACACCAGCCTAAAACTACTTACCTCTGATTATTTAGGGTATACCTGTCCGCAGGCACTAAAAGCGCTTATATCTCTACAAAGTTTGGGGGCAGAGCTCAGGGTGTTTGAGACTAAACCTCAAGACAGCTTTCATATGAAGTCGTACATTTTCACTAAAACAAAAGGGGAAGACGGTCAGATATATGAGGGCTGCGCGTTTGTTGGCTCGAATAACATTAGCAAGGTGGCACTGACAAGCGGGCTAGAATGGGCTTTTCGGCATGACTATTTACCTATGTCACCAAACAGCAACGATGATGCCTTTTTTGAATTTAAGCGGGCGTTTGAGGCGGTTTTCAATCATCCACAAGTGACTAACCTATCTGAACAGTGGATTGAAGCGTATCAAAAACGCAGAGCTAAACCTGAATTTCGCGCTGTGAGTACAGATACCACTGAAGAATCATTTGAGGTGATCACCTTGAGGCCCGAGCAACAAGCTGCACTAGAAAAACTCACTCAAACCAGAGCCAATGGCTATAAACGCGGCCTTGTGGTACTTGCAACTGGCATGGGGAAAACTTGGCTCGCGGCACTGGATGTACAGCAGGTAAAAGCTAAAAAAACCTTGTTTGTTGCGCATCGTGACGAGATCCTCACACAAGCCGCTAAAACCTTTACTCAGCTACTTGGCTGCACAGTTGGTTTTTACAACGCGAAGTGTAAAAACACTGAGCCAGATTGCTTGTTTGCATCAGTTCAAACACTCGGTAAAGCCAGTAATTTAGAAAACTTCTCGGCGGCGCATTTTGATTACATCATCATCGATGAATTTCATCATGCGAGCAGTAAAATGTACCGCAATGTTTTGTCGTATTTTACCCCGCAGTTTTTGCTGGGCTTAACCGCGACACCAGAGCGCACCGACCAAGCGGATATTTTGGGCTTGTGTGACAATAACCTCGTGTATGAGCGTAACATGGTGCAGGGCATCGATGCGGAAACGCTTGCGCCATTCCATTACTACGGTATTTGGGATGAAAGCGTAGACTACACCGCCATACCATGGCGAAATGGCAAGTTTGACCCAAAAAGCTTAGATAATCATTTTGCCACAGAGCAAAGAGCCAAGCACGCACTACAGCACTACAACAAGCTGGCACAAACGCGCACGCTGGCGTTTTGTATTTCCAGAGTGCATGCCGATCATATGGCAGAGTACTTTAATCAGGCGGGGATCTGCGCAGCGTCCGTACACGGTGACTCAAAGATAAAACGTTGTGAAGCGCTTGCTCAGTTAGAGTCGGGCAAGTTACAGGTGATATTTAGTGTTGATTTATTCAACGAGGGCACAGATATTCCGAGCATTGATACCGTGATGATGCTCAGACCCAGCGAGTCTAAAATTTTGTTTTTGCAGCAGCTTGGCAGAGGGCTCAGGCAATGCTCAGATAAAACCCATTTAGTGGTGATGGATTTTATTGGTAATCACCATAGCTTTTTAAACAAACCCTATGCCTTGCTTGGCGCACATTCACCGAGAGAATTGGCGACAAAACTAAAGCACAATGAGCAGAACAGCACATTACCCGATGGCTGTTTTATTAATTACGATTTGGCCATTACTGACTTTTGGCAAAAGCTTGCTAAAGCGCAGCGCACCACAGCACTTGAAGACTATCAAAATCTTGCCGAACTACTCGGTCATTGCCCCAGTGCTAGCGAGTTTTTTCATGAATATGGCGATATTAAAAAAGCCAAACAGCAGGGCAGTTGGTTTGAGCTGGTAGCAAACGCAGGGCTCAGCAAAACCATTACCTCAAAGTGGCTCGAGCCTTTCCAAGCATTCTTACATAAAGGCATTGAACAAACGCCCATGACTAAATGCTTTAAAGCTATTTTGCTGGAAGCGTTTGTTGTATTGGACGGGGTTTCAAATCCCCCCAGTTTAAAGGCTTTGTCCGATAAAAGTTATGATGTGTTGATGCACTACCCACAGCTGCGTGCTTTAGACATTGCAAAAAAAGATCAAAGTAAAACCAAAGGCAGTGCAGCTTGGTTTAAGTATTGGTTCATCAATCCGATAAATGCATTTACCGACATTGCCAAACCTGTGCACAAGCGCAAAGAGCATCATTGGTTTGTGGTTGAGCAACGTGCAAATACACCCATTGAGGAGGCGCTATTTAAGCTCAACATCGAGGTTAATGAGCAAGATGTAGCACAGCTTTATGACTGCATACTTGAGCTAAGCCAATATCGACTAGCTAATTATCTCAAAAGTAAAAGTGATAAGTTAGCCGCATTGGAACAGCAGCAAGCTAATAGCACCAGTCATCAAGAGGTTGAGGGTAAAAACGACAGCCCAATAGGCGGTGAATTAACCTCAGTGGATAGTACCCCACCTCACGATAATTCAGCGGATGAAGCCGATATTGTTCAGCTGCCCTATTTCCCAAATTTAAAAATCGCGTGCGGTCATTTTAAAACGGGCGATACCAGTGATATGACAACCCTACCAGCCCCTGACGGCTGCGGTAAAGTCGACCCACAAAAACACTTCTTGGCGCACGCCAGCGGCAATTCCATGAACGGCGGAAAGCACCCTATTTTAGACGGTGATCTACTCCTACTTGAGCGCATCACACCCGATAACGCAGGCTCGATCACCAATACCACCATCGCCATAGAGCGCTTTGATAGCGCTGGCGATGAGCAATTTTTATTACGCGATGTACAAAAACAGATAAATGCGCAAGGTGAAGTAACTTACCTACTCGTGGCAAGAAACCCAGAGTATGCAGTCATGGAAGCCAGTGATGAGTTTGTGACGTTTGCGCGATTGAGACAGTTGTAATTTTTATACGAGGTGTTTTATGAGTGTTGAAGAAATAGAGTTTAAAGATATTTGTATTAAAATTGACTTTGAGCATAACTCCCATCATCCGCAAAGAGTTTTTGATTCAATGAGTCATTTGATTTCTTCGATTGAGTTGTTCCATTTATGTTTTCTAAACTCTGTTGCGGTGGAAACACAGTCAGAGTTTTTACTGTCTAATGTTAAAGAGGGTTCTCTAGAATCTTGGTTATCTTTAAGAATCAAAGGAGATGTTACCAGTGATAAGAAGAGGCGTTTGGCAGACTATTTAAATAGGTGCACCGAGTTAGTTTTGGAGTTTATTTATGATAAAGAAACTATAAAAAGCATCGACGAAATAGACTCGCTGGAGCAAAGTATTTCGAGTATGGCGCATGAAATGGATTTAGAAGAATTTCCAAACGTATTCTCTCTGGATAAGCACAGATTACTTAAAGGTTACTCAGAGATAGGAAAGGCAACTAATTCGCTTAATACTATCGACGAGGCCTATTTAAAAAGCCACACGACGATTAAAAAAATCAACAAAAACTTTTACCTCTCGGACGAAGAGCTTCAATCGCTTGTTGTTGATCGTATTGAAGAGGCTAGCTCTACAGAAACTTTAATCGTCAAAAAGCCTGATTTACTTGGCAATTCTATGTGGGATTTTATGAAAGACAAGAGGTCTATTTCAGCTAAACTTCTCGATCCGACTTGGTTAAATAAGTTTCACCAGAGAAGAGTGATTATAGCTCCTGGGGATGCTCTGTATTGTGATCTTTTAACATTAATTTTCTACGATAAAAAAGGTGAAATAATTGATGTTAAGTATCAGATATCGAGAGTTCATCATAAAGTTGACCTGAACTTTCAACAGTTAGAGTTAGATAATGAATAGTAATAATCATATAGATGCTTGGGTAATTATACTTACTGAGTATCTATTTATCTTGTTACCGTTTATCGTTATAGGAATAGTCAAAACTTACTCCGCAGACTTTCGTGGCTTTATAGAGGCACCAGATTGGAGTTTTGCAGCTTCAATTCTATTTGGACAATTGCTAGTCAAGCTAGTTTCAGGCTCACTGATTCATCAAAAAGTAATTTGGCAGAGAGTATCATTGTTGATAGCTCTCATTTTGGTTTTTGGTCTGATACCTTCACTCACTACACTCACTTTGATTTTAATTAGTGAAGGTAAATCTAGCTTTGTAATCTATGCACAGGTGTTTCTTTTTGTAGTGGCTTCAATTTTATTCTTTATTTTAGGAAGTGCAGCTCAGTCCATGATAGAAAACTCTGAAAAGAAAAAACCGAAGTAGTCTACCTTATGCCGTGCTATCCAACTGCTAACTTCCCAGCCTCATGCCATAACTCACTTGGCATGGGGTGAAGCAAGTCCCACGTAATATTCATTGGCTGGCTGCCTGTATGCGTCACATACTGCACCTCACCGAAATTGACGAAGCCCATAGTGCGACCGTTTTCGTCTTTGTTTTGCTCTCGTACAAATAAGTAGATGCGCTTGCCAGTTTTTTGGTGGGCAATATAGCTCAAGCCTTTACCTCGCTCCGGCCTTGCGCTGTTTTGTGACTGCCAATGAAAGCGGGTGGGGCTGATGGCAAAGTCTTTGTATAGTGTGGTTGGGGAATAGGTTTTCTCGCATTTAGTGAGGGTCACAAATAACAGCTCGATATTGTGGCTTTTGAGTTCTAACACGCCTTCACGTGCAGGGGATTTTTTCTCAAAGGTGCTTGCGCCAATCGCTGCGAGTATCTGCTCTCGGGAATATCGGCTATGTAACTGTAAGGCTGTGTTTGGTAAGCCCGACAGTGATTGCTCTTGGTGATGAATACGGTTTATTAAAATGTTAAGCACGTCGCTGAGCTCAGCTTGTAGTTGCTTATTGGCAAGTGCTTTTAAGCTGGTGGTAATGTCTTGGTGTCCTGTTTGCTTACCTGATTTTTCCCAAAAATTATAGTGTGTCATTAAAGCAAAGGTAGTGCTGTTTGGCATGCTCGTAAGCTTAGTAAAATCAAAATTGTGTTTACATAAAGACTGTAAAAACTGCAAGTAACTGAGTGAGTTGCATGTAATTAATTGGGTATTGATAGCGCGATAATAGGCTTGTATTTGAGCTTGTTCAAGCTCCGTCGTTGAGGCATTTTGATTGGTGAGCCAATGCCATCCACCTGATTTACCTAGAGAGAGCTTATATACATCTTCTAAAGTCACACTTGGGTTAACTTGTAAGAAGTTAGCGAGTGTGAGCGGTAAGTTGGTGTCTTGATGGTATCGGTTGAGCAGTGCTTGTAGTCGACGCTTGTTGTTTATGGCACCTTTAATATTTTTAAGAATGATATCTTTACTTTGTTTTTGTAACTCAATGCGACAACCTAAAGGCAGATGTGCAAACCCGCTTTCAATCTCTTGGCTGATTGACGTATTGGTTTTACCGATCAGCGCTCTAAACTTGCTGGCAAAGTCATATTCAGGTCGTGCATTACCCACAAAGTCCAAAACGGTACAGCATTCTTTGTCGTGAGTTAAGCGCAGACCACGGCCAAGCTGTTGCAAAAATAAAGTTAAGCTTTCTGTTGGACGTAAAAATAGTAGGGTGTCGACCTCTGGAATATCCACGCCTTCGTTAAAAATATCTACCACACACAATATTTGAATATCGCCTTGTCTGAGGGCTTGCTGTTTATCGTGTCTGTCATTGGCATTGTCACTGGTCAATACATCACTGCTAATGCCTTTTAAGTTAAATTGCTCGGCCATAAATATGGCATGTTGCTTACTAACACAAAATGCCAATGCCTTGATGGCGTGCACGTTCGCGACGATATCCGCTAGGCTTTGCATGATTTTTAAGGCGCGATGGTCGTTTTGCGTGAATACGTGTGTAAGCGCACCAACATCGTAACGGCCACGTTGCCAAGAAACCCGGCTAAGGTCGGTGTCATCATCAATGGCAAAATATTGAAATGGGATCAAATAGCGATTGTTTATGGCTTCTGGTAATCGTAGCTCTGCGGCGATGACATCATCAAAATCACCTAGAATGTTGCCACCATCTTGTCTTTCGGGTGTTGCAGTCAAACCGAGTAAGATTCTGGGTGCAAAATGATTGATCACACCTCGGTAGCTGTTTGCTGCGATATGGTGTACTTCATCAATGACAATGTAATCATAAAAGTCGGCAGTGAGGTTAAGTGACTCTAATTGATTATTGAGCGTTTGGATTGACGCAAATAGGTGGTTAAAGCTACTTGGCTTGTGTCCTCCGACCCACAGCTCACCAAATTGGTTGTTTTTGAGCACAGCACGATATGCTGAGCGCGCTTGTTTTAGGATCTCTTCTCGATGGGCCACAAAGAGTAATTTGGCTTGTGGGTTTTGCTTTAAAAATCGTGCAAAGTCGAACGCGGAGATCAAGGTTTTCCCAGTACCTGTGGCTGCAACGACTAGGTTTTTATATCGACCATGTACGCTTCGCTCAGCATTGAGCTTTTCAAGCATGGCTTTTTGATGCGGTTTTGGCTGAATATCTAAATAAAAGTGTGAGGTATCAGTTTGTTGATTTTTTGCGACATTGAGCGCCTGCGTTAATTTGTTTTGGCAAGGCACTTTACCTGTGTAGCGTTCAAATTCATCAGACTCCCAATAGGTTTCAAACGTGCTCAACGCTTTTTGAATAATATGTGGGATCTCTTGATTAGTGACTTTTAAGTTCCACTCCAAGCCGTTAGACAATGCGGCTTTTGATAAATTGGATGAGCCAATATAGCCGGTGTGAAAACCGTTATCTCGCAAAAATAAATAGGATTTGGCATGTAGGCGTTGGCTATCATTGTTGTAGCTGATTTTTACTTGGGTGTTTGGCAAGCTGGCTAAAAAGTCGATGGCTCTTTGCTCAGTCGCCCCCATGTATGACGTGGTGATTACTTTTAACTGTTTGCCGCTTTCAACATATCGCTTTAGTTCTTCTTTAAAAATGCGCAGGCCTGTCCAGCGTATAAATGACACCAACCAGTAAATGGTGTCGCTGGATAAGATTTCTCTTTTGATTTCGCTCTCAAGAGATATACCTGCGTTTGCTCCTGAAAATAACTCGCTTTGGCTCAGTCCCGTTTGTGGAAATATGTCTTTGCTATAGCTTGGTAGGTCACTCGAAATAGGGTTTTGCTTGTCAAACAATGCCGTTAGGATACGACCTTGCGAATCAATGAGATTTTCGCTGATCAATTGTTCGTCTTTAATGTGATCTTTTAACCAAAATACCAGTTTGTTGGCCAGCTCAATTTGCTTGGTTATGCGGTTGTCATCACTATTTGGGATAGCATCAATGGCATGGGCGACCAGTTTTGAGAGAAAGCGTGATAGCCACACAGAGGCTTCGCTTGATTCAAGCTGACGTTCACCAATATAAAACTGTTCGCGGTTTAAGTTTTGCTCTACCACTTGGGTAATAAGCTGCTCATAAATGCCAATTTGCTGCACGGCCAAATCCTGTTGTTTTTGTTCTAACTAATTGATAGCGCTGTTATCTTATCTTTTTTTGATGTGTTGGACCAGGAGAGTACACAAATATGCGCTATTCATTACTATGCAAAATAATGATAACGAGAGGATGCGCCAGTGAGGCATTGCGTATCAATGGGTAACAGAGTAACGTAAAGCTTTAATTTTATATCTAATTTATAAGGGACTTCAATTGATACACTCAATGGCCCGAAAAACTATCTTAGCTTTTTCACAAAATACCCCCCACCAGCCTGATTATAACTACATTGAAGGGTTTTTGGTCGGACTTGCAACCCTAGGCACTGAGGTTCGGGTTGATAAGTGGTTAGTTAATATATTTGGGGACTACCAATCGATCGAGAGGTGCCAACTGCAAGCCTTAATGGATCTGAGTGAGCAAAGTCAGGTGACTGTAGCTGAAGCAACGTATAAGTTACCAAAGCAGTGTGTGCTATCAAAAAGTGATATGGCAAAGTCCCTAGATGAAGGTGCGCCCTTACCTAAGTTTTGTAATGGCTTTATTAGCTGGCCTGAGTACTGTATTAAATGATTCAAATTTACCTGCCGCGCACAAAGAGGCGATCGCTAACACACAAGCTTTATTTGCTGGGTTTACTAGTTTTGACAGGGCAAAGTTGACGTTTTCTTACTCTGAACCGACTCGATCTTTTGAGCAAGAAGCTTTGCAAGCAAAAAGGAGACTGGCTTCGACCATACATGATCTTTCCGATATGTTAAGTATGTCGCCGTTTGATTTTGATGCCTTTGCTGATTCAGAATTTGAGGGCTTTGATTACAATGAGTTTAGTGACGAAGTGCTAGATGCTAAAGATGATGCAGTGCGGTTATTGCTTCAGCTTGATGATGCTAACGATCTGCACTTATTTGATGAATTTCTTAATGTAGAAGAGCAAACTTTTATAACACCTGCGTTCAAACAACAAAATGAAGGGCACTTCTGGCTTATTCATGAGACTCGGCCTTATATGGCTGTGCGTTTTCACAAAGCAAGGCTACTGTTTGAAGGCAATCAGTTCCAAAAAGCATGCACTGAGTTAGAAGAATTATTAAAGCTTAACCCGAATGATAATCAAGCCTGCCGTTATTTGTACGCAAATTGCTTAGTCATGCTTAAACAATGGGATAAGTTAACGGTGTTGTTGAGCGAATATGAGGAAGGCGGGATTTTCATGAAGTCAGCCGAAGCTTTGATGCTATTTGCTTTAGAAGGAGAGTCTGCTGAGGTAAATGTAATTAAACAAGATTTGATTAATGCAAACAAACATTTTGTAAAAATTTTAACAGGACAAGAAAAAGTCAAACTTCCTGATGTGTTAGGTTACACACTTGGCTCTAAAGATGAAGTCATCACTTATATTGAAATGGGCGGGAAGAAAGCATGGCTAAGTGTTGAGGGGAGCTTATTTTGGTTACGACAAAAAAAGTAAGGCTGTGTTGTCGGTTGTAGAGCTGAACAAAACTGTGTTTGCAGATTTTAAAGATTAGCACTTTTTCTCGTTGCGGGCTTGCCCCGCAATCCATGTTTGAGAGGGCTATGGACCCTGAAGCGAGTTCAGGGTGATGTTGTGGGTTTAAACAAGTTGCACTTTCTTACCTAAGTCGTTGCGGGCTTGTTCCGCAATCTATGTTTGAGAGGGTTATGGGCCCTGAAGCGAGTTCAGGGTGACGGGGTTTGGTTTAGTGTTTTTGGTTTTAGTGAGTTGCTGCATGTTTAGATTGTGTAACAATCAGTGCTTTACTCACCCTCGTCGTTGCGGGCTTGTTCCGCAATCTATGTTTGAGAGGGTTATGGGCCCTGAAGCGAGTTCAGGGTGACGGGGTTGGGGGGAGTGTTGTTGGTGTTAGTGAATAGAAAGTGAAATACTGCCGGTTATATTTTGTGATATAGGTCTTGCCACTTAGGGTTAAACGACTCGATCAATTGAATTTTCCATGCTCTTTTCCAGTTTTTAAGTTGCTTTTCGCGTTCGATGGCTGTTGTGATTGAATCGTAGCATTCAAAATACACCAAATGATGCACATTGTATTGGCTCGTAAAACTCTTGGTTAAGTTATGTTTATGCTGATATACACGCGTTTTTAAATCCTTTGTCACTCCAATATAAATGGTTCCATATGGTTTAGATGCAAGTATGTATACACTTGGTTGCATATTTCGCTCCTTGAAAATATTGAGCATACTTGTTTGTGTGTATAAATTTCTTTCTATTTGAATGAGAAATGGGCCCTGAAGCGAGTTCAGGGTGACGGGGTTTGGTTTAGTGTTTTTGGTTTTAGTGAGTTGCTGCATGTTTAGATTGTGTAACAATCAGTGCTTTACTCACCCTCGTCGTTGCGGGCTTGCCCCGCAATCCATGTTTGAGAGGGTTATGGGCCCTGAAGCGAGTTCAGGGTGACGGGGTTGGGGGTAGTGTTGTTGGTTTTAGTGAATTGCTTCTATTTGGCTGTACTTAGAGAGTTTAAAGAATCGGCGCTTTACTCACCCTCGTCGTTGCGGGCTTGTTCCGCAATCTATGTTTGAGGGGGTTATGGACCCTGAAGCGAGTTCAGGGTGACGGGGTTGGGGGTAGTGTTGTTGGTTTTAGTAAATTGCTGATTGCTTGCTTGGGCTCAGAGAGTTTAAACAAGCTGCGCTTAGCTCACCCACGTCGTTGCGGGCTTGACCCGCAATCTATGTTTGAGGGAGTTATGGACCCTGAAGCGAGTTCAGGGTGACGGGGTTGGGGGAGTGTTGTTGATTTTAATAAATTGTTGCTTGCTTGGGCTCAGAGAGTTTAAACAAGCTGCGCTTAGCTCACCTTCGTCGTTGCGGGCTTGTTCCGCAATCCATGTTTGATTACTTATCATATGCGCACGCTCAGATTTAAGGCTATAGTTATGAAAAGTAGCCTGACCGCTATAATTTTAACGCTATAACATATGTTTAGGTTGGTGCTAGCTAAGATATCATGCGAGTATGCTATGAATTTAATCCTGCGTTTTGGTCTTTCTATTCTTATCGTGATTGCTGCTTTTATTGTCTCGGCAACGTTGGCGGGTGTATTCGCTGAAGCGATTGGCATTTGGAAAAAGCCAACAATTGGGTCAGTGGCGGCAGTTTGTGTGGTGCTGAGCGGTTATGCGTCGGCGCCTAAGTATAAGTTGGCTTGGGCTGCGCTATGGTTATTTGTTGGGGCTGTTGCTGCATGGGGGTTGTCTAATGCATTTATGTACGCTGAAGATGCAGGGACTCAGGCTCCGCTAATAATCACGTATGCAAGTGGTGTGTTTAGCTTGATGGTCTGTCGAGTTTGGCATAAAAGAAATTCACATCGAATATCAACGAAATGAGTATTTGCAGTGAATCAAGTGTTATTGCTATGAGTTTGTTATCGTCAATGCTGTAGTGAGTATTTAAGCCTTATTAAAATATAATCTAACTGGAAGATTTTCTTCTCTTTAAATTACGAAGCCTTATCGTTATTGGTGGTATTTTAGAATTTAATCAAATTATTAAATGAGGTGCTGCGAAGAGATATACAAGAAAAAAGAGGTTTAAAAGGCCAAGCATGAACTACTTAGCCTTAATACATAGCCTTAAAACTATACTATAATAGGGCAAGTGTCACATGAAGCACCCACAATAGTCTGATTTTTGTAACTACCACCAGCTACTTGAGGTGTCGCTTCTGCTGGGAATGCGACTTTATTTTTTGATAGTTGCTTTAATGGCTTCTTATTTAATTTAACTTTCATTTTTAACTCCTTTATTAATGTTTTTATTGTAGCCATACAAAAGTAACAAAAGTTCACAAAGCGTTCAATAGGTTAATTCTCTGATTGCGAAAAAGATAAAGGCAACCTCTTGGTTACATTTGGTCTGTTTTATTCTTCATCACCCACTTAATTCAAATACCGCCCATGGGTTTATTTGCTTTGTGAACATAGTGTAACTTCGATATTTATGATTATGTAAAGCTCAGGAACAAGAATGAGCCCGTAGCATTGAGAGATTAAATAATTTAACATCAGGAGAGCATGTAATCATAAAATCTAAAGGAATGACTAAATAATATGAACACATGGATGGGTGCTATTTCAATGGCTTGTGTTATTAGTTTGTCTGTATTCTTGTACTTATTTTTCGATGGTCGTCAATTTTGGTTTTCTGACTTACTTTCAAATGCATCACAAGACACCGTCGTAGATAGCTCTGTGCAAACTAAAAAAACGGATCAAACGCAAGCCACCAATACTAAACCTCACAAAAAGCCCTATAGAACAGTGGAGCATTTAGACGCTTTAAGGCATTTTGGTTTATGTCAAACCCATGTCGGGACTAAAGTAAAGTATCGATTAGAGAATGGGATTTATACTTGGGTAGATAGCAAAGGGATTCGAAACTATTCTGATAAAAAGCCCAGCCAAGGCGCTGAGACCTATCAGCCTCGCAGTGGCCGTACACTTGATTATTTTGAGTTAGAAATATCAGGTGAGGCCATATCAAATCAATTTAGAAATAAACTTAAGACTAAACTCAAGTCTGTTTTTAGGGGTTATACCAGTATTTTGGGGTTAAGCGCAATGCGTAAAGTCAAGCTCAAAATTGTTGTGTTGCCTTCAAGAGCCGCCTATGAGCGCACTGTAAAAAGCTTTGGTGGAGACCCTTCTGGTAATGTTGGGGTTTATTTTGGTATCAGAAATACCGCTTTATTAGAGCAGCGCTCTTATCAACAAACCATGCGAACAGCTATCCATGAAGCTGTACATGCGATTAACCAAGCTGTGATTGGCTTTTCACCGAGGTGGCTAAATGAGGGACTGGCGGAGTACTTTGAGTCGATAGATGTGTCTATGCAAGTTGGTAAGGTTTCATCTTTTGAGCATGTATCACGCAAGGGGTTTTTACAAGGTCAGGTTATGAGTCCACTGCAATTATTTGGGGCAGAAGCACAATGGCGCGCATTTAAGCCAGATATATTGTATCGGAGCAGTTGGGCATTTATGCACTTTTTGATGTCTTCAGATAAAGGAAGAATGGGCTTAAAACAGCTGATGCTGCTTGAGCAGTCAGAGCCTTGCAGCTCACTAGGTAGCGATAAAGTTCTCTCTGTTTTTACCAATCATTATCCAGCACTTGGCCAAACGTTTTTGTCGTTTATCAGTCGTGGAATAAAGCCTCACCGACTTTGATGCCAAAATTGTGGCCAGCAGAGACATGGCTTTGTGTATTATTCGCGCTGTGTTTATTTTCAGGTGCCTGATATGTATTGCTTTTAGCTTCTTTGCTTGAGGTGTCAGCCGTACTTAAAGCCAAGTATAGATCTCGTATAGTCTGAAAATGCCTTTGTAGTATCGATTTGCGGTGGTCCGGCTCATATATGTTGCTCGATTTAAATGCGATGAGCCGAAAGCATGGCTGCACCATTGAGCTTTCATTAAAAAACAAAAGTTTTTGGTGCAGTGTTATGGATTAAATGCGGTGATGTTTTAGAGCAAACTCAAGATATGTTTAGCACGCTCCCTTTCTAGGCAGCTTTTCACCGGCTGTTTACCAAACTCATCAGAGGCGACTTCTACCTGCTTGCTTTCATGCAAACTCCCTTCATCGTACACCTTAATACGACAAGTGGTTTTATTTTGTTCTTGAGAATAAAGTAGTTCTACTTTTTCAGCTTTCATAATTAAGTTTTTATAGGGGTAACCTGCGTCAGTAAATATCTTTTCTGTATTTAACTGAGTAGCTGCCGACGTAAATGTCACCAACGGAAATGCTAATATAATTGCGTATTTCACGATAAAGACTCCCTTTGTCTTTGATATTCACATTAAGTATTGAGTGCATTCATAAAACTGACAAACGAGAATTTATGAACCATAGTTAAGATTTTCTTAAGTATAAAGTGATGAAAACACCACCATTTAAAGGGCTTTGGTACTTTAAAACAGCAGCGCAGTTAGGGAGTTTTAAACAAGCCGCAGAAGCGCTGTTTGTCACTCAGGCTGCGGTGAGTCAGCAGATCCGAATTTTAGAGCATCAGCTGGGTTGTACACTGTTTGAGCGGCAAACAAGAAAAGTGTCATTAACGCAGCAAGGTCAAGAGCTGCTACCATATTTGCAAACTGGGTTTGGCCAAATTGAAACGGGTTTGTCCGCCCTGAAGTCAGATCCCAACCCCAATACAATTCACCTTTCAGTATTACCGTCGTTTGCAACCTGTTGGTTGTTGCCACGGCTGACAAGTTTTAATAGTGCGCTGCCTGACTATCAGCTTCGTATAGATCCAACGGAGCAACTTGCAGACTTTAACCGGGAAGATATAGACATAGGGATCCGGTTTGGTTTAGGTGACTACCCGGGGTTAAAAAGTGAGTTAATAGCCCAAGATGAGCTTGTGATAGCGTATCGCCCAGGTGTAATTAATCCGAGTAAACCTTTGCGACCGCAATTAACTCAACTCAACTTCATTTATGATGAAGGGCGAGATAATGAGGTTGCTTGGCGGAATTTAAGTACTCAACTTGGCCTTAAAGGCCACACTTTGAGCAACCTTAAAATTGATAATGCAGCGCTCGTGCAACAAGCGACCGTTGCTGGGCAGGGGTTTTCTTTATTGCGTAAGCGCATGGTTGCACAGTCTGTTGAAATGGGCCAGTTAGAGATACACCCTGAGTTTGCGTGGCAGTGTGAATATAGCTATCACTTAGTTGCGCCTGAAAGCCATTTTGCTTGGCCAAAGGTACAAGCTTTTAGAAATTGGATTGTTTCTGAACTGAACGGTATGACACTAAACCAAAGCTAGGTTTATAAAGAAGCTGCGCTCTACTTACTCTCGTCGTTGCGGGTTTGTCCCGCAATCTATGTTGAGGGGGTTATGGACTCTGAAGCGAGTTCAGGGTGACGGGCTACACCTACGTCGTTGTGGGTTTGTTTCGCAATCCATATTTGAGAGGGTTATGGGCCCTGAAGCGAGTTCAGGGTGACGGGCTACACCTGCGTCGTTGCGGGTTTGTTTCGCAATCCATATTTGAGAGGGTTATGGGCCCTGAAGCGAGCTCAGGGTGACGGGCTACACCTGCGTCGTTGCGGGCTTGCCCCGCAATCCATATTTGAGAGGGTTATGGGCCCTGAAGCGAGTTCAGGGTGACGGGCTACACCTACGTCGATGCGGGCTTGCCCCGCAATCTATGTTTGATAGGGTTATGAGCCCTGAAGCGAGTTCAGGGTGACGGGCTACACCTACGTTGTTGCGGGCTTGCCCCGCAATCCATATTTGAGAGGGGTATGGGCCCTGAAGCGAGTTCAGGGTGACGGGCTACACCTACGTCGTTGCGGGCTTGTTCCGTAACCCATATTTGAGAGGGTTATGAGCCCTGAAGCGAGTTCAGGGTGACGGGCTACACCTACGTTGTTGCGGGCTTGCCCCGCAATCCATATTTGAGAGGGTTACGGGCCCTGAAGCGAGTTCAGGGTGACGGGCTACACCTACGTCGTTGCGGGCTTGTTCCGTAATCCATATTTGAGAGGGTTATGAGCCCTGAAGCGAGTTCAGGGTGACGGGCTACACCTGCGTCGTTGCGGGTGTGTTCCGCAATCCATTTTGATTATGCATAAGCACTAGATGAAGTGCATTAAATCTAACCTGTTTAATCAGCAACCAACAAGGTTCGATATGTGTCGTATGCAAGCTGATCTGTCATGCCACTGATATAATCTTGAATAAGTCTACAACGATAATAAAACTCGTAAATAGGCTGGTTTTGCTGTTCTAAACGCAGCTCTGCAATGGCTTTTTGATAGACCGAAATGTATTGACCGGGTATGCGCTTAAGTAACCTTACTTCAATGGGGTAATTATGACTATGTTCAATGATACCTTTAAACGCTTTTTCAGAGACATCCAGTAAGCGGCGGTATTCATTTAAAATCCCAAAGGTGATTTTATAGCCTTGTAGCTCCAATTCTTCTACTTCTGGGTGACAAAAAACATGTTTTAAAGCGACTTGCTTTAACGAACGAGTAATCGCATGTTGGTAGCTGTTGTCTTCCAACAATGCCTGATTAAAGCTGCCTTCAAAGATTTCATCTATATTTTGAATGAAGCGCTCAGTCGCATGCTTTACTAGCGGGTGAATGAGTTCGACTCGTAAATAGATAAAAAACTCAGTGCTTAAATTGGCAGGATTTTGATTCGCTCTTTTGAGGGCTCTGTCACAAGCTTGGTCTATCAGATCATCATGATGAATCAATTGCAAGCTTTTGAGTTGACGACGATACTCTTGCTTTAAAAGTTCAATCACTTGCGCAACATTGAGAAAGTTTTTAACTACAGCATCTTCGATATCTGCTAAGCAATAGGCGATGTCGTCAGCGGCTTCCATTATGTATGCTGCTAAATGACGATTGCCTAAAGGGATTTCTAATTTGTCACACAGCTGTTTTACGATGGGTTGTTCACTAAAATAATAGCCAACCTTTTTCTTTAAATAGCAATTTTTATTACTGCTCGGCTTAGCTGAGGTGCCACAGCGTGTGTATTTTAGAATTGCGGCAATTTGAGAGTAAGTTAAATTCAAATTAGCTAAAGTGGTCACAATACGAATAGCTTGCGCATTACCTTCGAAATTGCATAAGTCTAAAATTAACTTTTCTTGCAGGGGGGAGGGGGATTGTGTGTGGTTAAACACTTCGTGGGACTTAAAGTATCTTTTAAACCAGTCGTTGATAGCGGCTTCGCCAAAATGACCAAATGCGGGGTTTCCTATATCGTGCATCAGGCAAGCCATCTCTACCAAGCTCACCAAAGCATTAGCCACTTCTATTGATAGAGAGCACTGTATATCATTTCTGGTGTTTAACTCTTTTACAATTGATTGCGCAATAAAGCGTCCATTTTGCTGTACTTCAAGAGAGTGCGTAAGGCGAGATCTTACCGCTGCATTTCGCTCAAGTGGAAATACTTGTGTTTTTTGTTGCAAGCGCCTTAGTGCTGAACAATTAATAATGCGCCCCCTATCGCTTTCAATGCTAATAGAGAGGTCTTGTTGCTCTTTATATGCACGCATTGCATTTATTCTTTTCTTAAAATCCATTTAGTGACTCCCTATCCACATGATGAACCTCATTGTAAACAGTTTGTAGATTGATGCAAACTTATGGCTTTGTGTAGATAACGCTGCGTAGTTTGATGTTAAATATACGAATCTTGACTAATATTACTTGTAACGACCTGCCGTTGATTGTCCATGCTGGCAGGCTTGGCCTTAGCATCACCAAGATTAGATTTTTGTATGAGATTCTTAGTATTAGCTATTTTTATTTCTATTTTATCTGGCTGTAACCTTAGCCAGAACAATGTTGAGCCTCACTTGCTTTTTCATAAACCCAATGATGTGCCTAATGATGCACTTGTTGCGCAAAGCTACCTTTTACTGGCGCAAGAAGCCTATCGACTTAAGGACTTTGATTATGAGTTCGAGATACTAACTGAGCTAGCTGAATACGAATATGGACCTGCCCAATTACAGATCGCAAAAAGTCTCTTGAAAGGTCATGGCCAAAACTATGTGCAAGGCAGTGCAATAGAGTGGGCGACTAAAGCGGCCGAGCGAGACTATACCCCTGCAATTATGTTTTTAGCAAAATGGTATCGCTTTGGTGGAGATGGCGTGAAAGCCGATCTGAAAAAGTCGATGAACCTGTACGCTCGTGCAATTGAATTAGGAGAACCTTCAGCAGCGACTGAGCTTGGTTATATTTTTATCAGGCACTGGAAAGAAGAGAAGGGGTATGAAACCGCACAGCAATTATTTGCCAATGCTGCCTATCAAGGAGACATAAAAGCACTATGCGGTTTAGGTGTTGTTTATCGGGAGTCAAAAACGCTAGGTGATTTAAATAAGGCTAAAGACTATTTTCAGGTGAGCTATGCTCGAGGCCATCAAGAGTGTGCTTTTGAACTTGGGTATTTGTATCACACGAGTTTACTTGATACAGAGCAAGCGCTTTATTGGTATACGACTGCGGCCAAACACGGTGAAAGCGATGCGTTAAATAATTTAGGCATGATGTACAACAATGGAGATGGTGTTGCCGTCAATTTTGCATTGGCAAAGACGTACTTTGAGCAGGCGATTGAGCTCGGTAGTAAATCAAGTTATGGAAACTTAGGTCGTTTGTTTGAAGTAGGAAATGGCGTAACGCAAAACTATGAGCAAGCTATTACGTTATATGAGCAAGGGGCGCAGCTCCAAGATGCACAGTCGATACATAATTTGGCATCACTGTATAATGAAGGCTTAGGTGTAGAGCAGGACCGCAGAAAAGCGTTGGTTTTATTTGAGCAAGCTGCAAATTTAGGAAATCGATTCTCAGCTTTTCATTTGGCCGATGCTTATTTTTATGGTGATGGGAAAGCACAGAGTAAGGATTTAGCACTTGAGTATTACTTATTATCGGCAAAAGCAGGGTATGCACCGAGCTTTTGTAAGGCCGCAGAGGTTGTACTTGTACAAAGTTGGACCTTAGCAAAGTCATACTTTTTTGAAGGTGCAAAACTAGGTCAACAAGACTGTTTGATTAACCTAGTTAGGGGGATGCGTTTTAATCGGGAAAAGGACTTGCCTGTTGTTGAAGTCTTAAAGTCATTTGCGAACCGTAATGATGTGATGGCAGTCGAAGAGTTGGGAAAAACGTATCAAAATGGTGATTTTGGAGAACTGATCAGTTTCGACACTGCAAAATTATATTATTTGCGAGCAGGGGCGCTTGGTTCTGGCAGTGCAATGGCGAGATTAGGGGTTCTTTATGAACAGGGCGAATTAGTAGAGCAGAATCTTGAAAGAGCGGCGGCTCTCTATGCTAGGGCGGCTGACTCTGGATCTGCGCTGGGGAAAAATAATCTGGCGACTTTTTATCTAAATGGCGTAGTTGTTAAAAAGAATAAATCTAAAGCTGAGGCGCTATATGAGCAAGCTGCGAAAGATAATCACATTGCAGCAATGCTTAACCTGGGAGATCTCTATTTAGACAAAGGTGAAGAGGGGGGGCTTGAAAAAGCGTGTGCGCTATTCAAAAAAGCACATGAACTTGGCGCTATGAATACGACGATACGACATAGCAATTGTTTAATACAGCAAGGCGTTGATGCATTGCATGTATTTGAATTGCTAGGTCAAAGCGCAGACAATTGCCAGCGCTGTGTTGTAAAGCAGTTTGAGTTAATCGTCGCCAACAGAGTGCCCAATAAAACCATTCAAGATGCACTTATATTGCTCAAAAGCGCGGCCAAGTCAGGTAATGCTTCCGCGGCATTAAAAATGGGTGTTTGGTATGAATCTGACGTCCAACATCCTAAAAATATGCAGTTGGCACTTAATTGGTACCAAACTGCGGTAATGTTGGGAGAAGTCGAGGCCTTAAATAAAGTTGCGGAATTTTACTGGTATGGAAAAGGGGTCAAAAAAAATGAAGATAAAGCAATCGAGGCGATTTCCCAATTAGCGAGAGCAAACAACTTTAATGTTGCTTCTTTTATCGGTGAACACTTTTACCATGGTATTAATATTGGCAATGACTATGCCAAGGCAAGGCGTTATTTCATAAAAGCTGCGGAACAAAATGATGATATCGCGCTTAATTCGTTGGGCGAGATTTATAGGGATGGGCTACATGTCACTGTCGACACTAGTTTGGCCCTCAATTACTTTAAACGTTCAGCCAGCTTAGGTTTACCTGATGCAATGCATAACTTAGGGGCTTTAAACTTATCAATAGATAAAAAGGAAGATGGTTTAGCTTGGTTACAACGTGCGGCTGATATGCAATTTGTTAAAAGTTATATTTTACTAGGTGATTACTATGCTCAGAAAACATCCAGTGAGTCAGTGCGCAAAGCATTGAAGTGGCTACAATTAGCTGCTGGAGAGGAGGCGTTAGAGGGGATGTACAAGCTAGCTATGTTACTCAAAAGGCAAAACAGTGATGTTTACACGACTGAAGCCAAAAAGCTGTTAAGAGCAGCAGCTTCAAGAGGACATGAGGAAGCTGAAACTATTGTAAAAGAGCTTGAAGTCGAAAGGGAGTAGGTCGTTTCGTTGATTTTTATTTGGTGAACATAGAAACCTTACGCATGTTATTGTTTTTTTATAGCGCTTAAGTTTTACCGAATAGTTCACTTTAAAAGGATAATCAAATTAATTTATTATATTAAATATGTCAATTATTTAGGCAGTTGGCACTATGTTATATGAAAAATGAGTACTCAATTCTTTAAGTAGAGAATGTATCTTTTATTGGAACTTTATATGGATTTATATTTTATATTTTAGTGGCTTTGGTAGCCGTAAGTTATTTTTATGTATAAATAATATGGTTACTCATGTATGATATTAATATAAACATAAAGTTAAGTGGCTTTTTAAGGATTACAAAGCATTAAGAAAGTGATAGATGAGTTGTATTTTTTGTCGAAAGAGCAGCCTGATCCATTTTTCATCGAAGGGTATATAACTGGTTTAGGTTTGACGCCTCAAACAGTTTTACCAAGTGTTTGGATCCCTGAGCTCTTTGCAGAAGAAGTACCAGAAGACGAACTAGAGTTAAAATCGTTAATGGAATATTATAACCTTTGTATGGACAGAGTCATGCAAGGAGATTTCTCGTTACCTAAAGAATGTGACTTAACCAAACTTCACCTAGAAAATGCATTGCAAAGAGGTATGCCATTACCGAATTATTGCTCTGGAATGCTTAGCTCCCTCAACTTTATAAAACAAATAGAATTAAATATTGAGCAATATAATCAATTGGATAAGTTACAAAGTGTATTAAGTGGTTTTCAAGGCTATTTGAATGCAACAAAAACTTTTTCATCAGATAAACAAGACTTTGCCACAACAGTTATTTCAGCTTATCAAGATCTTGAATTATGTATCAGTAAAACGGCATATGAATTACGATTTTCTGAGCATTGCCTATCAAAAGCAGATGAAGCGAGTACTCTTCCAGGGTTTAACCGTAAACAAATCGAAAGTCATCTCAACGAAATATTGAGTCAAAATAATTCTTCGACGCTTAAGCTTATCGATGACCTGATTACTGTGATTGAACGAGAGCTTATAACAAAACACTTTATTGAACAGTATGCAGATGAGCTAGAAAACCTCAGTGAGGTACAGCCTTATTTAATTTTAAAAGCGAGGAAAGCGCAAATACACTTTAACTTAGAGCACTATGACTTAGCGCAAAAGGAGTTGGAAGAATTACTTCAATTGGCGCCTAATGATTATTATGAGAACCGCTACCAACTTTATAGTTGCTATATTAAAAAGCGTAAATGGTCTAGCTTGACGGCGCTTTTAAACAAATATAGTTGCCATTTGTTCAGTGAAAATAAGTTAATAGACAGTGCAACTAAGCTTCTGAATGAATATGCTCAGCATGGTAGTAATCCAGAGACAAAGGCTTTAAAAGAAAAAGTAATAGCGTTATTCCCTGATTTAGTATCTATTTGTGGGCAAGGCATTAAGCAAATGGGTGGAGATAAACCTAATAGTGTGACCGAGTATATCAATAAAGGTGGACTGACTGCTTGGTGCTCTGTAGAGGGCAGTCTGTTTTGGCTCAAATCGAAAAATTAATTGCCACTCTTAGTCGGCTTCAACTAAATAGAAGCCGAAACCGACGTAAGATCGTTTAATACAACTTCATTAAGCCGCATCTTGCTCGTTTGATAAAAACTCATTCATTGTGAGTGGTACAGATGCGAAATATCCTTGTATATATATATTTGGGTAGCGTTTTACGTATTCGTATTGGAATCTATTTTCAATACCTTCGACGATTACCGTTTTCTTGCTGTGTTGCGCGGTTTTGATCATCAAGTCCAATTTTGGCGCATTTGCTTCTTTATCTTGAACATGTGCAATGAAAGTTCTATCGACTTTTACAGAGTTAAAGTAACGACTGTTTAGCAGCTCATGTCCACTATCTCCTTTACCGAAATCGTCTATCGAAAAACTAAAACCTAAGTTAGACATTTTTCTTAATGTGTTTATAGCGTTATCACTTAGTTTAAGGTTACTGCCTTCGGTAAGTTCAAAAGTGATAAATGCCGCGATAGAAGGAGTATCTCTAATCACTTTTTTCACATAAGCAAGTAGGTTTTCGTCTTCTAATAGCTGGGCTGATATATTCATATGGATTGGTTTAAGTTTTTCGTGCGCATCCAGTTTTATCTTTAGCATTGAATAGATCTGGTTGATGACGATCTTGGTCAGCTCACTATGCAGTTCAGGTTTACCTTCAATCATTGGCATAAAAGCTTTAGGGCCAAGATTTTTTGTATTCCTCCAACGTATCAGTGCTTCATAACGTTTTGGATTGTCAATGTCAGAAGATTTGAATATTGGTTGGAAAACGAGGTAAAAGTCATCAGGGTTGAATGAAATACTATTCATTAATTTAAGTAATACGTGTTTCCGATACATTTCTGCTTGATAGAGTTTTTCATTATGAAAAAAAGTACCAGTTTGAGATTCCAAAGCATATTTCATAGAAAAGGTTAACCTTCTTTGCACCTTGTCTATGCCATATAAAGATGACTGACCAGTGAGGCTCATAGAAGAAATCGCGTAATCAATAGGGACTTGCGTATTATTAACCCATACTTGTTTTGGTAATTTGGATAAAATATCCTTTTGTTTCGCTTCAGCTTCTCGTTGATCTGTACCTGTGTCATGGGTTACAAATGCCATAACCATATAATCGGAATCATGCAGAGCGAGCGCGAACGGCTGGCATGACTTACCGACCTCTTTAAAAAGCTGAGTTAAGGTTTCCTCGTTGCCTTCAATGGAGTCAAAAACTGATGTTTTCCCAAGTTTAATTAAAGAGACGTGAAATTGAGAGAATTTTCTATCTACTTTTATTAATTTCTGCATAAAGAATAGATAATTTGGGATGTCGCTGGTACCGTGATAAAGCACAGATTTACTCAGCGCCTCTTTTGCTTTTTTCAATTCATTTAAGACTTTTAAATCCTTTTTACGCAGCTGGTTTGTTTTTATCAAAGCAATTAAACTCATTACTGCAATAATGATTGCGGTGCTTAAAAATATATTGTCCATAAAAAATACATAGTTGAGAAATGTGCATTTGAATTTAAATATACAAAAATGGACAAAATATGTGTTTTTCAATGAATTATTGCTTTTCCTATTACAGTCAATTACACCACTGCTCAATTGAGCTAGATTATTGGTGAGGAATGAGCAATGCTCAATTTCTTCTAGGAGCCGAAAGAGCGTTTGATATGTTCTTCAATTTCAAATTCATGATTGCGAAATGACTTGAGGAGTTTATAACTCAACGGCAGGCGTCGATGAGGTCTAGTCTCTTTGATTTTGTGATAAGAGGGCTCTTTATCCAAATCAATAAGCCCCATAGCCCATTTTCTAAAGTTACGTTTGCCAATCGGATTGCTAATGAGCGCTTCCACTTCAGTATGTCGCTTATCTTGCTTTATGTGCTCAAACAGCTGTTCGACTGTCGCCTTATCCCCTTCAATAACCTGCATGAAGTGATGTCTATCGTAGAGTAACATACCAGATATACTGCTTAATTGATTGGCCGCGGCACATTGTCTTCTTAATGTTTCTAACTCTGCATCGCTTAAAGGCGTTGTGACGGTGCTGATGTATATGAGCTCAATTAATTCCATAGTACGATTGAGTTTGTTGCAATACTGTCAAAGATAGTCGTAAATATATTGGTTCGCACTAAAACAAAGTATATTTATGTTAGTCAAAAATTGAGGGAGATAATCCCTCAATCTTATCAGGTCAGTTATAGCCCAATTTTATGCGAGACAGTTACTTCGCACGGTGCAGAATTTTGACCAAATGCTGATTGCACAAAAAGTCGGTCGCCTTGCTTTAGGTTTGACAAGATTAATTTAGTTGTGTCATAGCGACGCCTTGCCACTTGATCGTCCCATGCATTGGAGCTGTCTTTGTTTACATCGTAGTAGATATTACAGCCGCCAACTAAACCGTTATTTGTTATCCAATCAAAGTTGATGTTGTAGTTAGAAATGCTGTAGTTGAACTTGGCAATTCCATTTTGTCCATAACTGTCTGTGATATCAATGTAGGTCCATCGCGCTTGTGGTACACCAGGACGTGGCTTTTCGGTAATACTCACACCTAAACCTGAGTCTGCGTAGACCGCTGATGTTGCTGATAGAGTTGCTAGAATTAAGGCCACTTTTGTAAATTTCATTTTAAACAATTTCCTTTTTGATTTTCAATTTAGTGATGCCACTATATTTTAAATATAAATAAATTAATGGCGGAATTAAGTTATCATTTAAAATTTAAACTTTCATTTAAGAATTTGTAACTTTTTGTTATCTCTATATGGCCGTGTCAGAGTGTTCATTTTTGAAAGGAAGGAGTTGGGTCTGTGCATATATATAAATGCAATAATTTATTGAAGTTTCAAGCGATAGTACTTTACTTTGAGTGTGCTCTCTCCTACTTTTTTAGTAACTGAATCTATATTTAATCATATAAAAGCGAGGGCGAATGCTGGCACTATCGACACAAACAATATTGTTGATGTGTGCAGTTGGCATTGTTGCTTCGGCAACTGCGTTGACTTTTCTATGGATGGCTAATCGTAATATCAAAGCGACCGCATTTTGGGCTGTAGGACCTTGGTTACTTGTGGCTAATTTTGGTTTATTTGCTGCGCAAAATGCACTGCCTTATTTTTTTAAACACATTGCATCCAATTTGTGTGGGCAACTTTCCTTAATCATGATGTTAATTGGTTTGTATTACGCGGTTGATAAGCGTCCTCCATGGAGAGTTTTGGGAGCATATATATTCGGATTTTTGATACTTTTGATGAGCTTTACTTTTTGGTTCGATTCTTATGAATATCGATTAAAGCTCGCCGTATTTACAATCTTAAGTACTTCCATATGGATGGTGGTTTTTATGCTTGAGCATCGAAGAAACCGATTCGAAGTATCAGGTGCATTAGTTGTTCTGGGGTTAGGGTGCTTAAACACAGCTGGTTTTTTTAGGATTAGTGCTCCAATCCAGGATAGTGCGACAAGCATCATGACGGATACAAGTATTTATATCCAACTGTTCTTTATTACTATTATGGTCGCACAGTTGGTTTTCAATTTTGGCTTTGCAATCATGGTGGGTGAGTTACATAACTTTGCTATTAAACAAGCACAGCAAGCGCTGCTCAATACAAATCACGAATTAGCCATTGCTAAAAAAAGAGCTGAAGAAGCCTCACGGCATAAATCAGAGTTTTTGGCCAATATGAGCCATGAGATACGTACTCCTATGAATGGAGTGATTGGGATGTTAGATCTGGTCGAGAAAGAAGGTCTGAACGAGGTCCAGCATAACTATGTCATGACAGCAAAATCTAGCGCAGATGCTCTGATGGTCGTGATTAACGATATTTTAGACTTTTCAAAGATTGAAGCGGGTCGGCTAGAAATAGAAAAGGTAGCATTCGATCTTATTAAGCAAAGTGCATCATTAGTGCAGACTCATGCACATGCTGCGCATGGAAAAGGGATTGAGCTGGTATTAGATACGGTGAACGTAACAACACGCAGTGTTAAAGGCGATCCTATTCGGTTTAAACAGATATTAGGTAATTTGATCAGTAATGCATTGAAGTTTACAAGTGAAGGCGAAGTGATTATTACGCTTAGCACCGAAGATCACAATGGTAAAGTGAAGTTGATAGGGCATGTTAAAGATACTGGCATTGGTATTGAACTTGATAAACAGCAAAAATTATTCCAGTCATTTTCACAAGTCGATTCAACGACAACGAGGCGATTCGGTGGAACGGGACTCGGTCTAGCCATTGTTAGAACCCTCTGTCAACTTATGGGAGGGAAAGCATCGTTGCAGAGCGAGTTGGGGGTGGGGAGTATTTTTAGTTTTGAAATTATGCTCGAGTCAATGCCTTGTGAGCATGTACCGCCAATTACTCAATTCAATTCAGTGTTAATCATTGATAGCAATAAGTCAGCGGCCAATACACTTAAAAGTGTTGTTGGCAAGTATGCCTCAATGGTTAGCATTGCGTGTGATTTAGACGAGTCAAAATTATACTTAAACACGCCTCCTGATTTATTAATATTAAGCCGTTATGTAAAAGGGAAAAAGTCAGAGCGCCGGCTTAAAAAAATGTCTTTAGGCCCAAATACAACAGCAATTATTTTAACGCTATTAAATGATGTAGAGAGCAGTCAATATTTTAGTGATTGTGGATTCAATAGTCGTTTTAATAAACCATTCACACAAAGTGAATTTGAAGGGTTTGTAAAGTCTGTTAAGGAGACTGAAGTTGCACCATCACTAAAGGAAAACTTAGACTTAATGACATTTGAGCAGCAGGTGGTTCTGTTGGTAGAAGATAACCCTGTCAATCAGTTGGTTGCTAAAAAAATGCTAGATTCATTGGGGCTCAAAACTGAGTTGGCAAGCAACGGGAAAGAGGCATTAGAGAAGCTGTTCGCTGCGAAGTATGCGTACCAGCTGGTGTTAATGGATTGCCAAATGCCATATATGGATGGCTTTGAAGCGACTAGACGGATCCGCAGTGGTGAAGGTGGTAAGCGGTTTTTAAACATTCCAATTTTAGCATTGACTGCAAACGCCATGAAAGGAGATAGAGAGGCTTGTATTGAAGCTGGCATGAATGACTACATAACGAAACCAATTGTTTTGGATAACTTGACTGACATTTTATCTCAATTTCTGGTGTCTGCTAAGGCACATTAGCTTTTCACCACACCGTTAAATTCGTTAATAAACCTGGGACAGCACCTGTCCACAACTCTCCAATTTTTTCTTGACTTAAAGTCGGCTTGAAGTGGCATAGTTTTTTGACTAGTTTAATTTTTGCTGAACGCAGCTTTAAGGAGATATGCATGTTCTTATACGAAAGTGTGTTTGAATTGATAGGGTTATCTATCATTGTTGGGCTTGGTGCCACTGTGTTTATGGATATCTGGAGTGAATTTTTAAAACGTAGTTTTGGTATTCAACCGTTAAATTATGCTTTAGTGGGTCGTTGGACAATCCACTGCCTACAGGGCAAGTTGTCGCATCAAAGTATTGCCAACGCAAAGGCCAAAAACTTTGAAGGTATTACAGGTTGGGTCGTCCATTACATTACTGGTGTGATATTCGCCCTTACCATTATTTTTATCGCGCAAGTGATAAATATGAGTTTGTTGTTAAACCCATTGTTCGTAATTTTATTCGGCACATTGACGGTGTGTTTCCCTTTTTTTGTGATGCAGCCATGTTTTGGTATGGGCATCGCAGCGAGCAAAATGCCAAAAGCTAATATTGCTAGATTAAAGAGTATTGGTGCGCATGTTTCCTTTGGTTTTGGCCTCTATCTCACTCTGCTATGTCTCTCACTATTTTATACATAACGTTAAGTGGTCAGTCACTTATATCTATCTCTACTGTAATCAAGATAAAGGAATGAATAATGGATAAAGCAATGAACAAAGTACTTTTGAATTACCCTAAAAGTGGAAGTTATCTTAAATCATCGGGAAATTTATACCGAGAAATCATCAATGGCGAGCAGACAGAGGGAAAATTTTCTCTGATCGAATCAATTATTAAGCCTGGACAAGGCGGGCCATTCCATACGCATACCAATGAGCAAGAATCATTTTTAGTAATAAGTGGAACGCTGACAATATTTGATGGCGATAATCAATATAAGGCAACCCCAGGAACGTTTATTTTCTGCCCAATCAACTCATTAAGAGGATTTCGAAATGAAACGAATGAGCAAGTGAAAGTACTGATTTTATATACGCCATCAGGGATTGAAAAAATGATACGTATGGAAGGAGAAGTTATAGACTCTGTAGAGGGTTACCAGTTTGAAGCTACCGAAAGCAAGCTTACGTGTCCGGTTTTAAACAAGGAGTTTGGCATTGTCGAAGATAGCCGCCCATTGACATAACGTCTGCTGAGCTGTTTATGTTTAGCCTCTGAATGTTAGTGGTTTTATAGTTGGCTTAGAATGATATATTCTAGCCAACATATTGTGTAATAACTGACTTAATAGGGAAACTTTATGATTGATTTTCGCTCTGATACGGTGACACAGCCTTGCAAAAATATGAGGCGCTTAATGAGTAACGCTATGGTTGGTGATGACGTCTATGGTGATGATCCCACTGTGAACGAGTTAGAGCAGTACAGTTCAAAAAAGCATGGATTTGAAGCTTCTCTATTTGTTAGTTCAGGTACGCAGGCCAATTTATTGGCGATACTTGCACATTGTGACAGAGGGGATGAATATCTTTGTGGTCAAGATGCACATAATTATAAGTATGAAGCCGGTGGCGCTGCTGTATTAGGCTCAGTGCAGCCTCAACCTATAGAGAACCTGCCTGATGGACGTATTTGCTTAGATAAAGTCGCAGCGGCTATTAAACCTAACGACTTTCATTTTGCGAGAACTAAAATGTTAAGTCTAGAAAATACCATCGGTGGTCAGGTTCTGGGCCTAGATTATTTAAAAGACGCGAGAGCACTCACTAAAAAATATGCGCTAAAGCAGCATTTGGATGGTGCAAGAGTATATAACGCAGCGATTGCGTTAGGGGTGGATGTAAAAGAGATCAGCCAATACTTTGATTCGATGACGGTATGCTTATCGAAAGGGCTTGGAGCACCTGTCGGGTCATTACTCATGGGGGATTTCGAGTTTATAGAAAAAGCACGAAGACTTAGAAAAATGCTCGGTGGTGGTATGCGACAAGCAGGCATATTAGCCGCTGCAGGTATATATGCGCTGAAAAATAACGTTAATCGCTTGGCTGAAGACCATGATAATGCGCGCTATTTAGCGCAGCGTGTCAATGAACTTCCTGGTTTTGATAGCTCATCATATGATGTACAAACAAATTTAGTGTTTTTAAATGTTGATGAGAGCGTTAACATGCAAGCGTTTGCGGAAGTGATGTTTAGCAATGGCATCAATGTGACTCCTGGATATCAAGGTATGCGTTTAGTGACGCATTCAGGTGTGAATAAAGACAAAATTGATGTGTTTATTGATACGGCAAAATCATATTTTAAAATTGATTAACGTGTAACTTCCACCAGCATTTCATTTTAGAGGCTTATGAATCTTAAAAAATACATAAGCCCTCCTATATTCACTTTGATCATTTTTACCCAACAGGCTGCAGCTTTTTCTTCCCGAGGAGTGAAGCTTAAGTATTTTTTAGCTTGTATTCATACTCAAACCAGAGATTTGATATAAGCCTGTCACCTTAAATTAGTAAGCGTAAATAGACATATAAATAGCCTAATAGCGACTTTTATTATCGACTAAAGCGGTTTCGCTAACTGCATTTATAGTAAGGTTGGTATTTTTAAGTTTCTGACTTAAAAGCTTATTTAAATTTTTTCGTGTGTTTTAAGGTGGTTTTTTAAAAGGTAGGTTTGTAAATGAGTGTAAATGGGTGGTCTGATTTTTTTGAATAATTGGCTTATTTTTAATGTGCCTTCAAACAGTTTGAAACGGTTTTTCTTAGAGCTGAGGTTTAACATGAGTACCAATACTTTAAGGAGTCACTATAAATGAAAAAACAATTATTAATGGCCGTAGTCGCAGCATGTAGTATTACGGCCCAAGCTGCGGATCTGAGTAAAACTTATGTTGAACTGGGTTATTCAAAGTCAGATTTCAAAGATAACATGTATTTTGATGATAAAACGGATTTAGACTTAGTTGGCCATCAAGTGAGCTTAAGCTATGAATTTGATAGTGGCATATACGCAGGTATACATACTAAAAGACATAAAGATACATTTCTAATTGCTTTTTTTGACAGAGATGTTGACCTTAACGAAAACTTGTTGGAACTAGGGTATGTGGCTCATGAAACTGAGAACGGTCGATTTTCTGTTGGCGCATTTGCAGGAGAGTTAGAGCTGGTAGTGGAAGATAGTAGCAGTGATGCGGATCTTTATCGCCTATATACGGAATATGACTACCGATTTAATCAGTATTTTTCGGCGTTTGCCAAGCTTGGTTATGAATCTTTGGACGCTAAGGAAGCGAGCAGTGAAAATGGACTTTGGACCGAAGTAGGCATTCGCGCACATTGGGGTGCATCGAGCTTTTCTTGGGAATTCTCAGAAGGCAAAAGCATTGAGCAAGTTGCTTTTGTATACCGCTATTCATTCTAACGTTTTATCTTAGATTTCTCCTCTGGGTTGGTACACTCCCTATCAGCCCATTTATTTATTTCTTCGCGGATAATTGGGTACTCGTTATTGAGTCACCAATTTTGATCTAGCGGCTTATTTGTATAGCTTGATAACGATTGAGACACTTTGATACAGACCCATTGCTTTATCTTCTATACCATTTTCCCAAGTGTTAAATGAAGGAATAAAGTAATGAAAAAAATTCTATATATGATGATGTTATCGGTTTCAGGGCTAAACGTACAAGCGGCTGATTTAAGCAAAACATTCATTGAGTTTGGATATGTACAAAGTGATTTTGGAGATAAATCAAAAGTAGAGCCAGATGGTATCAAGCTGGGCTTTGGCTATGAATTTGAGAATGGGCTCTACACCAGTTTCACGGCAAAACGTCAAGGAGATACGATAGAAAGTGACGTAAGAAAACTAGATATAGACATAGACGAAAATTATTTTGAGCTCGGTTATATCGCATATGAAACAAGCAATGGCAGATTCTCATTTGGTGCAGGTATTGGGGAAGTGGACTGGTATCTGAAACAATACACACTTGAAGGTGATTTTTATCGCTTTTTTACCGAGTACGAACACCGCTTTAATGAATATTTTTCGGGGTATGCTCGGCTAGGCTATGAGTACTTTGACCCGAAAGGAGCGAAAAATAATGAGGGGGCATGGGCTGAACTTGGCGTGCAAGCTCACATGGGTGACTCAAGCATTGTGCTGAGCTATTTTGATAGTCAGGGCATGGACCAACTGGGTGTAACGTATCGTTACGCATTCTAATAAACAGAGTAACAGCTTGAACCTGTTCTTTGGGGTCACGGCTTGGTATGGAAAACAAAATAATGAGTAAATGCTAAAGGTCGACTTATATTTTTCATTATCGATTGCGATGTATTCTATCAACTATATGTTTATGGTAATACTATTTTAATAATGGTTGTTGCGTTGCTAAAAACATACATCTCAAAAGGATAAAAAATGAAAACAATTGGTTTACTTGGTGGCATGAGTTGGGAATCGACGGCAAATTACTATAAGCATATCAATCATGGGGTTAAGTCAAAGTTAGGGGGGTTACATTCGGCAGAAATCGTTATGAAAAGCCTCGACTTTGCTCCTATTGCTGAGCTTCAGCAAGCAAATAAATGGGACACAATGGCCGACATGCTTACACAAGATGCCCGAGATATTGAACGAGCTGGGGCTGATTTCATACTTATTTGTACAAACACCATGCATTTGATTTTTGATGCGGTGCAAGCTGGCGTAGGTATTCCTCTCATTCATATTGCGGACCCTACCGGAGAACAATTAAAACATGATGGCAAGCAAAAGGTTGGGTTGCTTGGTACACAGTTTACGATGTCAGAGTCATTTTATAAGGATAGGCTTAAAAGTAAATTTGATATTGATGTGATAGTGCCTAATGAAGCGGACCAAAAAGTAATTCATGATGTGATTTATAACGAACTCTGTGTCGGTGAAATTAAGTCTGAATCTAAGCAGGTATATTTAGAAGTTATTGCAAAACTGCAGGCACAGGGGGCTGAGGCTGTCATTTTGGGGTGTACAGAGATTGCATTATTGGTTAACGAAAATGATACAGATATCCCAGTATATGATACAGCTGTTTTGCATGCGGATAGTGCTGTATCGAATTCATTAAAGCATTGAGTATCAGTGCTTTATACTTAACTTCCACCAGTTAAAGGAATGTTTTATGTACTTGTATTGATTTTTAATAATAAACAATTCAAAAATTAGAGCTTTTATTTTAATTTTGTGTAAAAATTTACTCGTTTTAAAAGGAGTAATTATGAAATTAAAATATCTTTCATGTGTTGTGGCTGCAATGGTCACTAGTTCTACGGCGATGTCCTTCACTCAATTGGGCGGTGCTGGTGTTATGCCCATTGGGCATGAATGGCTTACACGTACGTCAGCATTAGAGTTAATGGGGCAAGATACACGAGTCAGTGATAGCCAAGATCCAAGGCTTGATTGGAACAAAGGTCTGGCTAAATCAATAGAATTAAACGTAGCACAGCACGAAGTTGAAAGGATCTTATCTAACACCAATGATGATGGGATTTACTGGTCAGGTTATGATGCTATTTTTGCTGCAATAGTCGGTGAACGATGGGTTGATATTGCCGGATTCAATGTGACAAACGCCAGTACAGATCCAACGGGTCCAAACTGTTTTAATGCCGTCGCACAAGAGCCTGCAGATTTGCAGCAAGATCACTTTATGCGTCGCTATGATGATGTCGGTGGTATTGGTGGTGTCAATGCAGCAAAGCGTGCGCAAATCCGATTCATAAATCATTTTGTGAATGCCGCAACGGCCGAGTCTAAAAAAATTAAAGTCTGGGATGGCGGCGGTTATGCCAAAGCAGTTGAAGTTGACCACAACTACTTTTTATTTGGCCGGGCTGTGCATTTATTTCAAGATTCATTCAGTCCTGAACACACAGTGCGTTTGGCAGTCGATAATTATGAAAAAATTTGGCAAGTCAAAGCATACCTTTGCTCTGAGGGAGCCGAACAACATACCCATGACACTAAAGAGGCAATTAACTACCAAAGTGGTGACGTGATCTGGAAACCTGAGTCAAGAGGCCAAAGTGGCTGGCAAGCTTATAAGCCCAGTAATATAAAGCCTGTTGCTTTGGTGTCTTTAGAAGCCAGTAAGGATTTATGGGCGGCATTTATTCGCACTATGTCGCTCCCTAAAGAAGAGCGAAGAACCAAAGCTCATCAGGAGGCTCAGCAGCTGGTGGATAACTGGCTGTCGTTTGATGAACAAGCCATGCTCAATTGGTATGAAGATGAAACAAAGCGTGACCATACATACGTATTAGCGCCAGGCGAGCAGGGTAAAGGTAAGTCTTTAATCGATTGTATGACTGAACTTAAAGTAGGCACCACTGATCAGCGTGCCCGAGTTGCACAACTAGAAGAAGAGCGTCGACACTGCTTATATAATATCGAAGCCGAAGCTGGTTACAGTGATGTCAACGACCCGTTGATTAATATGCCATACAATTGGAAATGGAAATCACTAACGTGGAAAACGCCGCCAGCAAATTGGCAACCAAATCAGCTTAATGCGGATACTGGTGACGTTGTACATATTCATAATGCGAGTAACGGAAAGGCCATGGGATCACGAAATGGTGAGCAGAAGAATGCGCTTTTATACGTTGAGCATGCAACGCCCATTGATTTTATTTTGGTAAATGACGAAGGCGGTGACGCTTATTTTAGAACCAGGGAGAATGCTGAGCTGTTTTTAAGCTATAAAAATAACTTCACAGGTGATGCTAAACTTTGGACATCGCCTAATAAGGCATCTTTTAACATTGAGTCATACGGTACTCGTGTGAATTTAAAAAATAATTTTTGGCAGCAGTATGTTTGGGCTGAAATTGAGTCTGGGCAAGTGCACTTATCTCGTAAAGGCAATGCGGATAATGAAAATGCACAATGGTTACTAGTTAAACAATAATTTAATGAGAGTACGCCCAAAGCAGTTGCCACGCTTTGGGCAGTTACTTAGTAATAGAGAAATGAGTCGCAATGACACTGTGGGTCTTCTTTAAGTAAATCTGCATGTAAATCTATCTTCCTTTGACTGCGCTCATCCCAAACGGTAACTACATGGTTACGCCTATCGACAATTAATACTTCTACTGGGTGGTCTTGATATTCTAACCATTCACCTTTTTGAATTTCTTCGATATTCATAAATGTCACTCCAGCACTTGCGAAGCATAGTATTGAGTAGCTTTATTGTATTGCTAACAAGTGAAAGTCATTAAAATTTGCAAAGAGTATTACTCATCACTTTGTTACAAACCGAATGATTACATTATGTAAAAAAGCGCATTAAGTAGTTTAAAGTGTAGCTAATGAAAGATAAAAGCCCAATATAAAGGTGATCCTCATTGGGCTTTGGTCGTTAGTTTTAGGTATGCCCACTCAAGTATGGGCTAAATTTGGGACTAGAAATTATAAGCAACACTTAACTTAACGCTACGCGGCAAAATATAGCGTCCGTTAGCAGCCGCAGGGTTACGAGGGTCGCCTTCTGTTAAGCCCTGCTCGTCCGTTAAGTTATCAACGGCGATTTGTACTTGCACTTGTTCCATCGGCTCGAGTGTTAAGCCAATATCGATTTTTTCATAGCCATCCAAAACCGCATTTGGTGTATTTTGAATGTCACTATAACGTGAATCAACCGCTGAAATTGTACCGTAAATGGTCGCGAACATATCACCGAGTTCAAATTCATAACTTGGCGTGATACGCAATTGCCAATCTGGGATACGCTGTGATTTATTGCCAGTTAGGGTTGCGTCAGGGCTTTGTGCAATTTCGCTGTTCTGCCAAGTACCATTTAAATTCACACTAAAACCGGAGTCATGATTGTAGTTAAAGTCTAATTCAATACCTTCTGCTTCAGTGGTAAAACGCTGCGCAGGTAGATCAGGTCGAACAGAGAAGGACTCACCTTTGACTTCATTGGCGAAAATAGTCGCAAAAAAGTCCATATTCTCACCCATAAATTTATAGCCAATTTCGCTTTGAGCCACTTCTTTTATGAGATCATCGCCAGCAGAATAAGCGTCAAAATTATCTCTGAAGTCGTCAAAGTAAGGCATTTTGAAGCCTTTATTGAAGCGCACAAATACGCCACTTTGCTCATCTAGTTTGTAATCAGTACCGATTGTCCATGAGGTTTTGCGTGCGCTGTAGTCAACCGATTTTGTGATTACGCCATCGAGGTCTTCATCAACAGTGTAGTCAACTCGGTGGCGCTCATTACGAAGGCCTAAATCAAAGGTTAAGTTTTCTGTAGCTTCATAGCTATGTGTTGTATAAAAGGCAAGTGTTGTGGCGTCGCCGTTGCTGTTGATATCGTAGTTAAAACCGCAGCCTTCAAGCGAATCGTTACAAGCAATACCTGTCAGCATTTCGCCACCTTGCTCTAAAACATGGTAAGCGGTATTGCCAAGGCTCCACCAATCTTTGGCTGAGGTGGTTGCAGTGTAAATACCAAAAGCACTGTTAATTACACCAAAATCTTTGCTTAGTGCAAGGTCGTTGGTAAAGGCTTCGATATCTTTAAGCACCACCCAACGGCCATAGTCTTGAACTCGTGTGTCAGCGCTATATTCTTTGCCAGTTGCGACACCTGTGGCGCTTACGCCATTGTCAGCAACTTCGGATAAGTTAATAGCATTACCAGCAGGAACAAGGCCATAAGTATTGGCTTTTCCTTGAGTCAAACTAAAGCGGTCGATAAAGTGCCAGTCATTACCTAGTTCTAATGAGATGCTACCACCAGATACATGCCCGTCCCAGCCACGGCCTTCAGCTAAATCAATATCAACTTTCCCATTACCTGCAGAAATCGTAGCTTGACGGTTCAATGTACCAAGTTGAGTAAATTCTGCGTCGACACCTGCCTCATTCAGCGGGGTGGGTAGATACCATGCGCCAGTGTCGTCAGTTTGACGAGTATAAACGTTGATTTCGCCGTTCTCTAACTCTTTGGTGAGTTTAATAGTAAATTGATGGCCTTTTTCGGATGTGAAACCTGCATCACGGATCCCTGAAGAACGTTTGATATAGCCACCGATCATATAGTAAAGGTCTTCACTTACTTCTCCACTTATTACGCCATCGATACGTTGTAAACCATAGTCTGAGGTAGTGTATTTAAAGGTACCTTCTGTGTCTTCTTGACCACGTTTAAGTCGAAAGTTGGTTGTTAAACCTGGTTGTCCATTTGATAAGACAGGGTTTGGGCCACCTCTAAGTCCTTCCATCATTGAAATGGTTTCATCAAGGCGGAAAATAGACGAATTTTCTAAAAATGACAGCGTTGGAGCCGGATAAACTGGTGAACCATCGAGACTGACAGTTAAAAATGGTGCATCCCCACTTGATGTGAATCCTCGTACATTAATGTTGGCACCAGACTCACCTCCTGAGCTTTCTACCCAAACACCCGGTATGGCTTTGAATAAGTCAGCTGTACTTTTTGGCGCAAGTCGCTCAATTAAAGATTCATCAACGTTGGTAACGGCGTATGCGGCATCCACTTTACGGATCCCCATACCGCCAGGGGTACCAGAAATAACAATGGTTTCTACTTTGTCTTTGGCTTTATTTTGTTGCTCAGCGTTGGCTACATTTGAATATGTAATTGCGGCCATAACCGCTGCTGCAAGTGCAGAATACTTCTTGCCTAGGTTCACAGGAGCTGCTCCCTTGGTTGTGTCATATGTGTTGTCATAATGGCCAACTTACGCGTTGGCATCGCTTTTCGCCGCAAAACTGAACGAAAATAATGATTCATTCAGTGTATTTTTAATTGGTTTGTACTTGGCGTTATTTTAAAATAGAACTTTATGCAAACGTTTGCAATAGGGTGTTGCGATATTTTTTTACCTTGAGTTTACCTAATGCCGCATGTGCGTGCTTTTTTATAACCTCGGGCATTTAGACGGAGACAATAAAAACAATGGGTTAATAAAAAATGGTCAGAAACGAAAATTCCTAGCGAGAAGAGGAATTCACTGTGGATGAATTTTCTCGGTTAGTTTAATCTAGAGGCATGAAGGTTATTGGGTGTTTAAACCCGTTAAGTCATGCTCAAGCATTACAAAGTGCTTTTTGAAGTAGTGAATAAGCTATGCAACAAAAAAAATTAAAACTGGCTGATCTGGCAAAATTAGCAGGAGTGTCAACTTCGACGGCGTCACGGGCACTCAATGACAATCCGTTAATTAAACAAGAGACACGTGAGCGGATCCAGCTGTTAGCGAAAGAACATAATTTCAGCCTAAACGCTGCAGCGAGTAGGTTAAGACTGCAAAAAACCAAAGTTATCGCGGTATTGATAAACCTTGACTCGGAAACGGAGCAATCTATTGATGATCCTTTTCTGCTCAAGGTGGTGAGTGATATTAACCTTGCGGTGAACCGACAAGGCTACGAATTGTTATTATCAAACTCTTTTATGGCAGGTGACGATTGGCATGGTTACTTTATTGATGGACGCCGTGCTGATGGGGTGATCGTTGTTGGCCAAGGCAAACAACAGGCGCGAATAGAAAGCGCATCTAAAGCAGGTATGCCACTGGTTGTGTGGGGCGATCCAAAAACAGATACTGATTATGTGATTGTTGGTAGTGATAACTACCTTGGTGGAAAGTTAGCGGCTGATCATTTGATTTCGAGAGGTTGCAAAGCCCCTCTGTTTTTGGGCGAACCTGAGCATGCTGAATTAGGTGAAAGGTACAATGGTTTTTGTGCAGCGATAGCAAGCAAAGGCTTAGAAGGTGAGTGTCAGTTGTTGAAAATTGACATCACCAGTCAAGCGGCTTATGACGCGATAAATCTTAAGCTGCGTAGTGATGGGCTTGATTTTGATGGTATTTTTGCTTGTAGTGATATGGTCGCGTTAGGTGCAATGAAAGCATTAAAAGAGCGATATGTGAGCATTCCAAATGATGTACATATTGTTGGCTTTGATGATATTGCAATGGCAGATATTAGCTTTCCATCATTGACCACAATTAGACAGGATACAAAACAAGCGGGGGAGCTCTTGGTGAATAAGCTATTGGCTCAGCTTGAAGGCGAGCAGGTGACCTCTAGTCAGTTGGGGATAGAATTAATTGAACGCCAATCAAGTTAGCGTATTGGTGTCAATTAAGTGTGAAAATTTAGGAGAAGAGAGTTCAAAGTAATTAACAGTCAATATTAAAATTTAAAATGCAAACGTTTGCATTGTTCGCATATGAGCGCTAGACTGAATTAAACTTACAGTATTTACGAGTCTTTCAATGCACAATATGCGAACTATTTTGGCTATGGGAGCCTGCTACTTTTTATTTGCAATATTGCTTAATAGTGTTGGTACCGTTATTTTGCAAGCCATCAACACTTTTGGCGTTTCTAAAGCCCAGGCTGCGTCGCTAGAAGGATTTAAAGATTTACCGATTGCGATTGTTTCTTTTTTAGTTGCTTCATTTATCCCTCGAATAGGTTACAAATTTGCATTATTAGGTGGTCTATCTTTGGTCACTGTAATGTGTTTAATCACGCCAATCGCAGGTAGCTTTTGGGCACTCAAAGCGTTATTTGCTGCTGTTGGTTGTGCATTTGCGATTGTTAAAGTCTCCGTATATGCCTTAATTGGTCAAGTCACTGATTCAACCAAATCACACTCTAGTTTATTAAATACCATTGAAGGAGTATTCATGGTGGGAGTGCTCAGTGGGTACTGGGTGTTTGCTGCATTTTTGAGTGAAGATATCAGCTCAAGTAATTGGTTGAACGTGTATTATCTGCTGGGTGCATTATCTGTTGCTACGATGTTTTTGGTTTGGTTTGCCAAAATCGACAAACCAGTAGAGCAGGCACTTGAATCAGGCAGTGCTAAAAATGATTTCTTTGATATGTTGCGTTTAACCTACCAACCACTGGTATTGGTGTTTGTGATCAGTGCGTTTTTATATGTGTTGATAGAGCAAGGTGTCGGTACATGGTTGCCCACGTTTAATAACCAAGTACTTAATTTGCCCGTTGATGTTAGTGTTCAGTTGAGCAGTATTTTTGCCGCTAGTTTGGCAATTGGCCGTTTGGCTGCTGGTCAAATTCTGAAAAAAGTAGATTGGTACGTATTCCTGAATATTTGTCTAGCAGGTATGGCCATATTGGTCTTATTGACCTTGCCTATGACTAAAGATTTGCCGCAAAGCGAAGTGACAAGCGTGTTCGATGCGCCTACAGCCGCGTATTTAATGCCATTGATTGGACTACTGATGGCGCCAATTTATCCGGTTATCAATTCAATTATGCTCAGCAGTCTTGAGAAGCATCGCCACGCCGCAATGACTGGCTTAATCGTGGTGTTTTCTGCGTTAGGTGGCACAACTGGATCATTAATTACAGGCTTTGTATTTGAATATATGAGCGGTCAACATGCTTTCTATATGTCATTAATTCCAATGGCTATTATCACAATTACCTTATTTTTATTTAAAAAGCGTGCTCAGCAAGTAGCGTGCTCGTCAGCAGTTTAAGTCGAGGGTTAATAATGAAGTTTGAGCATAGTCGCTTGTTTAAGGATGTACAATTGTCAGGGATTTTCAATGATAGCAAAACGTTTGCTGACGCTATTCCAAAGCAATCATGGCAAGCAGTTTGTGACTTTTATGACGAATTGCAGCCTAAAGATTTAGCTGAGTTTGTGGATATTCATTTTGAGTTTGCACAGGCCCCTGAGCTTGAGGCATTAGATGATGTTAGTTCCGTAGCAGACTATATCGAACAGCTTTGGGGTAGGTTAACAAGGCAAGTTAGTGAGCAAAATACGGGCTCTTTATTAACTTTACCCAAGCCATATGTGGTACCAGGTGGCCGATTTAATGAAATCTATTATTGGGATAGTTATTTTACAGCACTTGGCTTGATGGACTCGGGCCGAGAATCGCTCGTTGAAAATATGCTTGATAACTTTTGCAGTTTGATAAGCACCCTTGGACACGTACCGAATGGAAATCGCAGCTATTATGCGACTCGTTCTCAACCTCCTGTGACAGCTTTAATGGTCGATTTGTTATGGGATCAAAAGAGTTGTGACACAGAGTGGTTGAACAAAGTGACAACGGCATTGCGTCGCGAATATGATTTTTGGATGAAAGGGCAAAGGGAGCTTTCTTCAAAAAATAACACGTATGCCCGTGTTGTGATGATGCCTTGTGGTGGTGTGCTAAACCGTTATTGGGATAATGAAGCGTTGCCTAGACCTGAGTCTTACCGAGAGGATTTGGAAGATGCAAAGCACCTAACGGCACAGCAGAAACTCTCTTTTTATCGAAATATACGTGCGGCCTGTGAGTCTGGCTGGGACTTTAGTAGCCGCTGGTTGCGAGAGCCGAGTGATCTAAAAACCATTGCTACAACAGAAATGGTGCCAGTCGACTTAAATACTTTAGTCTATTTTTTAGAGTCACAATTGGCTCGCTGTTATCTTGCACTAAGTCGTCATGCTGAATATAAAGAAATGGATAAAAAAGCGAAATCACGTGCTGATCTGATTGAACAGTATATGTGGGATGAGCAGGCAAGCTGGTATGTTGATTATGACATCGCAAACAAGTGTCAGCGAGAAGTGCAAACCATGGCTGGTGCCACGGTATTATTTTTTAACTTGGTAAAAGGTAGTAGCCGTGCCCAGCGTATGGCGAAGAAAATCATGTCTGACTTTTGTAAAGCTGGAGGGCTTGTTACGACGCTCACTGAGACGCCTCAACAGTGGGACAGTCCAAATGGTTGGGCACCATTGCAGTGGTTTGGTGTTAAAGGGCTTTTAAATTATGGTTTTGAACAGGAAGCAAAACAGATTGGCAAAAGGTGGCTTCATACACTTGAGTCTAATTTTGCCATCAATCAATGTTTGCTAGAAAAGTACAATGTCATTGAGTTGAATAAAACAGCACAAGGCGGCGAGTATATCGTACAACAAGGGTTTGGTTGGACGAACGGGGTCGCGTGTCGATTGTATAAGTTGTTCGCTGATAATTAGTTTTAAATACTCTCAGGGGTCAGCCTTTCTTATATGCTTACCTCTGAGGATGATTTCATCAAGTCCTATGTGTATCCCTGAACCCTCTCGCATTTCATAACACTTATCTGATCGCCTGTAACGTCGTAGGACTTTTAAAATCTTTGCGAAAAAAAATTAAGGAAGGTTAAATTCAGAGGTTTATCGTAGGTTTGAAAAGAAAAAAGCGCCTTATAAAAGGCGCTTTGGCTCACAATCAAGAGACATACACGTTATACCCGGGAGTATTAGTGTGCGTGTTCGCCTCCTTTTTCAATACCTAACCAAACTAAGCGTTCTGGTGTAAAATCTAGCTCAATTTCAACTTTTACTTCAGCTGTTTCGAGGTCATAGCCAAGTACATGCTGTGCAGTTGAATCCGTTACGTAAGCAATGTTTTCAGCGCCAGAGAAGGCAATGCTAAATACAGTACCTTCAGGAATAGCTGACAATTCATGTTCATGTACTTTTACTGAGTGTGCAATTTCCCAATGGTGCTCATCACCTTCGGCGTGTTGTTCGAAAATTGTTAAGACACCGGCTGTGTCTAATACAGCTGCATGAGAGCCGTCATAGTTGAAGTTACCGCCAGCAAATCTGTGGCTTTCTGTGACTGACCATTCAATCTTTTCGATTTCGCCGTGTTCAGCATCAACTGCTACAAGCTCAGTACCTGCAACACCAATAAATTGGTGGCTACTTTCATGTCCAATTAAGTAACCGATACGCTGGTTTTCAACAAAACTTTCTGGGTTTGCAATTTTAGAAGCGACAAACTCACCATTTTCTTCAGCAATTACGACAACACCGTCACCACAGGCAAAAGACACATGCTCGTGGTTTTGCGCACTGCCATGAAGCGCTGGGCAAGTGACATCGAATACTTTTTCTTGGTCAAAGTGGCCATCATGTTTGTGGTAAACACCAATTTGTGTCGGCAGTGTAGACTCAGCTTGTGGATCGCGAATTGTACTGAATGTGTATTCGCCACGTGATTGAGCAGCGCCGTGCATGTTTGTTTCATAGTGAATTTCAGCGACTTTGTCTTTATCACCGCCAAGGTAAGCTTCAGAGAAAACAACGACTTCTGCATTAACAGCATCATCGCCACTGCCGTCGAAGAAAATTGCAGTGCTGTGCTCGCCGTTAGTAACGTGCGCAGGTTTTACATGGTCAAAAGCAACATCGCTTAATTTAGGTGCTTCTTCATAAGGATGCATGTGGTCGCCATGGTCCTCTTGCCAAATACCACCGTCCACAAATTCAACACGACCTTGCTCTGATTGAACCAAAATAGCGTAGCGGCTGCTTTCAGTTGCATACACTCTGTTTGCATAGTTACTAGAAGCAAGCTCACCTGCGACCTCTTTGTGCTCAATATCTAGGACATGTACAGAATTTGACTCAGGTGAAGTTACCAATAAGCGACCTGCTTCACCAACTGAATCGTGGTCATGATCATGTCCATCATGACCGTGGTCGTCATGGCCTTTGTCTTGCTCAACAGGTTCTACGACTGGAGCATGTTCAACAATAGTTGTTTCTGTGTCACCACAAGCTGCTAGCAATGCTGTTGCAACTGCAACGGAGAGTAATTTGTGTGTGTGTTTCATAATTCTTTCAATTATTAGAGTATTTAAGTTGCAGGAAATGAGTAAAAACGCCTGCTTTTATAATGTTATAAAATAACAATTCTAGATTATGTTATACTATAACGTTGCTGTTGTGCAAGGCACAATTGGCACTAATTTGGAAATTAGTCCCTAAAAGTGGATCTACGAGTATGTCGATTAAGGCAATTAACTTTGAACAGTTAAAGGTGAGTCGATTTATAATTGACCGATGTGGTGTATCTGCAAGGAACGCGTCAAAGAAGAGGGGCAAGGCTGAAAGCCTGAATGCATTTATTCTGATATAAATATCACTCTAACTGCAATGGCGATAAAAACGATAAGAACCAGAATTATTTCTATTTTGTGTACTAGCGATTTTGTTTTTTGGTTTTTCTTTTCATTTTTGTAGGCCATTTTATACTCCTCATTAGGGTGGCGTTTTTCATAGGCGGCATTGGCTTTTTTGGCAAATTCGGAGCGTTTTTTGGGGCTTAAGTTTTGATTCATCGAGTCTTGATAATCGACTACTTTACCCTTTGATACTCTTGCTCTTGGCGCGCTACACATAGCTACCTCGGTTTGTTAGCTCCACGGCAATTATGTGCAATCATGCTATGCCGAGTGAACTTCTCGCTACGACTATTTAATTATAGTACTTTTAGATTGCCCTGTCGTTTATATTTTCTAAATAAATAAGATTTATGTCCGATAATATAGGTAAGAGACTAAAACTTAAAGTTTAGAATATAGCTGTTTTGAGGCGAAACAAGGAATGAGTAGTATTGGGAGAACGCCTATGTGTAAAAGTATCATCCATATCTTATCAACCGCTGTTCTGGTGACTCTGTTACTTGGGTGTGATGGCTTGAGTGAAAATCCAAAGCGGGCTTTTCATCAAGTCAGTGAAGTGCCAATAGATCTTGGTGTGTTTTCATCACATGCAGACCTAGTTGCTTTTGTGGCTCAAGGCAAATTGAACATTGCAAAGACCAATGGCGGTGGCGTTTTAGCTCATTTTAAATTGAATGAGGCCAAGGTGACAGATATTGCAATATCACAAGACAATCGACTATTAGCTGCAAGCTTCGCAACGTATGTGGTTGTCTGGGATCTCGTCGACAATGTGAGGTTAGGTCAATTCGATGTTGCAGGAGAATCAGAATTCGCTAAAACGTCAAAGGTAGCCATTTACGCAAACCCAATGAAGCTGTTAGTGGGGATGACTGATGGCACCATCAGTGTGATTGACTTTGAAAATAAACTGACTAAGCGAATTAAGTATCATGACGCGAGGGTGAGTTTTCTCAAGTTAGGCGCGCAGAGACAACTCATACTCAGTGCAGGACATGATGGTGTAGTCAATATTATAAATGCGAGAACATTGCAGCCAACATTCGAACACCGACTGTCAAAACGTGTGACGAGTGTTGCCTATAATTTGTCGCAAAATCTACTTTTTGCGTCTGATGCGCTCAATGAGCAAATAATCCTAAGGCCTTTCTCTTCGGAAGAAGAGTTCATTGGGCTTGCTTATCGCGAGCGATTCAGATGGTTTCGTGCAGCAGCATTTAGCCCTGATGGTCAATACTTAGCAACTGGGTCTAGTAAGTCTTGGTGGACATTATGGGATGTAAAAACAGGGCAAGAAATTGACGCTTATGGTATACAAGCGGCAACTTCTACGGCGCTGATTGTTGATATGCACATAAATGATGAAAGTAAACTTGTCACATTGAACAGTGATGGGATTGTTGAGTATTGGGATATCAACACCTTAACAGGCTTGAGAAAGTAGTGGCGCAGACTTTGCTTATTTTGCCTACAAATCACGCAGCTCATGGGGCTGTATCAATGAGAGCAGACAATACACTGTACAAACAAGTAAAAGGCTATACTATTTGCACAGATTATTTATTGCCCTTTAACTTAGAGAGCTAGAACCATGTTGTTTAGACTAATCCCATTCCTTTTAATGCTGTTTTTGACTGGCTGTGAGGATGAAATCTTGTTGAGTAAAGGTACGATCAGTCAACTTGGAAATAAGGGAGTGCTGATCGGTCACTTTTCACAAGATGGGAGTAAGTTAGTTACTGTAGATAGCACAAACACTTTAACAGTGTGGGATAGTAAGTCGATGACCGAGTTGTTTTCGGTTCCGAAGGATAAAATGCCAGAACTATCTCGAGATGTCGTGTTGTCAAAAGATAATAATATGTTGATTGTTGTCGGCGATAATCTGCTTCAATTTTGGTCTTTGTCGACAGAAAAATTAGTGACCAAAGTAAGTTTTACGGGCGTCAGCGGTTATGCGCATATCACCTCGGTTTCTCTTTCACCTTCTATGGATAAAATAATCGTGGCTATGTCTGATGGCACGGTCAATATGGCTCATCTGCATACTCAAGTGAATAATCAATTTGCTCCCCACAGTCGACCAGTCATGCATGTTGAATGGGACGATAAAGGAGAGTTGTTTTTAACTGCTGCGCAAGACGGCAAGTTAGCGCTTTGGCAATTTGGTTCGCCAGAGCCTGTCTTTACCAAAGAGTTTAATCATCGTGTAACCAGCTTGGCAGTGCGAAAAGACTTTTCAGAGTTTTTTGTATCGGATGCGCTAGACAATCAGGTTATTGCATCGCTCATTGATGGGGCTGATAAAAGCGAACTTAAGTACATGGCGCGCTTTAAAGTATTTAGAAAGGCGTTATTTATTGAAAAAAGTCGCCTATTGGCAACCTCGTCATCTAAATCCCAGTTGACGATATGGGATACTCAAAGTGGCAATGAGTTAGGCACATGGCAAATCAACACCGTTAATTCAGGTGCGACGATTGTTGATATGTATGCACCGACTAAAGAAAAGCTTGTGACTTTAAGTAGCGATGGATTGTTAGAAGAGTGGGCGTTAAATATGTTGGCTAACAGAAAGTGAATCAAAGTATGCACTGAGTTGGCATTTAAAGTTATGTAATTTAGGTACGGTAAAATGAACAGATGGATTTTGTTTTTACTCATTTATGCTGGTTGTGTGGCGTCAAACCCAATACAACTCGATGTAAATCAATGCGACAGATATGCTTCAGAATTGGTGTTTTTACAAAACAACAGTAATTTGACAGGTTCAGAGCAAGCTCGTATCACTCGACTGCTAGAGAGGGTGGCACATTATTGTCAATCTCCTTCAAAAGTTGAACTTACTTCTGCAGAAACAAATGTAAGTCCGTCGATATATGGAACCAACCAGTTTAAAGATCCAAAAGTATATCAACGGTGGCAAGCCTTTTTTCAGAAACCCATCATTTGTCATGACGGTGAGCAGAATTTTCAAAGTGCAGTTAAATGTGCGGAGCAAGTTGCAAAACAAAGGCAAGCTTTTGAAGCCCAGTTAGCTGAACAAAACCGACGAAATGAAATTAATAGGCGAAGTAACATTATTTTTTCGGCTCCTGTTATTACTGAATCAGTCGCCTCAGCAAAACCACTCGGCGCAGTTCAGTATGAAGCGAGCAATTTCCACACGTTAAATATAAGCCAAGAGCCTGAACATTTTGCACGATTTGGGTTTTGGTTGAGTATTGTCTTGGGTGGTTACTTATTGATTGAACTTGGGAAGCGCGTCTTTTTTCATACATCCAGCGCGTCATATAAAACTAAAAAAATAGGCTTCAAAGGCACTTTCGATGCGTTGAGCAGCAAACTAGACAAAAAAAAGTATATTATTATCCCGCAGAGTATGAGCCCACTATTGCAAGAATTAGATATAGATGGAGTGGTATTATCGCCGTATGGTATTTTTACATTTGTGTGTGTGCATCATGAGGGCGACATTGAAGCCAATTTAAGTGGTGAAATGTGGCACGCAAGCAAAGAGGGAAGTTCACAGTTTTTCTTAAACCCATTGAATGCATCAAAAATGCGCGCAAGTAAGTTTGCCGATAGCATTGGTGCGAGCTGCGGAGTAAGGCAAATCGTTGCTTTTAATAAAGGCGTACGCTTTTACCCTGGCCAACCTATAAACTGCTTTGATAATTCGCAGGTCGCCATTGAAGTAATGCGCTATACACAATTCATATTTAGCTACGAACAACTGCGTTATTTTGAGCAAGGCTTGTACGCAGCAAGTCATAGATTGAGCCCATCACAACAAACAGTAAGTTAGATCATGCTTTTAGATGAAAAAAATAGTCTCTTTATTTGCTAAATATTGTGATTTTTGATGCGTCTGAAATGAAATAGAGTTACAATTATCGGCCTTTATCGTAAGGCACCCTCTAATTTATAGTTACAAAGGTTTCTCAAGTTTCGAATGACCGATCTTACAACTCATGAGGCTTCTCGGAAGCGCTTACTTATTGCGCTTGCATTAACTTGCACGTTTATGGTTATCCAGCTTATTGGCGCATACTTTGCCAATTCATTAGCCGTGCTCGCTGACGCTGGACACTTGTTTGTTCATAACAGTTCTTTGCTTATCGCGTTGATTGCATCAAGCATCGCTGTGAAATTGGCTAAGAATTTTAACGAGGGCTACAAAAAAGCAGAATACACCGGTGGACTCATTAACGGTGTGTTATACGTTTCTATAGCGGTTATTATTTTATTGGAAGCGACAGAACGCATAGAATTGCACTCTCAAGGCCATGTCCATGAGGTAAATACATTTGTGATGTCTACCATTGCGGGTGTGGGATTTTTATTTCATGGTGTCGCAGCTTGGGTGCTATACAAAGGCCGTAAGGACAGCATCAATGTGTATGCGGTATTTTTACATTCTTTCTTTGATTTATTGTCAACAATTTCTACATTTTTCGCAGGCATTCTCATTCATTTGACTGGCTGGAATATTATTGATGTACTCTCCAGTATGTTGATTTCGAGCTTTGTTTTGTTCACTGGCTTTAAAGTGATTAAATCTTGCTTGACCGGATTACTAAGCAAAGGTGGCGCATTACCTAATGTGAACAAACTCGAACAGGCGATTGTGGATACAGAGCATGTCGAAAGCGTGCACAACGTAACGATATCCAATACTGATAATGAATTAATCGTTGGTGCGCATATTGTGTTAAAGCATCATTGCACTATTGAAATGCATGATGATGCCTGTCGTTTTCAAGTTGAAGCGCGCCTAAAGCAGCTATTTTCAGTAGAAAAGTGTGTTCTGCAAATAGAAAGTCACGATTGTCCCCACCATTAAACTTGGCAAATAACCAGCTTTCCTTTATTTTTTAATAGAATATAAAGAGGAGCTGGTATTGCTGAATCAATTCGTTAAGTTACCCAAGGTATTTATTGCACTTTTTTTAGGCGGGGTTGGCGGGATCGCAAACCTACTGCCTATTTGGTTTTTAGATAGCTCTGAATTTTTATTTGGGCAGCTGTTTGTCATTCTGTGCTTACTTGCTTTAGGCTGGCGCTATGCAGTGATCGCTGTTGCCATTGGTGCATTATTCTTGTTGTATCGGTGGGGGCATTGCTGGGCTTCCCTTGTCTTTTTATTCGAAATCGCGTGGCTACAGATTTTTTGTATTCGTGCAAATAAGCCGTTGTTCATTCGGGGCCTAGGTTACTGGCTGTTCTTTGGTGTACCCATTTTATTTATTGTTGGTAAGTTTGTCCTTGGTTTAACCTTATTAGTAATTTTTACTGCCCTTGCAAAGTACATCATTAACGCCGCTGTTTACCTTGCCATTGTTGACTTGATATCGTTGTTTTTGTTCAAACGTGTCTGGCAGGCGAAATCTCTTTATCAAATTCTGAATTATATGATCAGTCAGTTGATCATTTTGGTTGTATTGATCACAACCATTGTCTTAACCAATAGCCATTACAAACGAATTGAATATGAGGTCACTGCTCAATTGCAAGACGCTTCTGGTAGTGCGCTTAAGCAAATAGATGATTACCTTGAAAGCTATCGAAGAGCCATCATGGTTGCAGCACAAGACATTCAGTCTGGCGTTGAAAAGCAGCAGGTGATCAGACGACTTGTCGAGACTTACCCTAATTTTAGAACTGCGATTGTGGCTGATCACAGCGCGATGGTTACGCACTTTTATCCAAAAGCCTTGAAAGTGAGTTTAGTGGGTGAAGTACCATCTGTGGCTGATCGTGAATACTTCTTGCAAGCACCTTACTATCCTAATGGTTATGTATCTGGAATATTTCAAGGCCGAGGGTTTGGTAATGATCCTGTGGTGGCGGTTTCAGCTCCACTTTATGAAGAAGGAGAGTTCCAAGGCATTGTTGAAAGCTCACTCTACTTTGAGTCCTTTGAGCAGTTTATCCCTCGAGTGCTTGCGCAAAAAGGGCATTTACTGATTGTTGATCATGAAAATAATATTGTTTATAGCTCATTGAAATCTGATTTTAATATTTTAGATAATATTGCCGATCAACAGCTGCAAGAACTAACAGAAACAACCGACCAAATCTATATTAGTAATAATCGAGATGTGTATTACAAGCAAAGCATGCAATCGGATATCTTCCAGTGGCGTGTAATTAGCTTAATAGAGCGAAAACACGTTAACTTAGCGGTTGCGTCAGCTTGGATCCAGTCATTTATTTTGGCCGTATTTATCATTGCTATCAGCAGCTTTTTGGTGAATCGAATGACTCGGGTATTCACCAAACCCATTGTGGATTTAAGTCACAGCATTAATTCCTTTGATCCAAGTAAAAAAATGTCTGAAGTGAATAATACGACGGACGGAAGTTGCCTTGAGGTGATTATTTTACAGCAGCAGTTTTCACAGTTGGCATTTAAACTCTCGATGAGTTTCACGAAATTAAATACGGCGAACGATGAAAATGCGCAACTAAACCGTAAATTACAAGACTTCAACAAAACACTGGAATTAGAAGTTCGTCAAAAAACAGAGGAGCTTATTACTGCTCTTGAAAGTGCCAATCGAGCAAGCTCAGCCAAGAGTCAGTTTTTGGCTAATATGAGCCACGAGATAAGAACGCCGCTCAATGGCATCATTGGCATGTCAGAGGCGCTGATTCAGTCAGAGCAAGATTTAAAAGCAAAAGAGCAGTTGGATATTATTTATCAGTCAGCCCATAAACTATTGCTCATTCTCAATGATATTTTGGACTACTCAAAAATTGAAGCAGGGGCATTGCACCTCTCTAAGCAAGATACTGACATTAGAAAGTTTGTTAAGGAACTTTCAGCATCGTTTGAACAGTCCATAAAAAATCCTAAAGTCGATTTCACTTATGTGATGTCGGATACAGTCCCTGATGTACTTGTCATTGATGATCTGCGTGTAGGTCAGGTGATCAATAACTTATTGAGTAATGCTGGTAAATTCACAGAGGAAGGCTTTATTCGCTTTGAGCTTAATTATCACAACGAGCAATTAACTTGCAGTATCAAGGATACTGGCGTTGGCATTTCAGAAGCTGCACAAAAAGATTTATTCGATGAATTTACGCAAGCTGACTTGTCTACTACACGCAAATATGGTGGAACAGGACTTGGTTTGACGATTTGCAAACGTTTAGTATCGCTGATGGAAGGGGAGCTGACTTTTACTTCACAAGAACATCAAGGAAGTGAGTTTTCGGTTGTGATCCCTGCAAAACGAGGCGAACCGATAGAGCGGTCGGTTCAAGATAGCATTGGAATTCCAAATTTAGAACGTGTGCGCCTGTTACTGGTTGAAGACAACCCGATAAACCAGATAGTCGCTATGCAAATGTTGGTAAAGACAGGTGGTGAAATCGTTAAAGCACAAGATGGTATACAAGCACTGGAAGCCTTAAAAGTACAAAAATACGATGTGGTACTCATGGACTGTCAAATGCCCAATATGGATGGATTTGAGTGTACTAGAGCAATACGTTCGCAGCCAGATGAATACGGCAAACCTTATATTATTGCCATTACTGCTAACGCATTTAGTGAAGATAGGGCTAAGTGTTTGCAAGTGGGTATGGATGACTTTGTGGCGAAGCCCATTGAGTCGTCTGAGTTGTATCGTTGTTTGATGACTTGGCAGGCACATGATTTACATAATGATTAGCGTGCTTAACTTCATTTTTTTATGTTGGAGTATTCAGTGTTGCAAGTGTTCAGCTCAGTTTCGTGTCTAATGTCTGACTTTAATCGTATTGGATTGTACCTAGATAACACTCTGTACTGTTGATGTAGTACATGTGAAATCGGTTTTCTTATCCTAAACTGGGGAAAATCACGCCTTTTAATACACATGAGTTTTACTTTTTTCATTTTAAAAATGAAATTTACATGCGTATTTTTCAAAAATATCTTTGTTTAATATAGCAAATAGACAAAAAATTAATTGAATTTTGTACAATCTTGACGTGAGAAGAAGTTTGAGCTACCGAGAAAAGCGAAATAAAACTCTTTATTGATCAATGCTATTAGTAACTATTCTCATTTTTATGCGTAAGTGAGTTGATAACTATTTTTGTTTAGATTAAACTTAGTCTCAGTTGATGTAATTGAGATTGGTTTTCATTCATGTATATTTGTATCTGCCACGGTATAACAGACAAAAAAATAGCGCAGACGATAGATGACGGTGCTCGTTCTATGAGAGATCTTAGCAAAGAGCTAGGTGTCGGTACACAATGCGGTAAATGTTGTAACTGCACGAAAAAGATTTTGAATGAAAAACTTATTGATATTGTTGATGTGACTGAGCAAGTTGCATAAAGAATTGAATAACGAAAAAGGCGCTTAATTGAGCGCCTTTTTTAATGGGAGCAACTTACATTTGTGATTGTAAGTAGTTTTCTTGACCCATCGTTTTAAGTAATTGCTGCTGAGTCTCAAGCCAATCAATTTGTTCTTCTTGCTCACTTTGAATATTGTCTAAAGCTTCACGACTGATATAGTCTTGCTTCTCTTCACACAAAGCGATAGCGGCTTGCAAATCTTTTAAAGAGGCTTCTTCAAAAGCATGATTGGCAGCAATCATCTCAGGTACATTCTCACCGATGTTTAAGCGACCTAGGTCTTGTAGGTTTGGCAGGCCTTCCAAAAATAAAATACGCTCTATCAGTCTGTCTGCATTTTTCATTTTTTGGATAGACACTTTATAATCGGCTTTATCTAACTTCATAAAACCAAAGTCTTTAAACATGCGAGCATGTAAGAAATACTGGTTGATACCAACAAGCTCATTTGCTAAGACTTTGTTGAGCGCGACAATGACTTCTCTATTACCTTTCATGCTGAGTCTTTCCTATGCTAGTTGAGATTGTAGGTAGTTTTGAATACCGATCTTATCAATTAGGCCAATTTGTTGCTCTAACCAATATACATGGTCTTCTTCTGTGTCGAATAGCAGCTTTTCTAGTACCGCGCGAGATTGGTAATCTTGCTCTTCTTCACATGCTTTGATTGCATCTTTAACACAGGCCACTACTTCAAGCTCAAGTGTCAGGTCATTTTCCATCATCGATTTGACGTCTTGACCGATCAATAGGTCACGGCGTTTTGTCATATTTGGTACGCCCTCTAAGAATAGAATGCGTTTAATTAACCAATCTGCATGTGTTGTTTCTTCTTCCATCTCATGGTTCAAACGTTCATACAGTTTATCAAGGCCCATGTCTTCGTACATACGAGAGTGGATGAAATACTGGTCAATTGCAGCAAGTTCATTTGCCAGTAGCGCATTAAATGCATCGATGATCTTTTGTTTACCCTTCATAGGATGTTCCTCAAACTCTGACTTTACGGGTATTCTATATGTGAGAACATATTTGTCAATAAAAATCCTTTAAAATCATAGGTTTAACAATTGATTCTTATTCTCATTATCGTTGTCTTTTATGCTTTTAACTTAGTTTGTTATTTAAACAGTTGTTCTGGGGAGACTGGGTATGAACTGTATTTAAAGTAATAACCACTAGTAAATTATGGTAATAATGCAAATAAAAACAATTTGCATTAAGGTGTTGGTTTTGTTTATAGTTGTCAGGTGTAAAGCAATCTAAGGGGAGCGTAATGGCCCTAATTGAGCAACCAGAGACTTCAGCTGATACTCCTTTGGAGTACGCATTGGCACCATGGCAATATGCAATAAAAACAGGTAATCACGCTTTTCAGCACGGTAAATTTGACTCGGCCAGAGACAAATATCAAAGTGCTTTGAATTTGGCCGGGCATTTATTGGAACGGTTTCTTAAAAGTGAGCCAAGTGATGAATCGTTAACTGCGATTGAGCATTGCTGCCCAGCATTGGTTGTTGCTGCTCATAATCTAGCGGACTGTTTTTTAGCATTATCTAAGCCTGAACGAGCGTGCCAACAGTTGATCGAGGTACATACTGCGATACTTCACTTAGTCGAAAATGCGTCAATTGAAATCGTTGAGATTGCTTGCCACCACTTACATAAAACACGGCAGGAGCTGATTAATTTTGCATCTTGTCATCCCCATCTTCCTGAGTTAATTGAACAAGTTAACATAGCAATGGAAGGTGGTTTTAACCGTCCACATATCGTCCATTAAAGTAAATGAGGAAAAATCATGGCTTTTACATTGCCACAACTACCGTATGCGTATGATGCGCTTGAGCCGCATATCGATACAAGAACTATGGAAATCCACCATACACTTCATCATCAAACTTATGTTAATAAGGCAAATGCAGCTTTAGAGGGCACAGAGTTTGCTGAACGCGGTGTTGAAGATTTGCTTGTAAATATCAAATCACTACCTGAAAACTTACAGGGCGCAGTCAGAGATCATGTCGGTGGCCACCATAACCACAGCTTATTCTGGACTATTATGTCTCCAGATGGCGGCGAGTTGCACGAAGGTGAACTGTCTAAAGCAATTGCAGAAACGTTTGGTAGCTTTGATGCGTTCAAAGAACAATTTACAGCAGCGGCAGTAAGTCGCTTTGGTAGTGGTTGGGCGTGGTTAGTTGTTGATGCCGACGGCAAGCTAAAAGTAACAAGCTCTCTAAATCAAGACAGCCCACTTATGAGTAACCAGACACCAATCTTAGGCTTGGATGTGTGGGAGCATGCATATTATCTTAAGTATCAAAATCGTCGTCCAGAATACATTGCAGCATTCTATAACGTAATTAACTGGGTTGAAGTTGAAAAGCGTTACCAAGACGCTAAATAATTAATGTGATACTCACTGGTACCTTGTATATCTACCATACAAGGTACTTTTTCTAACCCACAAAAATGCCTAAATCATTCATCAAAAACCTCTATTGAACGACAGAGACAACAGGGTAAGCTATAGTATTAGTAGCATCAGGCATGCGATTGCAATGCTTAAACCTTAAAACGAGTTGTGAGCTCTATGCGTCTGTTAGCGTTTTTACTTGTAATATTTTGTTCTTCATTGTCACACGCTACCACTTATATCACCTTGTGCTATGAAGATAAAAACATACCGCCGTTCTTTCTTGGTAGTGGGTTTGAAGTACCTAACCATCGACCTGGTGCAACGATAGAAATTTTGAGGGGGTTAGAAAGTAAAGTTAAGAACGTACGCTTTAATTTTGTGCGCAAACCTTGGCAAAGGTGTTTAAATGAAATACAGAAAAATAAAGTGGATGCAGTGGTTGCTTCGTATCGTTCTGAAAGGTCGTCTTTTCTAAATTTCCCTAAAAATGCACAAGGAGACGTCGACGAGAGCTTAGCAATTAGTATGCTTGGTACGTGTTTAGTCGGGCAAGAAGGCCTTGGTCAAGATGTAGCAAATAAGAATTACCCCATAAGTTTAGCCGTCCCTCGCGGCTATGCTGTTTTGCATGCGCTGAAGCACGAGTTGTACCGTGTTATCCAAACTGATTCACAAGATGATGCATTTCAGCTAGTACTTAAGGGGTTAGTTGATGGTGCACTAGGCTTGTGTCAAGTTTACAGTGAACAAGTGTCTGGTTTTCCATATAGTGATTCGTTAGAACCAGTATTTCCGCCCATTGATATTAGTTATGGGTATTTGGCATTGTCGAAAGAGTTTTTGCAGCAAAGCCCTGACGTCGCACAACTATTGTGGCAAGAGTTGGGAGGGATGCCACTACATGAATATTACTTAGATTATGTGAATAACCCTGTAAATCATGAAATTCCAAAATATTGATTATGGTCAGAATAGATAAGTTTCTGTAAACTTACGCGCACTTTAAAACATAACTTTGCAGCTATGGCCCAACTATACTTTTATTACTCAGCAATGAATGCGGGTAAATCAACGACTTTATTGCAATCAGCCTTTAATTATCGTGAACGCGGTATGACGCCTTTCATTTTAACCGCAGCCATAGACAATCGCTCTGGTGTTGGAAAAGTCGCATCTCGAATTGGTCTGGAAGCTGATGCAAGTACATTTGAGCCGACGACGAATGTATTCGAACTTGTGCATATTGAGCATCAAAAACAAAAGTTAGATTGCATTCTGGTTGATGAAAGTCAGTTTTTGTCAAAAGAGCAGGTTTCTGAATTAACTGATGTTGTGGACTCTTTGGGGGTTCCTGTATTGTGCTATGGGTTGAGAACAGATTTCAGAGGAGAGCTTTTTGAGGGGGCTCAATATTTACTGGCTTGGGCAGATAAACTAATTGAGCTCAAAACAGTATGTCACTGTGGTCGAAAGGCGAACCATGTTTTGCGTTTAGATGAGCAAGGTAATGCAATTGCAGACGGCGACCAAGTCGAAATTGGTGGTAACGATCGATACGTATCAGTTTGTAGAAAGCACTATAAAACAGAGCTTAATAGGTTGTAATTTTAACATTTTTTGCCATGCTTAAGGCTATCAATGCAGATAATTGGTAGCCATGCCTAACTCAACTTTTTCTTTTCTCGCGAGCGAGTCTTCGCAAACAACTCAGACATCTCAGCTTCCTCCATGGAAAGTACTCATCGTCGATGATGAGCCCGAGATACATGATGTGACCATTATGGCCTTATCAAAGTTTACCTATGATGGCAGAGAACTATCTTTTTTGCATGCTTACTCTAAAGCTGATGCAATAAAGCACATTCAGTCAGAGCCTGAGGTTTGTGTTGTTCTTCTTGATGTGATTATGGAGACAGACAACGCTGGCCTTGAATGTGTGCGCCAAATTAGGCAAGAGCTAAGTAATCATGATGTGCGAATTATATTACGAACAGGGCAGCCCAGCACCATTCCAGAGCATGAAGTGATGCTTAAATATGATATTAATGATTACAAAAATAAAGTAGACCTGACAAAATCTCGTTTATATATCACGATGACAAGCGCTTTGCGGGCTTTTCGAGATATCAAAAAGCAATCAAAATTAGCGAGTGAATTAAAGGAATTGAATGAAACTCTTGAAGCAAAGGTTGAGCAACGAACTGCAGAGTTAGTCGCCTCTAATCACTCTCTTAGAGAAGCAAAAGATAAGATTATTAGGCAGCAGGCTACATTGTTACAATCTGAAAAAATGGCATCTGTTGGTTATTTAGCTGCGGGTATGGCCCATGAAATAAATAACCCGCTCGGCGCTTTGAAATGTAACTTTGCTGTTTTGAAGGATTATATTGACACTTTACAGGAAAAAGTAGGGGGCCTTAGGGAACATCAACTAGAAAGTGATTTTAATGACATCGGTGAATTGTTAGAAGACAATGCCATCGATTTAAATAGAATTGAGCGCATAGTAGCAGCATTGTCTATTTTCAATGGAGTATCTGATGAGCAGCCCAGGGGGCATGATTTACAGGAGATGCTCACGACGTTTTGTAGCGATAAAGCTGAGCATGGTATCTATGAGAGCTCACATGCTCAAAGCGCGCAGATTACATGCTGCAGAGAGCAACTTTTGCGTGCTTTTGAAGTTTTATACATTAACGCAAAAGAGTCGGGTTCGGACATAAATGAAATAAAAGTAACAACAAACAAAAGCGCAGGGTTTGTGCATATTGTGTTCGAAGATAAAGGGTGTGGAATCGAAGAAAATAAATTGCCGCGCATATTTGACCCCTTTTTCACTACTAAGCCGGTTGGCTCTAATGTAGGTTTGGGCCTGACCATCGCTTTAATGATGGTTAAAAACCAAGGTGGTGAGATTATTGCTGCATCAACGCTCAATATCGGCAGCCGGTTTGAAATTCAACTCCCTCACACTGAACTTGCTTAATCGTTTGTTTGCGTTTTGTGGACTGGGCAACACTTACGTATTTCAAATAGCAAAAATTATCTCCTATAGTTATCACAGGCTATGTAAGAATTTAAGACTGATACGCATACGGAGCTGCTATGTCTCGAACTAAGTGTGCAAATTTAGAGCGTGATCTTGAAAGGTTAAGGTCTGAACTTGAGCAGGTAACCTTTGAGCGAGATAAGTACAAAAAACTATTCGATGTGTCTGGTGATGCCCTTTCTATAATAGACGTGCAATCTGGACAATTTGTTGAGTGTAATACAGCCGCGATTGAAATGCATGGGATCGATAGTAAGGAGGCATTTTTGCAACTTAACCCAGCAGACATCTCGCCAAAATATCAACCGTGTGGCCAATCATCTGAACAATTAGCTGAGCATTATATGGAAAAAACGCAGAAAGAGGGGGCTCAATTATTTCAGTGGACTCATTGCCGCCCCGATAGCTCGACTTTTCCTTGCTTAGTGTCTCTCACCTCTGTGCAATTTCATAATGAGAAACTTATTTTAGCGATTGGAAGGGATATTACGGAAATTGTGCATGCTCAACAGAAGCTTGATGAAGCCCACTCTGATATTAAGCATTATAAGAAAGCATATCAAAGAGAAAAAGAAAAGTTTGAGCACTTCGTTAATTTGGCACCAGTAGGCATTGCCATTAATTTTATGAAGGATGGCAGCTTTGATTACGTGAATCAGGAGTTTAGTAACATTACAGGTCACTCTATCGAAGAATTTAATCAAATGGACTATTGGCAATTGACTCCGCAAAAATATGAACAGCAAGAGTATCAACAGCTTGAAGACTTAAAAATGAAAGGGCGATATGGCCCTTATGCAAAGGAGTATATTCATAAATCCGGAAAAGTATTTCCTGTCTTATTATCCGGTATCAAAATTACAGATAACGATGGAGAAGATTTTATTTGGTCTGTGGTTCAAGACACAACACGCCAAAAGGAGGTTGAGGCACAACTCCAGAAAGCAATAGATGAAGCGGATTCTTTTGCTATTAGGATGCAACTTGCCAATGACTCTGCGGAGATTGGAGTTTGGGAGTGGGATTTAATTTCCAACGAGCTTATTTGGGACGATTGGATGTTCAGGTTATACGGCGTAACACCGGGACAGTTTTCAGGTGTGTATGAAGCTTGGGAAAATAGTGTACACCCTGATGATCTCGAATTTGCGCGTTCTAAATTGGCTGCAGCTGTCCGGGGAGAAGGTGTGTACGAGCCTGAATTTAGAGTTGTGCACCCTAATGGAGATATCCGGACTATGAAAGCCAGTGCTGAGATAATTAAGGATAAATCGGGCCAACCGATTAAAGTGATTGGTGTGAATTACGATGTCACAGATAAGGTTGCGGTTATTGAAAATCTAGCAGCGGCCAAGCTGGCTGCAGAGAATTCAGTAAAAGCTAAAAGTGACTTTTTGGCAAATATGAGTCATGAAATCCGTACACCGATGAATGCCATTCTGGGGGGTCTTCAGTTACTGCAAAGCGCGAAGTTAGGTTCAGATTATAGAAAGACGCTTTCTAACGCCTCATTTTCTGCTCAAAGCTTGCTGACAATTATCAATGATATTCTGGATTACTCAAAAATAGAGTCAAACAAACTTGAGTTGGAGAGTGCTCCCATATCATTTGTGGATATTTTGGAGTCAGTTAAATACGATTTGGATGCGTTGATCAGTAAGAAGGGGATTGAGTTCTTCATCATTATTGATGAACACTTTGAAGACAAGTGGCTGGGAGACCTAGTTAGAGTCAAACAGATACTTCTTAATCTAGCCTCAAATGCTGTAAAGTTTACGGAGAATGGATCTGTAAAAATTCAATTATCTGAAACTGTGTTCGGAGAAAAAGCTGCTGCCTTAGTAAAAATTTGTGACACTGGCATTGGTATGAGCTCGGAAGTTCAAAGTTGTATTTTTGATCGTTTTGCACAAGCTGACACTTCAACAACCAGAAAGTATGGTGGTACAGGGCTTGGCATGTCGATTACAGCCAGTTTAGTTAGGCTTATGCATGGGAGCATTGAATTAACAAGTGAGCAAGGAAAAGGCACAAGTATTTGCGTTATACTACCAATTGAAAAAAATACTCAAGCTTCGAATTCAACCCCTAAGAAATCATTATCCCCCCCAGACTTAGTTGGAAAGAGGGTACTTATCGCAGAAGATAACAAAATAAATCAAATGCTTGTTGAAATGATGCTAAAAGATACCCAAGCTGAATTAGTTTTGGTCGAAAATGGATTATTGGCGGTTGAGGCTTGTCGATGTAATCATTTTGATTTGGTTTTAATGGACATTCATATGCCTGAAATGGATGGCATGGAAGCACAGCAATTAATAAACGCGCAGCAGCCAAACTTACCAGTAATTGCTCTTACCGCTAATGTTATGCCTAAAGATGTACGGCGGTATTTGTCTCAAGGGTTTGTTTCATATATAGGTAAACCTATAGATATGCGGGAATTGTTCGGCGTTTTAAAAACGTTTTTCTCGACTCCTGAAGGAAATAAAAAATGGGGCAGTTAATTAAAACTGCCATGCAATAAAGCGGCTTTGCTTGTTTCCCTGGAGCATTTTGACGATTTTATGGTCCTTGACGTTGTGTTGTTTCAAGCATTTTGTTAACGCAGGTAAATTATCTTTTTTAGATACCAAGCTCGTGAACCAGCCTACTTGGTGACCAAATTGTTTACTCTCTTTTATCATATTCGTTATGAATGAGAGCTCACCCCCTTTACACCAAAGCTCAGGGGCATGGCCGCCAAAATTGAGTTGATTGGCTGTTTTATTTATACCTAAGTTTTTCCATTTCCTTTGAGTGCCTTGCTGCGCTTCTTGTTCACTTGCGTGAAATGGGGGGTTACACATTGTAATATCGAAATAGCTTTCTTTGGTGATGACGTTTTCGAATATCGTATTGCTATCGGCTTGATGCTTTACTTTTACTGGGAGCTTATTTGCCTTGGCGATATTATCAGCGACTTTCACTGCTACAGGGTTGATATCGCTACCAACAAATTGCCATTTATATTCTGCATTGCCAAGTATAGGGTAAATCAGGTTTGCACCGGTTCCTATATCTAGGCACTTCACTTTCTTTCCTGTAGGCACGATACCGTCATTGTCGTCTGCGAGTAAGTCAGCTAATGCATGGATGTAATCTGCTCTTCCTGGGATCGGCGGGCACAAAAACTGTTGTGGCAAATCCCAAAATTTGACGCCATAGTGTTTAAATAATAAGGCTTTATTTAGTAACAGCACGGCATGAGCGTCAGAGAAGTCAATGGTACTGTGATTGTTTGGTTTTTTGATTATGAACTTCGCTAGCTCCGGAATGGCCTTTGATAGTTCAGTCAGATCATAGCCGTTAGCGTGTTTATTTCTAGGATGCATGGTTGAAAATGTTATTTCACAAAATTACTACGTGCAATTATACCTTACTTTCAATGCCTCCACTAATGGGTTTACTTTTAAATACACTAACTGGTACGATGAGTAAAAATTTTGGATATATCATGATAAAACAAGAATCAATACGAGTACCTTTATCACATAGTAGCGCGTCATTACATCTTAGATATATTCACACTCCAGGCAAACACGGACCAATCGTTTTATGTCTTCATGGCGCAATTGAAAATGGTAAAATTTTCTACACTCACTCAAATAAAGGCTTGGCGCCATATTTAGCAGAGCAAGGGTATAGATGCTTTGTTTTGGATTTACGTGGCCGAGGCGAAAGTGATCCTGCAATAAGTAAAGGTCATGACTATGGACAGACAGAGTCTATTTTAGAGGATGTGCCGACAGCATTAGACTTTATTTCTGAGCAATTGGGGCAAAGGCCAGAATATTGGGTTGCTCATTCTTGGGGTGGGGTAATTATGAATAGTGTGTTTGCCCGCTTTCCGTCTGAAATTGAGTACGTGCGAGCATGTGCCTATTTTGGCTCTAAACGCAGTTTATATAACAATCACCCAGAGAAGTTACTAAAGGCCAATATAATGTGGTATTGGCTGGCGTACTATTATACAAAAAAACATGGTTTTTTACCTGCAAAAAAACTGCGCTGGGGGTCGGATAGTGAGACTGCAAAGTCACATAGACAAAGTGCGCAGTGGGCTAAAATAAGCCCTTGGGTCGACAGTGATGATGCCTTTGATTATGCCAAAGCATTAGATAAAGTCGCTTTACCGCCTACACTGCATATTGCTGGTGTTAATGATAAAGCACTGGCTCAGCCTATCGACATTAAAATGTTTATGAAAGAGTCTGGTATTGGCATTCAAGAACTTAATATTTATGGTAAAAAATATGGCCATAAACATAATTATGGCCATATCGACATGTTAACCCACCCTAGTGCTATCAACGACCAGTTTAAAGATGTGCTTAATTGGTTTGATAACTATAAGGGGGATGGTTAGCCTTTTACTTTTATGTTGGTTTGCCCAATTCTTTTTCAATTTGAGCTTCAAAAGTTTGCCAGCGGCTCAAAGAGCGAGTGTGTATAGGTTGTCTTACTTGGGTTTTACTTAAAGTTGACACCTTGGCTCGGCTTTTATAAAACTCCATACATTCTGGCTCATACTTCAAGTAGATAAAGTTGAGTATTTTTTGAATGGTTCTCTCTGGCTCTTCAATTAATTTTTCATAGCTCACTTGATAAATATTTCTTTTAATTTGAGATGAAAAGTGATCCATGACTTGTTTCTCAATATCTGCATACAGCGCAAATTCTGTCAGTGAGCAGAAATAAGGCTCGTTTTCGGCAAAATGATTACTATACACAGACCATGCATTAGCTTTAAACTCGCGAGTTAAACGTATTATTCTGGCGTTTGGAAATAGTTTGTATATTAGGCCTATGTTTTGAAAGTTGGAGGGTAATTTATTAATCACGGCTTCCTCTTGCACGCGATGTTTTTTTATCTCATCCACGTATACGCTGCGGCAATAGTCCAACATTGATGTTGAGGGATCATAGATGCAATCAGGGAAATTCCGCTCCATACGCATTTCAAGGTAAGGTACGATTTTATCACTCAGTACGATACTTTCGCCGATTGTGCCAATTTGAGAGTGTTGAGTGAGGATCTGCTCTAACAGGGTGGAACCGGTTCTTGGCAACCCGACAATGAAAACGGGTGTAAAGGTGGATTTGACTTTATCTATTGGTTTTGAAAAGAAATCGTCATTACATGTATCGAGCAAACGACTGAAAAAAGGCAACATATCAGCGGTTCTAAATGTACATTGAGTGAGCTGCAATTCGTTGGCTTTTTTATAATACTCGAATGCTTCTTTGTTCTCGCCAAGTGCTTGATGGGCTGTTGCATAGGCATGGTATGCAACAATATGAAATTTGGGATGTTCGAATTTATTTTCAAATTCGTTAAGACGCTCGATTAAACGTGGAATTTCATCGGGGCGTACAAGTTGCATGAGTTCGAAAATCATGAAGACCGACACGCCAGAAGCAGGACAGTCTAGTCCTTTTTTAAACACTTGATATGCATTATCTATAAACCCATGGTCTAAGTAGAATTGTCCAAGGTGATAGTGGATTTGAGCATTATGTCGCGCCACGCTAAGCGCGTATTCAAGCACTGTTTTGGCATCTACTGGGGATCCGACTGCGATAAAAGCATCAGCCAACGCGTAGAGCGGGTCGAGCATTTTAGGTAGGTGTTCACATGCTCTTTTAAGGTAATATATGGCGTTATCATATTGCTCTAAACGCATACATATGCGGCCTAGTCCGAATAGGGCTTTGCCATTTTTGGGGTTCTGTTTAAGCACTTGCTTAAACATAAATTCAGCTTCTCTAAGCCTATTTTCTAACAGTAATTCAGTTGCACGGTCTAAAAGTAACATGTTCTTAAGCTGTTTATTTTAATGATAAAAATAAAAAGAGGAAATAGCCATCGCTAATTCCTCTTTTGCTTCTGGGTTACAGATAAAGTTTAGAACGTATAAGTTGCTTTGACATAGTAGAAGCCGCCATTAATACCAAATGGAGAGGTTTCATAGTAGATACCCCCCCATGTGTTTGAAGGCGTAAGTTCATTGTTGCCCTCTTCAAGAAAGTCAATGACTTTCTCTGCATCTTGGTCAAAGATGTTATTTGCACCTACCGTTAAACTGATGTTCTCTGTCGCGTAATACGTTAACTCGGCATCGAACGTGAAGTTCGGATCTGCCATAATTGCCGTGGCATCATAGTCAACGTGAACACCCTGGTATTCACCAAAGTAGTTGTAGCGAATAAAGCCAGAGAAATCTTCCCATTGTTGTGTCCAAGTGTAAGTAGCACGATGCTGTGGTAAGTCATTCTCTAGGCGTTTAACCTTGAAAGCACCTGTAATGTCAGAAAACTTATCTACTTCAGTTTCATTCCAGTTATACGCCATGCTGAAGGTCGCAAAGCCACCTAACAGATCCATGGAGTAGTTAGCAACAACATCCACACCTTGCGTAGTAGTATCAAAGTCATTGGTAAAGAAAGATACCTGCGCAATGCTGTCCACATTTGGCACGCCGTCAGCTTTCAATGCTTCTTTTTGAGCTGGTGTTAAGTTAATTTTTTCAGATTGGCTAAGTCTGTCTTCAACTTGGATGTTGTAATAGTCGATGGTTAAGAACAAGTCGCCTGTCTGATATACAAAACCCAATGTGTAACTTTCTGACTCTTCAGGTTGTAGCTCTGTACCACCGAGAATTTCCGACACCGGGTTTGTTGGTGGAAGAAGCGCTGAATCAACTAGAACACCGCTACTTAGGTTGGTTTGAACATTACTAACATTTGCTTGGCCAACTGTAGGTGCACGGAAGCCTGTGCTAACAGAGCCACGAACCGATAAATCATCAGTTAGTTGATATTGACCCATAATTTTGAAGTTGGTCGTCGAGCCAAATGAATCATAATCCTCAAATCTAAGTGCCCACCCCATTAAAAAGTCATCTGTGAATGGCGTTTCAATATCAACATATGCAGCATAGTTACGTCGCGAAAATTCGCCAGCGGCAGAAGGCTGGAAGCCTGGGAAACCATTAGAACCAATACCGAAGTTTTGTTGTGTAAGAGGACCTGCAATGAAAGATGCTTCATCTCCGGCAATAACTTCAAAGGTTTCTTCATGCCATTCAAGGCCAGCTGCGACATTTACTTCATAAGCCAGGTCAAAGTCGAAGCCTTTTGATACATCTAAATTAAAGTTTTTCTCTAACTGAATATATTTACCTGGGCTAAACTCCATCGGCGTTTCAGCACCCAGTGAAGCATTCACCGTATTGGTGATGAAGTAACGAGATTCATTTCGTCCTACAGAGCCGCTCACATCGTAGAAGCCACCTTCCATAAAGCCTTCAGTAAACTCACCTTTCGTTCCGATAGTCAGTGATGTATCTGTGATGTTACCACCAAAATTAGGAGTAAAGCCGCCTGGCAAAATTTCATTAAATGCAAAACAATTTCTGCCTAGTTCTGTGTCAGCTGCAATTTGCTGGTATGCGACGATGTTTGAAACATTTGGTATGCGTTTTTCATCCGCACCTATGAGGTTTACAATTGGGCACTCAATACCTGTTCCAACGCCATCTAAATCAGCAACAAGCAGAGTATTACCGCCATCACCAGAGTAGACTTGCGGACGTGTTTGAGGGTTACGATAATAGAAGCCGCCTTTCACATCACGCTCGGAATAGTTACCAAACATATAAAATTCTGAGCTATTACTAAGCTCTAGTCCTACGTTACCAAAGAGTGTGATGTCGTCTTTGATTTCTGGCGCTCCCCAAATCTGCGCTGGATCTCTCACACCTTCTACGTTTGCATCAATATAAGCTTGTGCATCTGGTCTTTGTACGCTTCGACTTGTTGCATCAGCTTCTTTATATTGAAAGCTTAAGTTTGCAAAGCCTTGATCAGTGAAAGGCAGTCCGATGTTACCTTCAAATGTTGTTGTATCACCATCACCTTCATAATACTCGCCCTGTTTTACGGAAAAGCTTCCGCCCTCAGAGGCATCTTTTAAAACAAAGTTTATTACGCCGGCAATGGCGTCTGAACCATATTGTGCTGCAGCACCATCACGAAGTACTTCGACTTGTTTGAGTGCAACGCTTGGGATTACCGAAATATCTGGACCCTGTGCACCATCATTAATCCCGCCGCCTAAAAAAGCGATAACAGATGAGCGATGTCGACGTTTACCGTTAAGTAAAATTAAAGTTGAGTCTGCAGGAAGTCCTCGAAGATTAGCTGGGCGCACTAAACTTGCCGCGTCACTAATTGGGTTCGCATGAACATTGAGTGATGGCACTGAACCTTTAAGCAGTTCGAGCATGTCATCACCACCAGCTTTACTTAATTCATCACCGCCAATGATATCAATCGGAACTGGTGATTCACCAATTGATCTGGGTGCTGCTCTTGAGCCGACAACAGCAATTTTTTCTATGTCTTTATTGGCGCCTTCTTCTCTAGCATCTGCTTGAGCGGCAAATGCCAGAAGAGCTGTAGTTGCTGCAGTCGTAGAAATAGCATACTGAATTGCTTTTCTTAGTTTGCATCTCTGTAGTTTCATCCTGTTTCCCCAGTTTTCTAAATTTTTTGTATACTAAATTGCAATTTTAAATGCTGTGTTTTTACATGATTTTAATCAATCAATTAACACGTGTATAAATGTAGCAGCGAATTTGTTAAGTTCAATGTTTTGTTTGATTTAATTGTATATATTCTTAGAATAGTCATTTTTAAAGGCTTATATTTATTTTTATTTGTTCTTTTTGTTAATGTAATGGGTACTTGCTGTGGTGGTAAATGATTTATATAACGTGAACCCAATTGGTTTTGTTGTTATATGTGGGATTGTTATTAACAGTTATTTAATATGCGAATGGTGACATTTACTAAAGGGGAGTCTCGCTTATATATCGCACTTCGATTTGGACCAAATATCTACACGATTTTTAAATAGAAGTTTGCTAGAATGTCAGAAAATAAGCAGATATTGGTTATCAATGCGATTGATAAAAGTCGTGCACAAAGCGCCTATACGAGTGGCACGCATAAGTAGAAAAAGGCAAAGGTTAAGGATTAAACGCACGCTAATTGCTTTGAAGGGAGCGCTTGCACAAGAAAAGCAAGAAACGGAAGAAATGCTTGATATTTATAAAAGGTACACTTTAGGCAACGCTACGAAAACGGAGCTAAAGGTTGCCAACAAACAGTTTGTTGATGTACTTAAAGGCTTAGGTTTAGGTATCTTTGCTATTTTACCGTTTGCGCCAATAACCATTCCGCTGATCATCGCGCTGGGCAACAAGTTTGGTGTTGAAGTTTTGCCAAGTTCTTTTACCACCAAAAAAGTAGATAAAAAGAAATAACTGCATTTACAAGCTGATGATGCCTTAACGTTTACTTCCACATTTTGTTGAATGAGTTCAATTGACTTATGCTTAAGTTAATATAGAAAAAACTTACTCTTATAACGGTGAATTGTGTCTCAGTTATTGTTATCCTTGAGGCAATACAACTTAGAATAAGAGGCACGTATGAGTACTTTACTCGTTCATTCCCAAGAAGGAACACCAATTCATCTAACCACAGAAGCAAACCTTGATAGCTGGCTATCAGACCACGCAGAACCGTCAAAGAGCTTTGTATTGGCTACTCGCCAAGAAGGTCAGAATGTCTTGCTGATACCGGATTTGACTAGTGGTGAGTTATCAAATGTTGTCTGTGTTGTTGAGTCACTTGATGATCAATGGTTAGCTGGCGATCTAGCTAAGCAACTTCCAAAAGGGCTTTATCAGTTTGTTGGTGGTGAAGACTTGGTTGAAAGAGCTGCGACTGGTTATATTCTTGGTGCATACAAATATAATGCATATAAAAAAGCGGCACCTATTCAGGCTAAGTTAGCCATTTCTGATGAACAACTTTGTAAAAAAGTCGCTGATATCACAACAGGTATTTATTTAGTTCGCGATTTAGTTAATACGCCTGCTGCTGACATGATGCCACAGCACTTGGCTGAAACTTTCATAGAATTAACTGAACAATTTGGTGCTGAATTTAGACAGTTAATTGGTGATGAGCTACTCGAGCATAACTACCCAACTATCCATATGGTTGGTCGTGCAAGTGATAATAAACCGCGTTTGTTGGACTTAACTTGGGGTGATGAAAACGCGCCAAAGTTGACTTTAGTTGGTAAAGGTGTGTGTTTTGACTCAGGAGGGTTAGACCTTAAACCTGCTGCTGGTATGCGTAATATGAAAAAAGATATGGGTGGTGCCGCTCATGTACTTGGTCTTGCGCATATGATTATGGCAGCAAACCTGCCTGTAAGGTTACGCGTGTTGGTGCCTGCGGTTGAGAACGCGGTATCAAAAAATGCGTTTAGACCGGGCGATGTGATTGTCACTCGCAAAGGTATCACTGTGGAGATCGATAACACAGATGCCGAAGGGCGCTTGGTTTTATGTGATGCGTTGGCTGAGGCGCAGACTGAAAACCCAGACCTTCTTATTGATTTTGCAACGCTGACGGGAGCGTGTCGTATTGCTTTAGGTACAGAGTTACCTGGCTTTTATAGTACAGATCAGCAAATCGCCAATGACATTATTAATGAAGGCCTAGAATTAAACGACCCAGTTTGGCAATTGCCTCTGTTTGATCAATATAAGGGGCTGTTTAAAAGTGAGATAGCAGACATTGCAAACTGTGGTTCGACGCCTTTTGGTGGCTCAATTACAGCGGCACTATATTTAAAAGAGTTTGTTGAGCCTGAAAAGACGCCTTGGTTACACTTTGACGTAATGGCTTGGAATGTTCGCCATTTGCCAGGCAGACCGGTTGGTGGTGAAGGGTTGGGCTTAAGAGCTACATTCTCATACTTGCAAAAACGCTTTGCATAATCAAGATATATAAAAAACGGCTCATTAGAGCCGTTTTTTATTAACTATTAAAGCGTTTTAACTGGAATATTAGAAAGCAGCGCTTTCATTTGTTGCCAATACAAGCCCACAGACTCGATGTGTACTTTTTCATCTGGAGAATGCGGAAATTTTATCGTAGGGCCAAAAGAAATCATATCCATGTCAGGGTATGGTTCTTTAAATAGGCCACACTCAAGTCCTGCGTGAATTACCATGATATCAGGCTTTTTACCATAAATGCCTTCGTACATGTCTCTGAAGATGTGGATTAGTTCTGATTCAGGTTCAGGTTTCCATCCAGGGTAAGCTCCCGAAAACTCGACCTGTGCACCAGCAAGTTCTGCGAGAGAGGATAGGGTACCTTCAACATCTTTTCTTCCAGAATCAATTAATGAACGGATAAGACATAAAATTTCTATGCTGTCTGATTGTGTTGTGATCACACCAAGATTTAAAGAGGTTTCTACCACACCTTGAATATCGTCGCTCATACGAACTACGCCGTTAGGGCACGCATTTAATAATGATAATAGTTGCTGAGTGCTTGATAATGTAAGAGGGGCTAGAGTCGAATCTGATTGACTTACATTGAACGTGAGGCCGGTTTCGATTGCAGATAGCTCTTGGCGCATTAAAGATTGAACTTGTTCAATATAAGCAGTGACTTTATTTACATCAGCATCTTGAATCGCAATGGTCGTATATGCTTCTCGTGGAATCGCGTTTCTTAGAGAGCCGCCTTTGAATTCAACGATTTGAAAATCTATGTCAGTGAGATGATGTTTTAATGTGCGAGCAAGCAGCTTATTTGCATTTGCTCGGCCAGTATGAATATCAACTCCAGAGTGGCCACCTTTGAGGCCTTTGAGTGAGATTTCTAAATAAGCTAGTTCGGATGTTCTAGCTTGTCTTTCAATATTAAGCGTCAAACCTGCATCAATGCCGCCCGCGCAACCCATGTAGATTTCGCCTTCTTGTTCGGAATCGGTATTGAGCAATATCTCGCCTTCTAACCAGCCTGCTTCGAGACCAAATGCGCCAGTCATCCCCGCTTCTTCGTCGACCGTTAAAATGACTTCCAGTGGCCCATGTGCAATATCATCAGAGGCAAGCACCGCTAGACAAGATGCCATACCAATACCGTTATCAGCACCTAAGGTTGTGCCGTCTGCAGTTACCCAGTCACCGTCTACAAATGGTCTTATCGGGTCTGTCTCGAAGTTATGTGCAGTATCATCATTTTTTTGAGGCACCATATCAATATGAGCTTGCAAAACGACGGGCTTTCTATTTTCCATGCCTACAGTCGCAGATTTTTTGATAAATACATTGCCTGTTTTGTCGCGACGTGTGGCTAAGTTTTTTGAGTTCGCCCAGTTAACAATAAATTGAGCGAGTGCTTCTTCATGCTTAGATGGGTGTGGAATTGAACAAATTTGATCGAAAAATTGCCATACGATTTGTGGTTCGAGTTGGCTAATCTCTGAATGAGGTTTAAACACCATATTCCCCTAATAACTAGCTTGTTGTCAGTAATTTTGATTTTGTAGCGGATACCAGCTGTATATTCGCTACTCTCAGTTGAAATAATCAAAAGTAGTTTTAAATGTAAGACGATTGCACAACGTTAAAATAATTCATTTAGCTTTATTTAATGTAGTCAATGTAAGTCAACTGAGTGTGTAAAGGCGCAAAAACTTCTCTCGCGCTGAGCGGCTAATATTATCAGTTATTATTGAGTATTTCGAGCAGCAGCTGATACTGCTGCTCGCAGTTATTTAGTCGTTATTTTGACAAGCAGCGACTGCATCTTTTACTAGGTCGAGCCCTGATTGCTCACATGGTGGGAAAGTATAGTCTGACGTGCCTAAAGGAGTTATGCGCTCACCCCATTTTATATAACCGGCAGCCCAAGTCAGTCCTGCTCCAAAAGCCGCAGACATAATGTTTGCGTGGGGCTTGATCATACCCTGTTCGACTGCCTCACATAGCGCAATAGCAATGGTTGCTGCAGAAGTATTGCCATACTTGTCAATATTGACTATCACCTTCTCGTCTTCGATATCTAACTTTTTCTGTATCGCTTGAATGATACGTAAGTTTGCTTGGTGAGGGATTAGCGCGTCAATATCGTTAAGGTTGAGTTTTGCTTTTTCCATGACGTCATCACAGGCCAAACTCATCCCCATTACAGCTCGCTTAAAAACTTCACGGCCTTCAAAAAATACCTCGGATGGACCAACCGCGTCATATTTATTCTGGTCGGTACCATAATTTCCAATGTGCAGAATGTTTCTATCTTCGGTGTCACAGCCTGTTTTGGTACCCAATAGGCCACTTGGCTCTGAGCTTGCCTCTAGCACAACTGCTCCCGCTCCATCGCCAAATAAAACAGCGCTGTCTCTTTTGGCCCAATTTATGTACCAAGTCATGCGCTCAGCTGCTACAACGACGGCTTTTTTAATCATGCCAGATTGGATCTGTGCAGTTGCATTTTGCAGAGCATAAAGAAACCCTGAGCACGCTGCATTAGTATCGCAGGCGGCTGCGCCTGTTGCGCCAAGGTTTTTTTGTACTAAGGAAGCTGTATTAGCAACCAAAGTTGAAGGAGAGCAGGTTGCAAGTAATACCAAATCGATATCTTCAGCATTCACACCTGCACAGGCAAGGGCTTGCTTACTTGCAATCGTCGCGAGCTCAGCAGTGCTTACGTGGCTAACGCGGCGAGCGCGGATCCCCGTACGAGTCGTTATCCATTCATCAGTGGTATCTACAATTGTGCTTATTTCGTTATTAGTTATTGAAGCGGGTGGAATAGCTTTCCCCCAACCTGTTATTTTTGCGTATATCATAGTTTCTCTTTGTCAAATCCGACCACTCGGTTAATCTCATATTTATAACAAACTATTGATTTCTACACAAAGAATACCTTGTTGAATTGATACATTTGACTAAAATTGTATAAGAAACAGGTCAAATTTCAGCAGTTTATGACTCAAAAAATCACTCAAGAGCTACTTGATGAACTCATATCTTTAGAGCGGCGTTTACTTGAACCTCATGTCAGGGAGTCAAAAGAGCGCCTATCTTTGTTATTGGATGATGATTTTTACGAAATTTCCGCCAATGGGTTATTGTTTGATAAACGGCATGTACTTTCTCGTTTGCCAAGTGAAAAAGTGCCGCAGTTTTATAATCAGGACTTTAGAGGGCAGATGTTAAGTGATTCTATAGCACAGCTTACCTATCATGCTGCTTATCGACGTAACGCATATTCCAATTTACAGTTTTCGCTGAGGATGTCCTTGTGGCGCAACAAGGGAGCTGGGTGGCAATTACTTTTTCATCAAGGCACGCCTAGCCCAGAGTTTGTTCTCAAATATGACTAAGCACTTCTCAACTACTCTGTCTTTAAGTTAGTTTGTTGATCAGGTAAAGTACCCGCCTATTTGTTTTCAGGCTCGACACATGGTTATCGCTTTCTCGCCTCAGTCTGCACTTGGGCAGCTTTTATTACTGCGCTCTATTGCGATTGTTTTTCAGCTTATTTTGGTCTTAATTTCAATATTATTGCTCGACAAAAGCATTCCTCATCAGCCCGTTTTTACAGTGATTGCGTTAGAATCATTGTTTCAACTCATTAGTATCTTAATGTATCGCAGGAGTAGGGAGATATCTGAAAGGGCCATGACTTTGCAGTTGGTGGCTGACATCGTGTTTTTGTCTGTTTTACTCTCTTTTTTAGGTGGCGCAAGCAATGCTTTTGTATCTTTATTGCTGTTACCTTGCATTATCGCGGCCGTTACTGTTTCGATTGGTTATGTTTTGTTTGTATCCGCGAGTGCTCTGCTCTCATATGGTTATTTATATTTGGCAGTGACTATGCCAATGCATCATCATGGCATGCACATGGGAGAGCACCTACTTGGCATGTTTGTGAATTTTGTTTTCATGGTGGTTGTTACCGTGGGGGTTGTAGCAATACTTGTAAAGCGTATTCGAGAGAGAGAAGCGCTTTTGGCTAAAACGCGAGAAAAGCAATTGCAACAAGAACAACTGTTAGCACTAGGCAGCGCAGCTGCGCAGGTAACGCACCAACTCGCGACTCCGATTGCTCACTTAAATTTATTGCTCGAGGAGCTACGTGAAGATTTCCCTGATCACCCCGCAGTGTCAGAAATGGGGGGGCCTCTTTCACAGTGTCGGATACAACTAGATAGTTTCAGAGAGCAAACAGAGCTACTTAAATTAAAACGTCAAGAAAAATCACAATCTACACAATTTGTCATTGAGCAACTTGAAGAGTTAATGACGCTTCAATATCCAGAGCAGTCTCTGTCAATTACTGAAAAGACAACCTCAGTTGAAATCAATGGAGATCCAATGCTAGTGCCTTCATTGCTAAATCTAATTGTTAATGCAGCAAAGGCAAACGAAAGGGCGAATAAACATCACATTGAGCTGACTACATTTTCAGAAAGTGGTAAATGGCATTTTACAATTAAAGATCAGGGTAAAGGCATCGCGCAGAAAAAACTAGAAGATATAGGAAAATCTATCGTTGAAAGTGATACCGGTTTTGGTATGGCCTTGTTGTTAACTCATGCAACGTTAGAGAGAGTCAATGGTGAGTTACACCTTGAAAATTTAGAAGAGGGTGGGGTTTTGTCAACAGTTGTATTACCAATTGTCGGTGCATCATGAAATTACTAATTATTGAAGATGATGTCGCCTTTTCAAATACACTTGCGAGGAGAATGTCAAAAATGGGCTTTGAATGTCAGGTTGTTAATTACGAGCTCGACATTTTCTCTCAATGCAGTAATTTTGTACCGGACTATGTGTTATTAGATATGAAGTTAGAGCGCTCATCAGGCTTGCAACATATTGCCAAAATTCGAGAGATACTACCTAATTGCAAATTGGTTTTATTGACAGGGTTTGCCAGTATTGCAACAGCTGTTGAGGCGATAAAGTTAGGCGCAGATGATTACTTGACAAAACCGGCTGACACGAAGCTGATTTCAAAAAAACTGCTGGGTGAAGCGGTGAGTATTGAAGATTCGTTTGAGTCAACAATGTCACCAGAGCGTTTAGAGTGGGAACATATTCAGCAAACATTGCAGGCGAATGATGGCAATGTTTCGGAAACTGCTCGGCAGCTCAATATGCACAGAAGAACCTTACAGCGTAAATTGCAAAAAAAGCCGGTCTCAAAGTAGGCATCTTAGGGTCTCACATTGCTCAATTGGTAGATTTTAACTAAATTGAAAATAGTTAAACAATGGGGCAATTGCTAATGTATGTATTTGAAGTAAATATAGTGGCGGTAATGTTAGCTGCATTGAGCTCTTTCTTACTCGGGGGGCTGTGGTATTCTCCATTAATGTTCCAGCAGGCTTGGCTTGAAGGAGCTGGATTGACCGAACTCGACTTAAAGCACGCTAATCATAAAGCTATATTCATGGGGTCATTTTTACTTTGCATTTTGGCGTCTATTGCCGTTGCGATGCTGGTTGGAAAAGCGCCGGCAGTACTTGACGCAATGGCTTTTGGTCTGTTTATAGGCATTACTTTTGTGGCAACGTCATTTGGGATAAGTTACCTGTTTGAGCAAAGACCCTTAAAACTATTTCTGGTGAATGCGGGTTATCACACGTTACAATTTACTCTGATTGGATTTGTAGTTGGGAGTTTGAATTAATTGGCCAAACCGAATAAAAAGGGCCCTACTAGGACTGTGGACGTGTTTTGCGCAAAATGCAAAGCTAGACTTTTCAAGTATCGCAAAGGGGGTAAAGGTAACCTTATAAAGTGTTTTGTTGAACGGATCAGTGTCGATTATACAAGTAACCAGACTCACTGCCCTGAATGCGAACAAGAGTTTTCTCGCAAGGCTTTAATTAGAGGAGCTCCAGCACTTAAAATTGTTGGTAACAAAGTAACCTTTAAGTAGTGCCTTTATAATGAGGACAAATATCCTGTCTTATTAATCCTGTTTTAAAGATAATCGTATAGTTTGTGCTGTTTCAACGATTGAAAGTCACCCTACCCATGGAAAAGGGCCAGCGTGTTTGGGTGAGTATCCACAAAATATATGGACAAAAACATGATTGATATTTTATTTGATGTAATAGGTATGACTGGTACTTTTCTTGTGGTTGGGGCATTCTTTTTGCTTCAGCTTGAAAAAGTCACACCTGACGGCCTCAAATATAACCTCATGAACCTCTCTGGTGCAATCCTGCTACTTATCAGTTTATGCTACAACTTTAATCTTGCAAGCTTTGTGATTGAGCTGTTTTGGATCGTTGCTTCGTTAATTGGCTTGTATAAGTATTTCAAGGCAAAGAAGTTACAGGCTGCATAAAACTTAAGTAAAAACTTGCACAGTTACATTTCATGCGTATTATTTAGATGTATGAACGGTAACTGTGTAAGCAAAATTAAGTGAGTATATGCACTTGAATGGAGCTTGTTACGGTATCAGTAGTCAGGCTCAATATGAAAAAAACAGTCCCGCTTATTTTTATCTTTCTTTTCTGCTTTAATGTAATTGCTTCTCAAGAAGAGCTGTTTGAGTTGAGCTTTGAGGAATTGCTCGACGTAAACATTACGCTAGCCACCAAAACTGCTGAAACACCCACCACAGTTCCTTCGAGTACGACAGTTTTTAATCGCCAGCACATACAGTTACTTGGTGTAGCAAATGTTTATGAGTTAATGAATTTCGTGCCGGGCATGCAATCAACAAGAGGCGATTGGGTTGGTGCCGTACCAAAAGAACATGCGAGAGGTATATATTTAGACAGCGGTAACGTATTAGTCATGCTTAATGGGCAAAGACTAAACGATGCCTCCTTTGGCAAAGCGTCGGTATATGCTCCCTTCATTCCCGTCGAAATTGTAGAGAGAGTCGAGTTTATAAGAGGCCCTGGTTCTGCTTTGTATGGTAGTAACGCATTTTTAGGTGTGATGAATATCGTCACAAAGAAAAATGCTAATCAGTTCATGGCTGCCATTGGTGACAATGGTATGTATCAAGGTGCTCTTAGTGTTTATCACACATTTGAAAGTGGGTTATCACTTCAGGCGAATACATCTTTGTACAGAGATGATGGAGATAAGTATTTTGAAGCACAAGTGAGAGATCCGGTTGACGGTCGCTTTGTTGAGATTGAACTGAACTGGCGCAACTGGCGATTCGCAATTCACAACACAGAAACTCGATTAGATGAATTTATCAATCTTTCAGGTGAATCCCGAGATAATAGACATACCAGCCGTAATCTTGGAATGCAATTAGAAGTCAATTCATCGTGGAGTGAGTCTTGGGCTAACACAACTAGGCTGGAATTTTTAAAGCACGATATAAAAAGTGCAGGTTTGATCGCAAGTGCTGAAGAGCTTCAGCTAGAGCATGATTTTTTTGTTGGACCTCGATGGCAATCCAGAGACATTACTTTAAACAGTGAGACTGTTTATGAATATAGTAAATCACTTAACATTATTTTTGGCGCTGAATATTCATGGGAAGAGCAGTCTCGTGCAGATGTATATACCAACTACTATAAACCTGAAACTGGGCAAATTTTTGTAGATGAACCATATTACCTTGGAGGCATCCAGGTGATTAGCAACCATGAACCGTTTAAACCGCTAGAAGCAAGTTTTGATTCTTACGCCGTCTATACACAAGTTAAATATGCACTGACTGAGTCGGTCACAATGTTTACTGGACTTCGGTTTGATGATGTGATTGATATTGACCGCAAACTGTCTCCAAGATTAGCGTTAATCTACCAATTTAATCCTATACATACTTTTAAATTACAATATGGAGAGGCATTTAGAGTACCAGTCAGTAACGAGCTTCACTCAAATGATGAGGTGACTATCGGTAATCCAAATTTAAAAGCAGAATACCTCAAAACAACAGAGCTTGTATGGCATGCAAAAAGTAGTAATTGGCAATTGGACTTAGTTTTATTTGACAATGAGCTTGAGGACTTTATTAATTTAATTCCCGTAGATGAAGCGTTATCTCGTTTTACGTTTGATAATGTGTTTGAAACTAGTATGCAAGGCTTTGAATTCAGTGGGACATTACATATAAATGAAACAGCTTGGTTATCTAGTACATTCACTCAATATATAGACTTACCCTTTAATCCCAGCTATAAAAAATTCGGATCTTTAGTATTTAACTATAGCTTGGGAGATGTGCAATATTCCTTCAACGGTATATGGCGAGATAGTATTATGGTTATTCCTGCTGTGTTACCTGACGACCCTAATTTTTCACCCTATCACCAGCCAAGCCATTGGTTATTTGGTGCAACAGTAAGTTGGAAAGTTGACGATCAACAAGGAGTTGCACTACAAGTTCAGAATATTTTTGATAAGTCCACAGACGCTTTTGACCCAAGAAGATATGATGGTAGGGTGCCTCAAAAAGGCAGGCAATTAAGATTACGTTATACATACGAATTTTAACCAATCTCATCCATTTATCTATTAATCGCTTTATCTGCAATGTAAATCACCAAGCAATTCTGCCGAATTTATACTAGCAATATGTACTCATAAAAAGCCATTATTAAATGCTCAAAGGGTTATTGAGTATTATATACTTTCTTTGTAGTATTTTGTTTACATTTTGGTCATATTAAATATGTGAATTTTGTTTGAATTAAGCTAAGGGTATGAAAATATTAATTAAAAAACAGGAAGAAGCAAAGGTTTAATTTATGTAAATTAAAGGTTTATTTTTTGTTTTATTTGTCTAGTCTCAACTATGCATCCAATTTAAGGTGCACATTCAAGTCATTTTTGAATGTTATACACACAATCAAGGAGCATAAAGTGAAACACCATAAAATAACTAAATTATCTCTCGCCACACTTGCAGTGTTGAGTTGTGCGACACACGCCGCACAAAAGCAGTATTTAAATCAACATAGCAACTTAAATGTTATGCTGCAGTCTGGATCTATGAGTTTACTCTCAACACCAGCAAATCAATTAATCGGCCTTTCTGCGGATGACTCACTAAAAATACTAAAGAGCTTTAAACACAAGAATGGTTCAGTGACACACCGTTATCAGCAAATGTATCAAGGTTTACCGGTTATTGGAGATACGGTGAGCTTAACTTTTGATAATCAGGGTCTGTTGAAGCACGCTCATGGTGCTGCTGTATACGACATTAATGCAGATGTCATGTCAGTCAAACCTAGCTTGGCAGTCGCGCAGGCTAAAGCTATGTCGACAGGCTCATTACCAGCAACGCAGTTGACGCAACAGACATTCCATGAAACAGAGCGACTCGGTATATGGGTAGATAAAAATAATCAAGCTCGTTTGGTTTATGAGTTGTCACATGTCACTTACGGTGACTCGCCATCTAGGCCGTATCAAATTGTTGATGCGCACACCGGAGAAGTGTTGCTTAGTTACGACAATATTCAACATGCAAACGCCACAGGTCCAGGAGGCAATCAAAAAACAGGACGTTATCAATATGGTACTGACTATGGCCACTTGGATGTTAGTCAGTCAGGTAACACCTGTACGATGAACAATGCCAATGTAAAGACCATTCATTTAAACCATGGAAGCAGCGGCTCTAATGCACATAGCTTCACTTGCCCAGAAAATACGGTTAAAGAAATCAACGGTGCCTATTCGCCGCTTAACGATGCACATTACTTTGGTAATGTGGTATTCAATATGTACAGTGACTGGTTGGGTACGGCACCACTGAGCTTCCAATTACAAATGCGAGTTCACTATAGTAATAATTATGAAAATGCGTTTTGGGATGGACGTTCAATGACTTTTGGTGATGGTAAAGATAGATTTTACCCACTTGTCAGTTTGGATGTGTCTGCGCACGAGGTGAGTCATGGCTTTACAGAACAGAATTCCGGGCTAATCTACCGTAATAAGTCAGGAGGCTTGAACGAAGCGTTTTCTGATATGGCTGGCGAAGCTGCGGAGTTTTATATGAGAGGGAGCAATGATTGGTTGGTTGGGCAAGATATATTCAAAGGCAGTGGTGCACTTCGGTATATGAATGATCCAACAAAAGATGGTCGTTCAATTGATCATCAATCAAACTTTACTTCCGGCATGGATGTGCACCATTCATCAGGAGTGTTCAACAAAGCCTTTTATCATTTAGCAACAACGGCTGGCTGGGACACTAAAAAAGCGTTTGTGGTGATGGCGAAAGCGAATCAGATGTACTGGACGGCTAGTACAGATTGGGATCTGGCAGGCAATGGGGTAATGGATGCAGCATGTGACCTGGGTTACAACCCTGATGATGTTCAAGCTGCTTTGGCGTTAGTGGGGGTCACATCTCAACTCAGCTCAGGTAGTAGTTGTGGTACACCGCCTACTGACGAAGAATTGACAAACGGTGTAGCTCGAACGGGCATTAGTGGTGCAGCTAAATCACAGCAATTCTTTGTATTAAATGTGCCAACAGGCTCAAGTAATCTTAAATTTGCTACTACTGGTGGGACAGGAGACGCAGATTTATATGTCAAGTTCGGCGGTAGACCAACTTTGCAGGCCTATGACTGCAAGAGTACTTCCTCTACCAGCAATGAATCCTGTTCAATAACGAATATTCAAGCAGGTACCTATTTTGTGATGGTTGAAGCTTGGAATCAAATATCTGGCGTATCACTGACGGGAAGTTACTCTGATGGAAGCAACACTACTCCACCTATAGATCGCACAGAAACTAATGTGTCTGTGTCTACAGGGCAGTGGGCAAGATATACACAAGAGTTGAGCGCAGGATACTCAAACTTGACCGTATCGATTTCAGGAGGGACTGGTGACGCGGATCTATACGTCAATTTCGGCTCTGCATCTTCTACATCTTCATATCAATGTCGTCCATATAAAAATGGAAATAGTGAATCTTGCTCTTTTACGAACCCGCAATCAGGAACGTGGCACATAGATTTACGTGGTTATAGTAATGCCAGTGGCGTGACACTGAATATCAAAGCAAACTAGGGCTTACTTGATAAAGGCGGCGACATGCCGCCTTTATCGACATCTTTCAAAGGATATATTATGCGTACAAACAAATGCATATGTTTGTTGGCGTGTCTTACATTTTCCTCTTTCTCAAATGCAGTCTCTGAAAAAAAATGGATTACGTTAGGTGCATCAGCAAGTCATCACTACCAATTAGAAAACGCTGTTAAAGGCCGTTCATATACTCAAACGAGTAACAATCACCAAGAAGCTGACATTTTATTAATGCATGAGGAAGAGCATGAAAACCTCAGTCACTTTATGCATGAGCAGTATCACAGATGTGGTGGCTTTGTCGCTCATGATAGTGAAGCGGAAGCAAAGGCTTATTTGAGCACGTTAGAGTATGCTCATAAACACCAGCCAGAGTTAACATATTCGATTGATAACCCTGAAACCGTTCAAGCTTTAATGGGAAATGTATCGACGACAGGGTTAGTTAACACGGTGAGTAATATGACAGGGTTTTATAACCGCTATTACACCCAACAATCTGGTGTGGATGCATCAAACTGGGTTAAAAATCATTGGCAGAGCTTAGCCAGTTCGCGCTCAGATATCGCTGTTGAGCACTATACACATACATGGGCTCAGTCTTCCGTGATAGTGACTGTGCCCGGGAGCGAAATGGCTGATGAAATCGTGATTATTGGCGGGCATTTAGATTCAATTAATGGCAGTAACCCAAGCAGTGGCAGAGCCCCTGGAGCAGATGATAATGCGTCGGGAATTGCTGTACTCAGTGAAGTACTCAAGGCCATAGTGGATACCAATTATAAGCCGAAAAGAACGGTGAAAATAATGGGGTTTGCAGCAGAGGAAGTTGGGCTAAGAGGGTCCAAAGCCATTGCCCAAGATTATAAAGCGTCGGGTAAAAATGTAGTTGGTATGGCACAATTTGATATGTCTGGGCATAAAGGTGGCCAGCACGATATCGTATTTATTACTGATTATACCAATAGCGCGCAAAATAACTTTATGAGCCAGCTACTTGATAAATATTTACCGAACGTGAGTTATGGTTTTGATCGCTGCGGTTATGGTTGCTCTGATCATGCGTCTTGGTATCAGCAAAGCTTTCCTGCGTCATTTCCATTTGAGTCACGGATGAGAGAGTCGAATCGCTTAATACACACTGCAAACGATACAGAGTATGACGCTGAACATTCAATTCATTTTGCTAAGTTGGCGAGCGCGTATATTGCGGAGTTAGCAAAAACGGCGGGCAGTGTAACTCCACCACCAATCGAACCGACGCCAATCGACAAGACTTACACGGATCTTAATGTATCTTCTGGGCAGTGGTGGCGAACTTCTCTGCCTTTAGGGAGTGGTTATCAAGAGTTGGTTGTGAACATCTCTGGTGGAACGGGCGATGCAGATCTATATGTCAATTTCGGAACTCAGTCCTCGACATCCCAATTTCAATGCCGGCCTTATCAATATGGAAATGAGGAGGTTTGTACTATTTCGTTCCCAAAATCTGGTAATTGGTATTTCGATTTGCGAGGTTATACGCAAGCATCTGGTGTGACATTGACGATTAAAGCAAGATGAGGTGAGGCGCTGCTGTAAAAAAAGCAGCAGCGTTTTCAATTACCTGTTTAGCACTGTGGTAATTTAAAGGTCGATTTTATGTAACTTATAGAGGTTGTGGACTTGTGGAAATGCAGGGGCTCATTCATACTGCCTCCTTATTTTAAGTGCACAATTTTAAAAAATAGAAAAATGACGGATACAATGGTTAAAGGTAGTTCCTTATATAACAAATTTTGGCTATTTCTAGGCCCCTTCCTTTTTTTACTGACATGTCTCACTCAAGGCCCTGAAGGCTTATCAGAGCAAGGTTGGCGCACTGCAGGCTTAGCGATGTGGCTCGCTGTTTGGTGGGTAAGTGAGACAGTCCCAATCCCTGTTACGTCATTGGTTCCTTTATTGGCTGTTCCGCTGGCGGACATTAATGATATAAAGAGTACCTCATCGGCATATGCGCATCCCCTTATCTTTTTATTTTTAGGTGGGTTTTTAATTTCGATAGCCATGGAAAAGTCGCAGTTGCACAAGCGAATTGCGCTAAAGACCATGCTCAAAAGTGGCACAAACCCTAAATATCAAGTGTTGGCTATGATGCTTGTAAGCGGCTTTTTATCTATGTGGATAAATAATACGGCCACCACGCTGATGTTGTTGCCTATTGCTTTGTCTGTGATTCATGTTTTACAAAAAAACGGTGCTCACTGTGATAACTATGCAAAAGCCTTGTTGTTAGCTATTGCCTATAGTGCAAGTTTAGGTGGTGTTGGAACTATTATTGGCACTGCACCTAACGCATTAATGGTCGCGTATTTGTGGGACAACCATCAAATAGAAATAGGCTTTGGACAATGGATGATAGTTGCGGTGCCATTTACATTTGGCATGATTTTTTTATGTTGGCTTTGGCTAACCAAGTTTGCATTTAAACTTGCTCCGCAACAAAATAATAGTCAGATGACGGAAATATTTTCCTCTCAACTCAAAGAGCAGGGCAGAATGACGATTGCGGAGAAAAATGTTCTGTATGTCTTCTTATTTGCAGTATTTGGTTGGCTTTTGAGGCCCTATTTACAAACATGGACTGGGTTAAACATTACAGATACGGGAATAGCGGTTGCAGCGTCTATCATGTTATTTGTTTTACCAGCAGACAGTAAAGGCGAGCAAAAAGTTATGGACTGGCCTGCTGCGAAAGAAGTGCCATGGGGCATACTTTTATTATTTGGTGGCGGGTTAACCTTAGCGAGCCAAATAAAAGGATCTGGCCTTGCTGAATACATCGCAAATATATTAGCAGGTGCGAGTGCTATTCCACTTGTATTGAGTGTCATTGCTGTGGCTGCTTTGATCACATTTTTAACTGAGCTGACAAGCAATACAGCCACAGCCGCAGGCTTTTTACCTTTACTTGGTCCGGTTGCAGAACAAGTGACGGGAACGCCATTGGTATGGATCATCCCTGCGGCAATGGCCGCAAGCTGTGCCTTTATGATGCCCGTAGCAACTCCGCCAAATGCGATAGTATTTGGATCTGGTGAAATAAAAATTAGGGATATGATAAAAGCGGGATTTGTATTAAACCTAATTGCTATTGCAATGATAAGTCTTATAACCTTAACGGTTGCTCGTTGGGTTTTTGTATTTTAACGTTGTAGGCATTTTCAGGTGTATAAGGGCCACCAGGTATAAGGTGGCCTTTTTGATGATGTTACATAAACAGTGAGAATCTACAGTAGATAAGTGCATATTGACGTCTCAAGGTGCACGAGTTGAGGAATAGGTAGTCTATTTGCTACTGTGAATGTGGTTTCTCTGATTGCAAATTCTCATTGGAGAAATCGATTTAATCTGCATGTCCAAGTGGTCAATATAATTTCAGAAGTAACTGTTTAGGTCGTGATAAATTAGAGAGGCAAATAGTGTGAGCCAAGTCCAAGAACATGGAATAGTAAATGAGTTTATTAAATTGAAGTCTGCGCACTATTTAGATCCATTTCCAACAAGCTCTAAGAGAAAAGAAAAGTTAGAAAGATTAAGTGCCGCAATTATTGCAAATAAGCAACGGTTTGTTGAAGCCGCTAATAATGATTTCAGTATTCGAGCTGAATACGACACACTTGTGGCTGACATCATTCCAACTGTGAGTCATATTCGCTATTTGTGCCGGAAAATTGAGTCTTTTATGAAGCCTCACTCTAGATCTGCAGGCTGGCAGTTTTTTCCCTCTAGAGTGTGGGTTGAGTACGTACCCAAAGGTGTTATCGGCATTATTGCACCGTGGAATTATCCAATTCAATTAGCGCTTGTTCCGCTGGCGACTGCGCTTGCAGCGGGCAATAAAGTGATGATAAAACTCAGCGAATATACACCATCCGTTAATGAAGTGATGAAAGATGTACTCAAGTCAATTGAGAGCGATTGTATCGTAGTAGAGGGAGGACCTGATATTGCCTCTATGTTTAGCCATCAGCATTTTGATCACATATTTTTTACAGGCTCTACAGACGTCGGTAAGCAGGTTTATGCAGCAGCATCAAGAAATTTAGTGCCTGTTACTTTGGAGCTAGGTGGGAAATCACCCATGATAGTTTTAGCTGATGCAAACCAAGATAAAGCAGTGTTAGACATTATTTTTGCAAAAAAAATGAATGCGGGGCAGGTGTGTGTCGCACCTGATTATGTGCTTGTTGAAGAGTTTATTTATGAATCCTTTATTGCGAAACTCAAACATCAGCTCGTCAAACGTGACGATATGGAAAGACAAACAGGTATTGTAAATGAGCATCATGCCCGAAGATTAGAGTCTCTTATTGAAGATGTTATTGATATGGGCGTGGAAGTTTATCATTCAAAGCCGCTTGAAAATATTCGCGCAGATGATTTTGGTATGCACTTGATATTTAACCCGCCTTTAGATTCACGCATTATGCAAGAGGAAGTATTTGGGCCAATACTCAGCGTAATAAAAGTACGAGATTTAGTCGATGCTAAAAAGATAATTCAGCGCCAAGGCAGCCCGCTAACTAGCTATTTATATACAGACAACCTTAAAGCACAAAGAGACATTAGACAGTCTTTATTAGCTGGCTCAATCAGCATTAATGATATGCTGTTGCACGTCGCTGTGACTGATCTTCCATTTGGCGGGGTTGGTCACTCTGGGATGGGTCAATATCACGGTACAGAAGGGTTGGTGACTTTTAGCCATGCCAAATCAATATTTAAGTCGAACAGCCGAATTTGGCGAAGTAAGCTGTTTGCGGAATATAGCCATGCCATAAACAAATTGCTGACGTGGCTATATTTAAAATAATATCAAATTATTATTCAGCGAATCCGCTCCCAGCAATATAGGTATTAGCCTGAATTTTGTGGTAGATATCGTTAGCGATACGTTGACCTCTTTCTAACTGAGAGCGAGACAAGCTTTGCTCATCTAACTGGCGGCTTTCTGCGGCTTGTGCATACCCATTGAATTCAGCAAGCAGATTCCAAATGTACGAGCGCTCCACATTTTTTTGCACACCTAAGCCTTGATAATAGAGCAGGGCTAGATTGTACATGGCGAGTGTGTAGTTGTTGGCTGCTGCTCTTTCGTACCAAAACCGCGCTTTTACATAGTCTTGAACTACACCGTCACCATTGGCATGCATTACACCGAGGTTAAATTGTGCAGCAGGTAAGTTCTTTTTGGCAGCTTGAGTAAACAGGTCTACAGCTTTTTGCTTATCTAGTTTAACGCCACGTCCATCTTGATAAAGAACAGCAAGTGAAAACATAGCATCTGCGCTGCCTAGTTTCACGGCGCGTTGAAGTAGTTCAGCGGCTTTTCTAGGGTTTTTCGGTACGCCATATCCCCCGTCATACATTTTGGCCAATTCATACATGCCTGGTGCAAAGCCCATGTCTACCAAATATTGAAATTCTTTAATGGCAACATCAAATTGACCTTGATTTGCAGCAGCTATGCCTTCTTCTAACCCTGCAAGTGTTGGCGTAGAGCTGAGAATTAGCCCTGAGAATAAAAGTGTTTGGGTTAACTTTCGCATCTTAATTTCTCCTTATGGCACAGGGTTTTTTGTTTAGTTTAATGCACATATTATATTTATGCAGTTTAGACTATAACCTTATGAAGGGAAATAAAAAAAGCCCTTTCGGGCTTTTTAATTTTCATATCTACCGTCACCGATATGAGCAATGTAGCAAGTAAATGAGTTTGTGAATATACTGGGTCGAATAGTAATTCACTTAATGAAGCAAGCTTTGTGCGTATAATCCAAAATACTGCCTCATTGAGAATGATTATCAATAACTTTAAGTTGTTTGTCAACTGCAAATGATAATTAATTGTGTTTGGAGGGGTGGTGTTTAGATTCACTTTAGTATTTTTAGCATTGTTTATGCTGTCAGGTTGTTTTTACGGGACTGTGTATAAAAACTCAGACAGGCTAGCGTTAAACCAGCTTGAAGAATATGTGGAGCTCACAGACGATCAACAAGCGTGGTTTTTGAAAGAGTTTGGTCAACTACAGGTGATGCATCAGTCACGTTACTTGCCAATTTATCAAGGGTGGCTAAATGTGCTTAAAAATAGCTGGAAGGATATGGATGAGCAGCAATTATATGAGCTCAGTATGCAGGTCAATGCGCATTGGTATGAGCTCATTGTTGGCCTGAAGCCTGTTTCTGTTGAGTTTCTGATGTCGCTAGATAACTCGCAAAAAAAACAATTTATCGACAGTATCAAAGAAAAAATGCAATTGAGACAAAATGATGTAGAAAGGCAGACTCGGACCCTAACACGCTTTGAAGATATTTTGGGAAGTTTGAATAAAAAACAAAAAGATATGATATCGAAACATATTGATCAGGGATCTTTTTATCAAGAATTAAGGGTATTGAATAATCAAAATAGACTGACTGCAATAGAGTCACTATTAGTCCAAAGGCAGCTAGGTGAAGCTGACATTGAAAAACTGGGGCGCTATGTTGTAAATCACCCTCGTAATTGGCCTGAACATCGCATTGAGCAACGAGAAAGGCGTATTCGAACTCAAATAAAGTTCATGCTGAGTCTTCGAGAAACATTATCTAAAAATCAAAAAGAGGAATTAAACCAATACTTTGCTGAATTGAGTGACCTGTTAGCTGTGCTTAAAAATACAAAAATATAACGCGATTGGTTAAATGCTGGAATGTGTTCCAGCATAGATTAATGTTTGTTGTAGCCGCGCGATAAAAGTTTATGCTTTGCGCTTAACGGGACGATCAGGTTTTGCATATTCTAACCTGTCTATCTTGCTGGTGGTGTGGTAGCAGTCAAGCCCCGATACCGCAACTGTATCTAATTGTTCAAGGTTGATAAAGCCATCTTCTTTTACAGCAATATCAGCTACTTCAACATGTACAATTTCGCCTATAACGAGTACCGTTTTATTGAGCTCAATAGTCTGATGTTGTCTTAATTTTAAACCAATTTTAACCTGACTTTGTGAAACGAAAGGAGCTTCAAAACTTTCATGATAATAGGGAGTTAGCCCTGTTTCATCAAATTCAGATTGACCTACGTCATATCGAGCAGATGTTTGGTGCGCTTCTTGCCAAATGAGTGAGTTCACATGGTTTATCGTATACGTTTCGGTTTCTAATATATTCTCTAATGTGTCACGTCTGACGCTGTGAGGTCTGAATATGACACCCAGTAAAGGTGGATTAGCGCCTAGATGAAAAACAGAGCTGACGATAGACAAGTTGTCTTTCCCATTTAAATCGCGTGTTCCAATTAAATTCGCACTTTTATATCCCGATAAGCTGTTTATGAAATGCGCTCTGTAGCGCTCAGGGAGATTGAGTATGTCTTGGTTATTAACAATCATTTTATTACCATTGTATGTTCTTACCTTGCCAGTCAATGAAGTCGATGGCGCCGTTAAACTCTCTGTTGTTCTGAAATTTATTGAGTTGCTCTGCAACAAATTCAGGCTTGAATAATTTACCGTCGGGTACGTTGCTTTGAAATGGTTTAGACAAAGCGGAGTCAGTTGTTCCGGGGTGAAACAGCATTAGTTTGGCGTTACATTTTCGCCTTTGTAGTTCAATACTTGCAGTTTTGAAAAGCATGTTAAGCGCTGCTTTGGATGCTCTGTAGCTGTACCACCCACCGAGTTGATTATCTGAAATACTGCCAATTCGAGCACTCAGTGCCGTGACAACGCACGGTGTTTGTGTCGATATCAAGTGAGGCATGAATGCTTGCAGCCACATGAAAGGGATCGTCGTGTTGACGTGCATAAGCATGCCAAAGTAATCAATATCAAAAGACTCTAGACGTTTTTCTGGCATATTCTCATCCGTGTGTAATACACCATTGCATATACTGATAGAGTGTATAGCGGGATATATACGAGATATCCTAGTTGCCAGCTCTTCTATATTCTCTTTTGTATAGTCGGTTTCAAATTTTTTTAAATGTGGATGAGATGTACTTAGAATTTCACGGCTTATAGCAACAACATGATCATTGTGGCGTAAGTGTAGATTGACCAGCGCTTTACCGATTGCGCCGCTTGCACCAATTACAACGGCAGTTTTCTGAGCCATAGTGAACGTACCCAACTTATGTTTTTGTAGTGTACGGTATTACTTTCGATTTAGATCACCAAACGTCTGTTGGCAGTGTATGTATCTTTCAACGTACATTGCTTTGGTCAAAAAGTGTAACCAAATGGTCTTTTCATTTATGTAGGTTTAACAGTATATTGGATTGCATAAAATGTATTCAAAGGAAAGCGTATGGATCAGCAATATACAAATCTTCGCCGTAATGTGAGCCTACTGGGTGAATGTCTAGGTGCAACCATAGAGCATGCTCAAGGCTCGGAACTACTAGAAAAAGTGGAACAGATCAGGCATTTGGCAAAGGCCTCGAGAGGTGGCGATCATCAAGCCAGAGAAATGCTAATTGATACGCTTAAGGCGCTGAGTAATGAGGAGTTGTTACCAGTGTGCAGAGCATTTAATCATTTCCTAAACTTGGCGAACGTGGCTGAACAATATCATACGATATCCAAATCAGGAGCTCCCAAAGGATCGTTCGACACCATTGAAGGCACAATCAAAGAACTGGCTGAGCATCTTGATGAAGGTAAATGCTCTCGAGAAGATGCCTTGCAAGTGTTGTCGACTGTGCAAATCGAACTAGTCTTAACTGCCCACCCAACAGAGGTCACGCGACGTACCATCATCAGTAAGCATGTTGAGCTAAGTGATTGCTTAAAGGAGCTTGAAAGTCTCGAATGTTCAGTTGTAGAACGAGATACCATTTTAGCTCGGATAGCACAGTTAATCTGTCAAGCATGGCACACGAATGAAATCAGGGATAATCGTCCCACGCCACTAGAGGAAGCTAAGTGGGGGTTTGCTGTTGTGGAAAACAGTTTGTGGCATGCAATACCGCAGTTTGTAAGTGAACTCAGCAAGATGGCTAAGCAGTATCTGGACATTGATTTACCGCAAAGCTTTTCACCTGTTAAATTGGCTTCTTGGATGGGGGGGGACAGAGATGGCAACCCTAATGTAACGGCGAAAGTGACTCAGAGTGTGCTAGATCACGGTCGCTGGATGGCGCTAGACCTATATTATCGAGACTTGGATAAGTTGAGTGCAGAGTTATCTATGAGCGGTGCCAATAAGCCGCTACTTATGCGTACAGGTGAGACGAGTGAACCGTATAGAGCTTTGCTTAAAAGCTTAAAAAAAGATGTACGTGAAACGATTGATTTCTTAGAAAGTAAAATTAAAGGCCTGCCCACTTCCTGCCGAGACAAAATCAAAGATACAGAGCAACTAAAAGAGCCATTGTTAATTTGTTTTAACTCATTAAATGAGTTGGGTATGGAGGTCGTGGCCAATGGTTTGTTATTAGATGTACTAAGGCGTTTGAACTGCTTTGGTGTGAACTTGTGTCAACTTGATATTCGCCAAGACTCTGCGCGCCATACAGAAGTGCTTTCCGAGTTAACAAGATATTTGGGTGTTGGAGATTATGCACAGTGGTCTGAGCAAGACAAACAAGCGTTCTTGTTGTCTGAATTAAGTTCTAGGCGACCAATCATTCCAAAACATTGGCGTCCGAGCGATGCGGTTAGAGAAGTGGTAGATACATTTGATGTTATTGCACAGCAAGACCGTGCATCGTTAGGTATTTACATTATTTCTATGGCGCAATATGCGTCGGATGTACTCGCAGTTCAACTTTTGTTAAAAGAGAGTGGTGTAGGGTTTAATTTACCTGTTGCTCCATTGTTCGAGACGTTGGATGACTTGAATCGTGCAGATAAGGTCATGACTGAGCTGTTTAGCTCGAGCTGGTATAAAGGCCATTTATCCCATCAACAATATGTCATGATTGGTTATTCAGACTCTGCGAAAGATGCTGGGATGATGGCGGCTGGTTGGGCGCAATATCGAGCGATGGAATCTCTTATTGAACTGGGTGAGAAGCATGGAATTAAAATGAAGTTATTCCATGGACGCGGCGGCACTATTGGTCGAGGTGGGGCTCCTGCCCGCCAAGCTCTGAGGTCTCAACCTCCAGGTTCATTAAAGTATGGTTTAAGGGTGACGGAACAGGGAGAAATGATCCGCTTTAAATTTGGTCTCACGCCGGTTGCAATTCAGAGCTTATCTTTATATGCCAGTGCAATTATTGAGAACAATTTATTTCCCCCACCAAAACCAAAAACACAATGGCGAGAGGCTATGGACCTACTTAGTGAGGCATCATGTGAAAGGTATCGCAAATATGTGCGAAATACGCCTGATTTTGTCTCATATTTTAGAAGTGCAACGCCAGAAATTGAATTAGCAAAATTGCCATTAGGCTCGCGCCCTGCAAAACGAAATCCAAAGGGGGGAATAGAGAGCCTCAGAGCAATACCTTGGATTTTCGCTTGGAGTCAAAATCGTTTGATGTTACCGGCTTGGCTTGGCGCTAATGAAGGTTTGAAAGCGGTTCTGAATTTAGGTGGTGAAGCACTGATTGAAGAAATGAGCGAACTTTGGCCATTTTTCAGAACTCGGCTAGAAATGCTTGAAATGGTGTTCTGTAAATCCGATCTGTGGTTATCTGAGTATTATGACGAACGCTTGGTACCTGAAAACTTACAAATTATTGGCAAACAGCTACGAGCTGAGCTTAATGAAACAACTGAGCAAGTCATCCGCTTGGCGCCAAAGGGGAGCTTATTGTCTGCTCAGCCATGGATTAAAGAGTCAATTTCATTAAGAAATCCATACACGGATCCTCTCAACTTATTGCAAGTAGAGCTGCTTAAGCGGACGCGTGATACTGATACTCCTAACCTAGATAGCGCATTGATGATCACTATGATGGGGATCGCTGCAGGTTTACGTAATACAGGCTAATACTTATGTTCAACTTGTGTTGTAAAGTCACACATTTATAACTTAATGAAATCAAAAACCAATCCTTTGTGATTGGTTTTTGATTTTTTTCTCATTTTTAAATCTTATTTCATTGACAGGCGCGTGCTTTAAATTAAAATCCTTGCCCTCATTATTTTATTAATCGGTATTTTGCAGAGTTCTATATGTCAGCACTATCAACCAGTATCACTTATGATAAATCTACGTCACTAATTTTGATGACAGTGCGTGGTAAAGCCGGAGCTGAGGATGTGGTGAATGCTTACAAAGCCGCTAAAGCGTATTCTGAGCAACATGGTAGTCGAAAAGTATTGGTGGATGTTTCGGAACTGGAACACAAGTTTGCAGCAATAGATATAGTAAATGTCATGCCAAAGGTGGCGCATTACCTGACAAATATACAAATAGCACGTGTAGTTGGATTTGAAGGCTACATGCACGATCTTTTCCTACAAAAAGTCAAAAGATTTGGCATTCAAGCAGAAAACTTTGAATGTTTTAAATCTGCAAAGGAATGGTTGAGTAACGCATAAAACCTGCGTAAACTGGCATGCCATATTCTATAATAATTAAATTATGGTAATAAAAGACAACAAAACAGAAGAATATATTTTCGATATCGCGAAGCAATACAATGGCATATTGCATACGCAAATCGTTCTAGAATTGACAGAGCAGCTTCAGTGTAATGTTGAGCAACTACAGCAAGCCTTGTTGCCAGTCGCCGCAAAATTTTCCCAAGCACCTATCTCACAATTTTTTGTTGGCGCTGTGGCCTTCGATAAAGTCACGGGTAATTTATACCTCGGAGCAAATTTAGAATTTAAACATCAGGCATTGTCTTTGGTTGTACATGCTGAACAAGCAGCCATTAATAACGCGTGGATAAATGGGGCTCAAGAAATCACTTCAATTGCGATTAATGCTGCGCCTTGTGGGTTCTGTCGTCAGTTTATGAATGAGTTAAGCTCTGCTGGAGATTTAACAATATTACTCCCGAATGGGAAATATTCCCTGAGTGAGTTGCTGCCATGTGACTTTGGCCCAAATGATCTAGGAAATGCATCTTCGTTAATGGCCAACACTGTTTCTAATTTAAAGATCGATTTACCTATTTCTGATACTCTCAAACAGCATTTACGCTTTGCGTATGTGCCATATACAGAAAATTTATGCGCTGCAGAGTTGGTGTTGACTGATGGCAGGGCGTTTTATGGCAGGTATGCAGAAAATGCGGCATACAGTCCGAGTCTATCCCCAATGAACAGTGTATTGAGTCAATTAGCTCTATCTGGAGAGCTCTTAGACGAAGCGAATGTAGAACGAATTACTTTGGTTGAAAGGGCAGGGTACGAGAATCAAAAATCCGTGGCGCAAGCTGTACTCACCAGCCTAAAAGGCAATGTGCCTCTTATTCACCACGTATTTTAGGCTAAAGTAGGCGTTAGCCTACTTTGCTTGTGTCAATAATATCTCAGCCGCTTTAATAACAACTGATACCGCACGCTTTTCGACAAGCTGGTGGTCAACATCAGGGATTTCTTGTCTAGTACGATTAACTAAGACGCCTGCGACACACGCAGCTTTAAGTCCTAATGCTGCACACATAGTGAAAAGGGTCGCCGACTCCATTTCATAATTCATAACGTTTAACTTTTGCCACTCTTCACATGAGCCTTGGAATGCTTTAGAGACATAACCTGAGAAGGTATCATAGCGTTCTTGACCTGGATAAAAGGTGTCACTCGATGCCGTAATACCTGTATGGTAAGGAACACCTTCGAACTCACATGCTTGCACCATAGCTTGTGTGCTATGGAAATCAGAGACAGCAGGGTAAGCCAATGGCGCAAAGTGCTGACTCGCACCGTCTAATCTGACAGATGCAGTACTAACTAGGATATCACCTTCGTCAATTTGCGGTTGGATTGCGCCAGTTGTACCAATTCTAAGGAAAGTTTTTATACCAAGCTGAGCGAGCTCCTCAACGGCAATTGAAGTAGATGGACCCCCAATGCCTGTCGAGCATACTACGACCGGTTGCTCTTTGATTGTCGCTAGGTAGATGTGAAACTCTCGCGTTTGCGCTAAGCAAATTGCATTATCTAGCTGCTGTGCAATACGCTTTGAGCGCTCGGGGTCGCCTGGTACGATTGCGAGTTTAGCCCCTTGAAGGTCTGCTTTAGTCAACCCTAAGTGAAATACCTTTTCCATAAAAAACCTTTTTATGTTCTAAAACGTAATGGTTAAAGTTAGTGAGTTTTAAGTACAGGACACATGTCCGCTACGTTAATTCAAGTTAGCCAATTGGTCACTTTAAAAGCGAGCTTGGTTTCAATAAAGGTAAACTTGTTACTAGTGCGCTCATAATATCGATTTGATCAATAAATCTTTATATGAACTATTGCTATGCTTGCATGTTGGGCTTCGCTAATCTAAACCTTAATATAGCAATGTAGAGAGGACAATTTTATGCCAACATCTCACTCAGTAGACAAAAACCCGGAGTTCGCACGGTGTTTGGAGAGCAATCAGATCGCCGCACTTGCACCATTTCACTGGCTGTCACTAGCGTGCAAAGATATTGTTAGAGCACCAATACTCAGTCTAGTTTACGGTTTAGTTTTTAGCATTATCCCAGCATTTATTATGTGGCTTGTTTTTCAGTCGGGTACGCATTTGGTTATTTTACCTGCTTCAGTCGCATTTGCATTGATTGGGCCAGCATTTGCCGCTGGGTTGTACGACGTCGCATGGGAGTTAGAGAAAGGGCATAAACCAACATTGATGCACAGCTTAAAGTCTATGTTCCGAAACCCTGCTGGTGAGTGGGGGTTTGCTATTTTATTGATGGTTATTATGATTGTGTGGATGCGCTTGGCTGCGTTAATACATGCACTCTATCCAAATGTACCAAACCCTAATTTTGAGCAGTTATCTGCTTTTTTAGCATTGGGTTCTATCGTTGGCGGTGTGCTTATGATGGCAGTGTTTGCGATTTCTGCATTTACACCACAGATCATGATGGAACGCCGAGTTGACATTATGACAGCGGTGGTGTCTTCCATTCATGCCGTTGGAACTAACGTACCAGCAATGATTGTTTGGGGCTTAACCATTGTGACATTAGTCATCATTGGGTTCTTAACAGGCGCAGCTGGTTTTATCATAATCATGCCTTTATTGTCGTATGCCAGTTGGCATGGCTACATTGCGATTATTAAAACTAAAAAGCCCAGAGGATACGAATAACTACACAGCTTCTGTGAATATTCAGCCGCTGTAAGAGAAAGGCATTTTACTCTCAGCGGTTGACTTATATTCCTACCATGTTATATCAGCGTTATTCTTATTGTAATTTTCTCTTAGCTCAATTTTGATAATGTTTAACTCTATGACTTTAAAGCAGTTTATTTTAAATTGTTTCGAAGTTTTTGAGGGGGCATTTTCATATAAGTGAGTTGAATTCAATAGCGGATTACGTTTTTGAAGTAGAGTTAATTTAGCATGATTATGCAAATTATTGAGGAGCACGCTATGAGCAACAGCAAATCACAATACCTTGAAAAACTAGAAAATTGTTTGTGCCCACCGGGTGATGGTGTCTTTACTGTAAATACAGCTAAAGAGCGAAAAGACGCACTTAGACAAAAGTTATATGGCCAAACAGAAGGTGTTGAAGCGCTTTGGAAAGATTCTCTACAGAAGATTGATGATAGCGCGCATAAAGCCGCTATTTTAGGTATTAGCTCAGACTGTGGTGGCGGTATTTTGCGTGGCGCAAATTGGGGTCCACTTTTTTTGAGAAGTACTTTAATAGAGCAACAGCCGCAAACATCAGCATTCGATTTAGGTGATGTTCGTGTCATTCCTCACTTACTTCATGACAAGTATTTAAATGAAGGTACGATTTCGAATTGTCAAAAGGCGCTTTATCAAGACGAGAACAGTGAGTACTTTGTAGCACCGCTTTCAATTACAGAAGATGTTTGTGATGGCTTTTATAAGCACTACCCAGACAAAGGTGTGTTTGGTATTGGTGGTGACCACTCTATCAGTTACCCACTTACAAAGGCATACTTAAAAGCAAAAAGAGAACAGGGTAAACGTACGGCTATTATTCATTTTGATGCGCACACTGACCTACTAGTAGAAAGATTAGGTATTGATCTGTGCTTTGGCTCTTGGTGTACACATATTCTTGAGTTTTTACCGGCCCCACACCATCTTATCCAATTTGGCATCCGTTCAAGTGGAAAAGCGAAGGAGCATTGGGAAGGCACTTTTGGTGTGAAACAGCATTGGGCCCATGAAATTCGCGAAAAAGGTGCCGACGCGATTGTTGCAGGTGTTATTGAGCAACTAAAAGAAGACAATGTTGATGAGCTGTACGTAAGCTTTGATATTGACGCTCTTGATGAAGAATTTGCTGCGGCAACGGGAACACCAGAGACAGGCGGATTAACACCTGAAGAGGCGCTTACGATTTTAAAAGCGCTGGCTAAAGAGTTCCCAATTACAGGTGCTGACATGATGGAAATTGCGCCATTTACTGACAGCTCCCTTGCAGGACAATCTAGTTCGGAAACAACTTTACGTGAAGGTGCTAAGATTTCAGCATTCTTAATTGATGCGATGAATAAAGCATAAAGTGTCTAATTAGGGGGCATGCCCCCCTTTTTCTTGCTATTCCGCGAGTCGTAATCTGTTTATATATTGTGTGCAAATTTCACAGAGCTGTATTTCTTACCTATAGTTTATAAACATATATCTAGTCTGATTGGAGTTCTGAGTTGTATCGGTGGGTGCTTGGATGCTATTTCCTTTTATTTGTAGCGGTCGCTCAGGCCAATTATACGCTTAATATAGTGACCGAAAACTTTCCAAAGTTCCAATACCTAAATGGGGAGGGAGAACTGGTTGGTACTGCGGTAGACAAAGTTAAAGCGGTGTTAGATAAATCTGAGATAAATTATCGTATTTCTGTCGAGAGTTGGACGACAGCTTATAATACTGCTGCACGAGATGATAATACTTGTATCTTTTCAATGGCTAAGAATGAGATACGGGGTGAAAAATTTAATTGGATTTTTCCAATTAGTAAGTTTACGACCTCTTTTTATGCACTCAAGTCCTCGCAAATTTCCCTAGAAGCAATTGAAGATACAAAACAGTATAAAGTTGCTGTGATTAAAGATAACTACAGCCATCAATTTTTGGTCAAAAATGGGTTTATTGAAGGGTATAACTTGGTACTGATAAATTCATTTGACCGTGTGTTTGAGCTACTTGCAACGAGGCGAAAGTTTGTCGATTTGGTTATTTTAAGTGACAATCAGTTTGAGTTTAAACGCCAACACGAACCACTTAGTGAGTTATTGGAGCCTGTTTTGACTTTGCAGAATTTAAATACAGAGCTTTATTTTGCCTGTAATAAAAAGTTATCTCCCCGTGTAACTAAGAAAATCATATCAAGTTATGAGCAGCTAAAGGTCGGCCAGTAGTGTAGTAAGAGGGAGTTACCTCTTACTAACAGGTAATTACTTATTCTGAGGGCTAGTTGGCCAAGCAAAGCCATGAAACGTGTCTAAATATAACTGCTCAACTTTTTCTCTGGCCCATGGGGTTTTACGTAAAAACTTTAAACTAGACTTAACAGATGGATCTTTTTTAAAGCAGTTTACATTGACGTGTTGCGCCATTTCTTCCCAGCCGAGCTCTGCCTCGAGCCGTTCTACTATATCTTGCAGTTTGACTCCATGAAGGGGGTTATTTGGTTGCTGTGTACTCATGTTTAAACCTAAAATTCGCGACGCGCTAGTGTACTCTTATCTTACCTCTTAGATCCAGCCTTTTAGGCATGCCTTCTTTATCAAGCTTTAGCCAAACTAGTGGGCTATCAGGTTGATTAGCATATTTGTGGCTGCACACATAAAGCTTATCAAACTGTTTGATTAACGCGCCTTCACTATATTGGGATGAATTGAACCAACAAACACGCAGCGGTGAGTCGATAAATACCCGTGGTGAATTTTCTTTTGCATTTAGCGGGAAACAACATAAAAAAAGTATTAAAAATGATAAAAAATTGATCTTATACATGGCATTACTCATAGTCTGGGCTAATGTTTATTAGGTCGAAGTTCGTTTATCGGCACTAATGTTACGGTATTAATTTAGTAATGGTAACGGCTGTTCAAAAGGATTGTCAGCGGCAAAACCGTCTGACCGATTATATTTAAATGTAAGCACAAGTCATGCCCGAATGGTAGCTTGATTGTAATAGGGGGAAGTATGGCATTTGACACTCAGTTAATGGCGGAACTAGAACTATTGGCAAAATTTCCAAGGAGTAGTTTACACCAAGGCCTTAAGATACATAGCAGTGCGGATCAGAGTATATTAGCTGCGGCAGAGCGGTTATTTGCGAAAGGGGTAATTGATAGACCTGATGGTGGATATTTGACAGATTTAGGCCACGATTTACTCGCCCATATTGACCAAGTTCATGGGGCATTAAAATAAAGCCCCACGATCTGCGTTCTATTTAAGCTGCATCCGGTTGATTTTCGGGTGCCGCCTTAATAAATGCTTCTAATGTATTACAGTGCTCGTAAACCGCTGCGATCTTAGGAAACTGTGTCATATCTACCTTGAAGCGAAGCGCATTGAAAACCTGTGGTACAAGGCAAAGATCTGCCAGTGTAGGTTTCTCTCCGAAACAGAATGGTCCTTCGCCTAATGTTGGTTCTAACTTTTTGAAGCCTTCAATAATCCAGTGTTGGTACCATGTCGTTTTTTGTTCATCAGTTACGTTCAATTCACCACTTAAATACTTAAGTACTCGCAAGTTGTCAATAGGGTGGATATCACATGCAATGGCGTAACTGAAATTGCGAACTTGCGCTTTTTGCCAAGGATCTGATGGTAAAAGTGGTGTGTCTGGATGGGTATCCTCTAGCCATTCTAGGATAGCTAAAGACTGTGCTAAAGTGCCTTGCTCAGTTTCCATTGCTGGTAAAAGACCCTGCGGATTTTTGTCTGTATATGGCGCTTGTTGTTGCTCAGATTTTAGTAGATTAACAGCTTCAAGTTGATGCTCAATGCCCTTAAGGTTGAGCGCGATGCGAACACGATAGGCTGCAGATGATCGAAAGTAAGTATATAGTTTCATTTTAAATCCTTATTCACGACAAAGGCCACAGTGTTGTGGCCAGTAAAAATACGTGTGTGAGAGCAAAGTTCTCTATTATGCACCTTTGTAGTACTTTTTAATGCCTTTCCAACAATCTGAATAGTTAGGCTGGCGCTCTTTGCCTTCTAATGCGTATTTCGTTGGAGAAATAACATAACGAGACTCAAACATAAATGCCAAAGTGTTCTCGTAGCGCTGAGGTTCAAGCTCTGCATTTGAGGCTTTTTCAAATACATCTGCTTCAGGGCCATGTGGAGACATACAGTTGTGTAAGCTCATGCCACCTGGAACGAAACCATGCTCTTTGGCGTCATATACACCTTCAATTAGCCCCATAAACTCACTCATAATATTACGGTGGTAATACGGAGGGCGGAATGTATTTTCTGCGACCATCCAACGTGGTGGGAAGATAACGAAATCAACGTTTGCTACACCTTCTTGACTTGATGGTGAGGTTAACACTGTGAAAATCGAAGGATCCGGGTGGTCAAAGCTGACCGTATTCATCACATTAAAGCGAGACAGGTCATACTTGTATGGTGCGCTGTTACCTGTCCATGCAACAACATCCAGTGGAGAATGTCCGATATCACAACGGAATAGATTGCCGTTAAATTTAGCAACAAGCTCAAAGTCACCTTCTAGGTCTTCAAAAGCAGCGACAGGATATTGGAAGTCACGTTCGTTGGTATATCCATTTGCGCCAACCGGTCCACGTTCAGGTAAGATATAAGGGTGGCCATAGTTTTCGCAGATATACCCACGTACTTGTTCACTGATAAGTTCTACGCGGAATTTAAGGCCTCGTGGAATAACTGCAATTTCTCCAGGTTTAATTGCCAGCTTGCCACATTCAGTATGCAGTACGAGTTCACCTTGTTGAGGAACAAATAGCAACTCACCGTCTGCGTTGTAAAAGTATCGACCTTCCATTGAGGCATTGGCTACGTATACATGAATGCCAATACCTACTTGGCCATTTGCACTGCCGTTTGCAGCCATTGTAATCAGGCCATCAATGAAGTCTGTTTTTTCAGCTGGTACTTCCACAGGGTTCCAACGTAACATCGACGGTGGTGTTGGTACCTCAGTGATAGGGCCTGTTCTGACTAAACCGTTATCCATTGGTTGGTATTCGCCTTGTAAAACGGAAGGGCGGATACGATAGAACCAATTTCTACGGTTTTCAGCGCGAGGGGCAGTAAATGCGGTGGTATTGTATTGCTCAGCGTATAGGTCGTATTTCACTTTTTGCGGTGAAAACTGTCCTACTGGTAACGCACCTGGTAGGGCTTCGGTTTCAAATTCGTTACCAAATCCTGTCAAATAGTCGAATTCTGTACTCATTTTACGTAGACTCCATTGATGTTTTCTGTAAGATACTCTCATGTGAGAGTAATTGCAAACATCCTGAGAAAGATGTACTGTAAATTAATAATTACAAGATTGAGAGACACTTTGCACCGTGAGTAATTCAAATATTTTAGATATTAGCCAATTTTTGCCATACCAACTGGTCGCTTTATCGACGAAGGTAAGTGATGACTTTGCACAAGTCTACGGCCAAGAAGCGGGCTTAACGCAGGCTCAGTGGCGAGTCTTGTCACATGTGATCAATATTGAATTTGCCACAGCAAAACAAATTTGTGAGTTAGCTAATATGGATAAGTCCACGGTATCCCGTGCCATAAAGCAATTAGAGGAGAAGCAATTTTTAGCACTTACCAAGCACCCTGAAGATAAACGTGCAACGGTAGTGGCGTGCACAGATAAGGGGGTTGATTTGTATAAACAGTTGACACCTAAAGCACAAGAATGGGAAGTAAGTTTATTATCTAATTTCTCAGAAAGTGAAAAAAGCACACTTAAAATGCTTATTGCAAAACTATCACAAAGTGTTGATAAATCTTAGTCGAGGTTTGGCGCATCATAACGTATGCACCAAACCAAATAAGGTTATAAACTACGTAGTTTGTTTATAACCGATTGAATACCATCAAATTTAGTTTTTCTGTACTGAGCTTCTTTTGTTCTTTTTAAGTTTTCCCAATAAACTTCATCATCTGGATATTGAGGCTCGATAACATAAGACGCAAGGGTATTGCCATGAGGATCTCGGAGCGAGCATTTGTACTCTATAACTTGATCGTAGGGATCCGGTGCGATACATTTCTCGCGTAAAGGTAAATCAGCAGCTTTTTTTTGCCTAAGCATAGTGTCGAGTATATTGGCAAGGTTATGTGCTTTGGTAGAAACTACGCTTTTAGACACGTAACCCTGTAAATAGCGTTCAGTGTAGATAGCGACTGTTACGGATGCTGCAAGGGCATAGGTATCTGCCATATAGTAAAAGTCATTGTTATAGCGAGCGTTAAGCGCACGGTGGTTAATCACATCTTCTGACTTAACCAGTAAGCTACTTAGTAAAGCAAGGTCAGGGCGACCATATCTGGCCGTGTCTGAATAATGCTCCATTGATGATTCGAGAGAATTAAACTCTGAAATAAATTCAAACTCAGCATCTCGGATAATTTCAGCTCTTACGCGCTCTTGAATGGCTTGTAAACTGGCCTCACTGAGCATGACATAATTTGGCCCACCAGAACCAAAGAAGCTATTTATAAGTAGTGAACCTACACCAGAGAGTAGTTGGTCCTTAGCTAAGTCTAAAATCTGTTCGCCAGCACTTGCTGTAGCTGCTTCTTGTTGGGTTGCGTGAGCGGGGATAGCAGCAATGCCACCAAACAGGGTTATGCTTAATACTAGTGTTTTTAATTTCATTTGAATTTGTCCTTTTCAAAAACATTGATGCACTTTTATCTTAAAAGATTAAATTGCGAGAATATTATATTCAAAAAAGTGTGTCTGTTGTATGAATTGAACAATAAAGTTAGGTGGGATTTGAAAATAATAGCGGGCTATATAATCGAAAAAAGGCCAGTATTAAACTGGCCTTTGGTATCTAATTACATGTTTAAGTTAGATATTAGAATTTGTAGTTAACACCTAACTTGATACGCCATGAAGAACGCTCTGCGTCAAATGTTGTAGGCGCTTCGTCTTCATATCCTTCGCTGTATACGTATTGATTAGTTGCTTGGTCATATTCAACACCAACTAAATCCCGGTTGTTGAAGAAATCAGTTCTGTGAACCTTACCTGCGCTGCTATCAATTAGGTTAAGTAGGTTCTTAACTGAGAAGTACACAGATCCTTTATGACCTTCCATGAAGCCAGGGATTTCTTGCGTGAATTTAAAGTCTAAACGCGTTGTCCAAGGGCCTGTTACTGTATTACGGTCAACGATGCCGCCAGCGTGACCGCCTAATCCATTTGCGTCGATTACAGCTTTTAATTGCTCATAGCTATACCCGTCAGCATATCTTACTTTAGTATCATCAGCACCTGTTGGGATGTAAGCTAGGAATTCACCGTCGTCAAAGTTGTTTTGACCACCGAATGTATCGAAGCCGTTTGCAAATACCCAGCTATAAGGTCTGCCAGAGCTACGCTCACCTTGTAGTGAGAAAGTAGACTTGTAACCTGCAAATAGCTCAGTAGAGTAAGACACATTTAGTTTGAAGCTATGTTCAATTTCATAACGGCTGCGGCCAACAACAGGGTTGTTTCTGTCAGCTGTGTTATATTTCTCATAGTTTGAGTTTGCAGTAGAAGACGTACCGCCAACCAGAGATGATGCATCTTGGTTTGCGTAAGAAGCATTCACATACAAGCCATTTTCAAACGCTTTTGCAAGGCTGAATGTAAATGTCTTACGTGTACCACCGTCACCATTTGTTAGCATGATATCAGCACGGTCGCGCTCGTCTGTGCCAAGATAGATATTACGCAGGTCAGGACCGACTACCACTTCTTGTGTCTCACGGTATAGTTCGTGCCAACGAACAGCATCTTTCTCTTTTACATACATGAAGCTTGCTTCAAGGTCCCAGTTATCACCAAGGCCAATGCTAGAGAAATCCGCTGAGTAGTTTGCTGTAATACCGTAACGCCACTCTGAAGGTAATTCAAAATTAGGGTCGATAAGGTTTACGTCACCATCACCCGGTGCAAGGGTAGCGCCAGCTGGTGGTTGAGTGAAATCAGGTTTTGTTAGATCGACATCGTCTGTGTTAGCACGTACGTTGATTTGACCGTCGTTTGAATACGAGTTAGAAATCCAAACATTTGGTGTACCACCGTAATAACGGCCCACACCACCACTGATTGTTAGGTTATCCGCTGCTGACCAGTTGAAACCAAAGCGAGGTAGGATGATGTCTTTACCGTCTAGGCTATTAGTGTTTGAGAAACCATATAAGCTATTGAATGTGCTGTTTTCACGGATTAAACCTGAAGTTGAAATGCGCTCGTAACGAACACCTGCATTGATCCATAAGTCATCACGAATATCCCAACGATCTTCTACGAAAAGGTGCAGGTTTTGCACTTCGAAGTCTGCCGCAGCGTCATTTGGGTTACCTGTGTGTGCATTTGAATATGAAACTCGGCTTGCATTGCCATCTTTGAAGTCTTGCAAAGAGTCAAATGTCCAGTCACCGCGTGAGAAAGGTACAAACTGGTTGAATACATCAATCTTCTCAACACCAATACCAAAACTTAGTGTGTGATAATCAAACAGGTATTCACCTTCAACGTCAATGGTTGTTGTTGTATTTTCTAGCTGGTTAGCGTGACGGAATGGATCCGTTCCGAAGTAAAGTCTGTTATCGTCAAAGTCAATACGAACTTGACCAACTTTAGCATCATTTAGCGCATCAGAGAAAGGAGATTGATCAGTCTTAGTATCTTTGTATGACACTTTAACTTGAGTTGAAAATTCATCAGTCCAATCTGAGTAGAATTGTGCAGCGTATGAGGTAATTTCACCTTTTTTATCATACCAGTTACTTAATAGAGAGAAACGGTCGTCACGTGTATTCTGCGGTGTAATTGAGTTATCCGTTGAGTCTTGATATGTGAATGCAGCACGGTGATAGTCGTTGATGTTCCAATCAAGTTTTAGCAATAGCTTTTCGCTGTCATTATTTAAACCGCTTGGTGCATTACCTGTGTTAACACCATATTTGCTACTAGCTACGCTTTGAACTTCTTCAATATTTGCGTTTGTTAGCCAATCAACTTCATTGGCTGCACCAGAACCTTGTACGCCCCATTCTGTCACGAATGGCGTTGTTGACTCTTCGTAAGCAACAAAAAAGAACAGTGTGTCTTCGATGATTTTACCACCCAGTGCTGCACCAAATGTTTTGCGCTCATATTCTAAATCAACGTCTGTACCATCTTCACGCTTTGGTGTGCCAGCTAGAGAGTCATCTTCATATTCGTAGAAGAATTCACCAGAAAGCTCGTTGGTACCAGACTTAGTAACCGCGTTTACTGATGCACCTGTAAAGCCTGACGCTTTCGCGTTAAATGGTGTGATATCAACAGAAACTTGGTCGATAGCAAGTAGAGAAATTGGAGAGCCGTTAGTCGGGTATCCGTTGTCGTTTAGACCAAAGTCATCATTTTGTTTAACACCGTCGATAGAGATGCTGTTGAAGCGAGGGTTTACACCCGCTACTGACATTTCACCACGAGAATCATCAGAGATGTTCACAAGCGGGTTTTGGCGAACGATATCTTTTAGGTCACGGTCAAATGAAGGCGCACGTTCAATATCAGCAGCACCATATACACTACCGATAGTGTCTTTAGATGCATTGATAATTGAATGACGAGAAGAACCTGTGATTGTGATTGTTTCAACATCAGAGTTAAGTTCGATATCTAAAGCAGATGTCTTACCTAGTGTTAGGAATAAATCTGTTAGCGTTTTGTCTCTGTGCTTTTGAGAGTCGATCACGACAGTGTAAGGACCACCTACGCGCAAACCAGACGCATTGAACACACCACTTTCATTAGGAGAAAAAGTTTTCTTCGAACCTGTAGGTTCGTGAATGATAGTGACAACAGACGACGTATCAGGGTTTCCTTTTGGTCCTACGACCGTGCCTTTGATAGTTGCTGTTAAAGAGTTCGCGCTAGCAGCACCACTAGCACCAAGGCCAGCGATAACCGCTAGAGAAAGTGCCGTTTTGCGTAGTTGCGTTTTCATTATGTTGTTTCCCGTGTTATTAGGTTTAGTAGTTAGTTTAAATATCATTTCTCAAAACTTTTATTTGTAGCAAGCGCATTAATTAAAGGCTTTGAATGAGTGTCAAAAATTTGGTTAAGCAAACCTGCTAATCTATAACCGCCTTGTTGAAGGCGTTGTTTTATAGTTGGCGTGTATTTATATATATAACTCCAACTTATTTCAGTTTCATTGCTCTTATATATTTCTTCAGCAATTGCATTCGATTCTAATAACCAATCAGAAGGTGAGCTGTTTAAATAATTAGCAATTAATTGTTTATTCGAGGTTGTTACTGAGCGAGTAAATTCTGTGAAAGATAGCTTCTGATGCTCCACTAGCTCCGTGTCGAAAACTTTATGAAGGTTAGTAGACTTTCCAAAAAATTCTACTTCGATCTTATTTCCGCCAAGGTCTTCGGCTCTTCCAGCGTGAAAAGGCTGATGGGCGTCACCCACTAAATGAACTAGGAACTTTAGAGCAAACTGCTTGTCTTCTTTTGAAGAGGATGAGTTTTTTAAAACGTTTATAGCGTAATTAATACCATCAAGAATGTGTTCAACTTCATGTTTATGTTTGATCGTACCATTATCGTGATGATGCATTTTTGAAGGGTCATCAATATTGATGTAATGCCATTTACTAGATTGTTTTTTCCAAAACGGATTCGGGTTTGAGCGCATTTCATCAGGCCAAGTAGACACTTCGGCCAATGAGTCATCTCCCAAAAGGAGCTGTACTTGAGACATTGCTACCGGGCTGAGGTTGTTTTGTGCAAGCTCACCGATCACTCGATGTCCATTTTGGCCCCAAGCAATGACAGAGCTGCTCATTAGGAGGCTAGTACTTAGTGCTAAAACTTTAATTGAACTTCTAAACATCATTTACTCGACAAAGTGTAAATCAGATAAAGACCTTGTATTCCAATGCGGTCAATTGTCCGGTTTTTTAAGGAAAAAAAAAGGAGTCAATAGAATTCATAATTTCTTATTGATAAAGTATATAAATCAAAGGTTTACTTTTGATTGGTAAAATTACCTATTGCAATAAGTAAAGAAAATTGATCTAATAAGCTTGTAGGGAATAAAAGAATCTAGTTGATGTGAAATACAATCTCAAATTAAGCAATAATACAACCATTGTTACAGTTTTGTTTCTGTCCGTTTTGGCCTGTTTTTACCTCGCAAAGCAATTAAATAGTCCATCTGTCGTGGTGCTACCGAACCTTCTGGAAAAGCATATTCAGTGTCAAACTCGTTCAGTGTCAAATAGTCAAGCATTTAATGTGCACGTACCAGTAAAAAAGCTTGCGGATACTCTGGCACCTAAATTGTGTGCAGATCCAGTTTTGGCTAAGCAATATGGGCTAGTGAATATTTACTGGAGCGGTAACTTAGCTGAGCAAATTGATTTTATTGCCAAAGGGTTGGCTGATTTGACGCTGTCAAAAGATAACGTAATGAAGGCGTTAATGGCAGAGTCAACTTATAGCTATCGCTCGGTGATTGGTTACCCTGAATATACAGCGTTTTTTATCTCTAACCGAGAGAAGCCTAAGCTAGAAAAAGCATATTTTTTAGATAAGAAAATTGGGTTGTTAGATTACCCTACTAGCCGCTCAGGGCACATTTTACCTAAACAGGCTTTTAAAGCGTTAGATATAGATATTGATGCACTAGACATACAATATGTAACTTCTCACGAAATCTTGAGGGACAAGCTATCGTCTGGAGAGTTAGACATAATTGCTACCTATTGGAATGAGGAAGATGAAGAGTATTTTTCAAAAAACTATATTACGCCAACTGGAAGCAATATAAGTGGTAGTAAATGGTATTTAAAGATGGTGAATGATAACACCGAATTGGCCTGCTCCTTACAAGGCCTGTTACACCAAGTTATGAAGGATACAGGCTCAAGTTATTTCGATAGTATCAAGCAATATTGGCAGTGTAACGTTTTTCCCTATGAGTTTTTGGGAGAAAATGAATGAAAAAACTAAAGAAGCTCGCTACGTTTACGTCTTATTTAATGTTCTTTTTAACGATCTTTATTTTAATGTCAAAGTCGACAATTGATGATGTTATTTATCATGACCTACAAGAAGTTAAGTTGAGAGTCTCATTAGATAAACACCGTCTGCCATTGGCAGATCCTATGTTAAATTATTCTGGTGATCCCGACGCGTTAGCCAGTTATATTAAAGATATCAATTACAGTTTAAGCGAACAAAATAGTCGAGTTGAGTTGGTGTCGATTTCGAATACTCCTCTATTGCCATCTGAAGGCCTGAGTGTTGAACATTTAAATGCACCTGGCAATAGGACATACATGCTTTTTAAACTGAATACGGAACAAAATAAATTTTTACTAATTTTTCCTGTAGTATTTGCCATATTGAATTTTGCGCTATTAAAAAACATCTCTAGAAGAAAATACAAGGTTCAGGTTCGAGATAATATAAAGCCGGTATTACCGCAAAAAACCGTACTACAAATAGATTTATATTCGAAAACTTTGCAGTTAACGTCTGATAAAGAAACCAAAGTCCAACTGGCAAATAAACCATTATGTTTTTATCTTGCCTTATTAGAATATTGCAAGGATTACCCAGATGCGTCTTTGAATCAAAATAAAGATCTTCCCGATGAGTTATTAGATATGGCAGATAAGTATTTTCATAGGCTGGTTGCATTGGGCCATACAATCAGAAAGAGACCTAACTTTTCAAATAGCCTTGAGAAAACATTGAGTGAGATTCGAGCATCTTTGGATGAGCTATTGATAAGCTCGCCTGACTTAAAAGCAAAGTATTATCCACCAAAAGCACATGGAGAAGGCTCTCGTTCGAAGCTTCACAGCTATGCGCTTACGAACATTGTAGACAACGATATAAATATAATAGGTAAGTAAATATTAAGCATACGGCGCCGTGCCGTATGCTTAAACGATTAAAAATTTATAAGCTATTTATGTCTATTGGGGAGTGTTTTTCAATATATGCTCTGAGCACTTGTGCGTCTGTGCTATCTGTATTTTGAAAATTACTCTTTTCGGTAAGTATTGGATAGCCGTCACCACCCGCAGCATTATAACTATTTATGCTCATTCGGTATGTAGCATTAATATCAAATTGCTTTCCATTTATTGATTTAATTATGGCTTTAGAGTTTTCCATACTAAATTCAATTTTATGATACTGAAGATAGGCTCCCGCGTCTGGTGGAAAGCTTCCCACTACAGATAAGTACTCGACTAGCTCTGGGCCTTGCCAGTCTATATAAGCGACACGATTTTTAAATGGATGAACTTTTAATATATCTTTATAGTTAACATCACCAGCGTTAATGCTTGCTCGTATACCACCACCACTAATAATCCCAAAGTCAGCACCCACGGCTTCTACTTGAGCATTAATAATCAAATTAGCAAGTTTGCTTTGCTTAAATCTGACGAGATCTCTACTGCCATCTAGATATGCGCTTATTTTGCCAACCGCGCCCGCGAGTTTCTCAGCCCCTTTTTGTTGATAAGGTAATAAAAACTCATAGAGTGACTCATCTTTTTCAATTTCACCTGCAATGAAATTGCCTTGTTCATTTTTTAAGTTAACAGGAACCAGTTCATAGCTAAGTAGTGTTTTTTTATCTTTTTCTATTTTAAATACAGCTTTACCAACGTATTTACCCCATTCATGAGCTTGCATGATCCAAGTACCGTTTTGTTTATCAGGCCAGCATGCTTTACCAGCAGAAAACGACGTATCGGGGTCACCATTTTTATCAACACATATCGGTTCTTGCGAATGACCACCAATGATCATATCCAACGTATTTGGGTTTAAGCTTCTTGCTAATGTGACATCTCCGGGTGCATTAATTCCATGGCTTGCGTCATGGTAATGGCCCATATGTGTTACCGCCACGACGACATCTGGCTTATATTTGGCTTTGATCATATCAACTAGGGGCTGAGTGGCTTTCGCAGGAGTAATAAAGTCAAGGTGCCCTATATATTGAGGGTTTGCTATTTTTGCAGTGTCTACAGTTGTTAAGCCTACAATAGCAATTTTAAGCTGGCCTTTATTAATTACGGTATAAGTTTGATAAGCTGGCTGCTGAGTTTGTTTGTCTATAATGTTGGCCGATAAAAGAGGGAAGTTAGACCAGGCAATTTGTTTGTCCAGCACAGTTAACGGGTTATCAAACTCATGGTTACCAATAGCCATTGCATCATAACCAATAATACTCATCCCTTTGAAATCAGGTTCTGCAATTTGTAAATCGGACTCAGGGACACCCGTGTTAATGTCACCACCAGATAGTAACACTACGCTGTGCCCATTTTCTTCGGCTTCATTTCTTAGTTGGTCGATAAGCGTTTTGCGTGCTGCCATGCCATATTCACCACTTTCGTTATGCCAAAAGCGTCCATGGTTGTCATTGGTGTGCAAAACGGTTAGGTATTTTGCATTGTTACCAGCTGTGATAAGTTGGCAGCCAGCTAAAAAAGAGAGTAAAAATAAAGAAATAATTATGCGCATAAATTATTTTAAAAATCTGAACTTATTTATGCGCGTAGTTTAAAGCAATTACACGAAAATGACATTACAAAGTTGTTCAGCTTTGTACGCATCGAGAGTTGGATACTGCTTCTTCTCGTCTATTGAGCTCATTTTTTGCCAAATCTCGTTTTTCATGGTTGGTTTCAACCATCCAGTTTAAAAAACAAGCAGGTAATCTACTATATGGCTCTCCAGCATGTAGGCCAAAGTCACAGATTTGCTCTTCATTCATAATTTTGCCCCTGTAATTTTTATTAACTTACCTTGTTTTGCCAGCATTAACGCTGTGCGTTTTGCATGCAGTGTAGAGCGTTTTTAAAGTAAAAAAAACACTTTAGATCATAAAAATTAACTTTTAAGTGTGTTTTTTGTGCCGGGATTCAGTTTTATGTTTGTGTATGTAGTTTAAAATGAGGGTAAGCGTTATTGTTCTTGTCTATATTTAACAAACAGTTACACTTTTCCACGTCTTGTACTTGTACGTATAGAACTTTAATATCAGTATATAAATATGTTTAACATGATAAGTAGATACAAATTACAGAAATGATTTGGTGTGTAGCTGCTTTATATTGGAACCTTTATGAAAAAACTATTGGCAATAAGTGCTGTTTCACTTGGCATTTTGACAGCTTGTTCAACGACTAATATAACAAAACCTTCAGTTCCGCTTATCTCAGAGCAGTTGGTTGTCAGTCCAAACGATGACAGAGAATATAAAACTCTGACTTTGGAAAATGGGATTGAAGTTGTACTTGTTTCCGATCCTAGTGCGGAGAAGTCTGCTGCAGCTCTGAGCGTTGGAGTTGGTTTATTGCATGACCCTATGTCTCAGCAAGGTATGGCGCATTATTTAGAGCATATGTTGTTTCTTGGCACTGATAAATTTCCTGATCCAGATGAGTACGCAGCATTTGTTCAAAAAAACGGTGGCACACACAACGCATATACTTGGTTAGATGTCACCAACTATATGGTTAAAATTAATAACAATGCGTTTGATGAATCACTAGAACGATTCTCTGATTTTTTTAAATCTCCAAAGCTCTATCCTGAATATACTGAAAAGGAAAAGAACGCAGTTAATGCTGAGTGGTCGATGCGTCGTGAAATGGACTTTTTTGGCCAGTTTAAACTGGCTCGTCAACTTTTAGGTGAACACCCTTCAAATCGGTTTTTAATTGGTAATTTGGAAACACTGGGTAATAAGCAGGGCAGTAACTTACACGAAGAAACAGTGGCGTTTTACAATAAGTATTACTCAGCCAATATTATGAAATTGGCCATGGTGTCAAATGAGCCAATTGCTGAAATGGAAAAAAAAGCCATTAAGCATTTTAGTTCTATTGAAAATAAACAGATAACTGAACCTGCAGTATCGACACAATTAAATTTTGATGTTGTTGGCAAGAAACGCATCCACTACAGGCCGAATAAAGATGTAAAGTCACTAAAAGTTGAATTTATTATCGAAAATAATCTATCCGACTTTGCTGTTAAACCAAACTATTTTGTAAGTTATTTACTCAGTAATGAAATGCAAGGCAGCCCTGCACAAGTGCTAAAAGAGCAAGGGTTAATATCGTCTTTAACATCGCATGCTTCACCAAATCATTATGGGAATTATGGTGCACTCAATATTGATATACAATTGACGGAACAAGGCATGGCGCAACGAGAGCTGATTGTTGCGACAGTGATGCAATACATTAACTTAATCAGAGAACAAGGTGTTGACAGTAAGTATTTCAATGAAATTAAAACATCTTTGAGTAACCAGTTTAGGTTTCTCGAAAAAAGTGATGAGTTCTCTTATGTGAGTACGTTGGCGGCAAATATGCAGGACTATCCGCTGACTCATGCTGTGAACGCCAGTTATCATTTTGCTAAATTTGACCCAGATGCAGTGAATGAGGTGCTAGAACAGCTAACTTCCAAGAATATCCGTGTTTGGTATATCAGTAAAGATGAGCCAGTGGACAGTAAACTCCATTTTTACGATGGTGAGTATAAAGTAGAGCCTATTAATGATGCTGAAATAGCGTCTTGGAAGCAAAATAGCGAGTTTGCCTTAGCACTACCTAGCGTGAATAAATTACTGCCGGAAGACTTTGAAATTAAGAGTCGTCAGTCGTCTGACGTTGAGCAAGTATATGAAGGAAAAAGAATTCATGCTTGGTTAAAACCAAGTGAACGATTTAGTGAACAGCCAAAAGGAAAGCTTGAAATATTCTTAAACAGCAAGCAACCGATTAATGATATTAAATCACGAGTTGTGTCTAATCTTTGGGCTGATCTGTATCAAATCGAGAAAGCGAAGTTGATCACAGAGGCGCATGTGGCTGGGATGAGCTTAAACGTAAGTAATTCGACTGGCTTAGTGCTATCTGTTTCGGGCTTTACAGATAAACAATCTCAGCTTCTTGATCAAGCGCTTCAAGGGTTAGAAATTAAGCCAAGTCAAAAACAACTTGATCAGGCCATTGATCGATATGTGAGAGGCCTTCAAAATAAAGGTAAGCAAATCCCTTATTATCAAGCGTTTGACGTATACAGACAGACAGTTAGAGAGGGAAACTTCGATGCTGAACGTCTCATTACTGCTGCGAAGGGACTAACGAAAAAAGATTTCCAGCAAGTACAGTCGAAATTACTGAATGACAACTTAGTTCGTGTATTTGGCTACGGGAATTATGATAAACAAGATATCTTGGATGTGGTGTCTCGTATTGAGTCAAAAATTGGCAGCGAGGCAAGCCAGAAAAACTATATACGCGCTGGCTTTTGGCAGCCTAAATTAAACGAAGCGCTTGTAGTTCAAAAAGATGTTGATGTTGCAGATGTTGCGATTGTTGATGTCGCCGTCCATCCGGAAGCTGGATATCCGCAAAAGGCAGCGGCGTTAATCTTGCAATCTCATTTAAGGCAATCTTTATTTAATACTCTGCGTACAGAAGAGCAATTGGCTTATGCAGTTGGGGCATTTGCTACTAGTATTGATGAGCGTTCTGCGATAGGTTTATTCATCCAAACGCCGGTTAAAGATGTCCAGTCTATGCAAGTTCGATTTGATAAGTTTAAAATCGACTATGAGAAAGAGTTGGATAAATTAACAGACGACGAGTTTAATCAGATCAAAGCTTCTGCACTTGCTAATTTAACAGAAGAGCCTAAAAACCTGTCAGAGGAAGCTGAGCCGATTATCACCGATTGGTATAAAAACACCTTAACTTTTGATTCTAAAGCACAGTTAATCAAAGCTGCTCAGCGTATTACAAAAGCGAATATTCAATCTTACTATGAGAGTACTTTCTTGAATGCTGCTGCACCTCGTTTAAATATTCAGTTACGAGGACATAAATTTGCAGATCAGCCTTTTGCTGATATCCCAAATCAGAAAAAGGTTAGCTCAATGGAAGCTCTTTATAAAATAACCAGCTTTGAATAGCTTACAATCTTTTTGTAGCTAGGGACTTTTGTCGTTAAACCGGCAGCAATAAAGGCAGTGCATGAACACACTGCCTTTAAGCATAATTATAAGTTAGGAGTCGTTATGTTAGAGGACGTAATTGCGGTCACTCTTCGATGTAGAGTCAGAAAAGCCACCATTAATGATGTCAGTTTTATTATACAATTACTGAATCAGCAGAGTTTTATTAAAAATATTGGTGATAAGCGTGTAAAAGATGAGCCTAGCGCCAAGGAGTATATTAAACAAGCATTTTTAATGCAGTATGAGCTAGAACGTTGTGCTCCTTATATTGTCTGTTTAACATCAGGTGAGGCAATTGGAATAGCTGGCTTTTATCAAAGATCATATCTACAGAATCCAGACTTAGGGTATGCATTTATAGATGAATACACTGGAAAGGGCTATGCGAAAGAAGTTTGTCAACAATTGCTTATTGTTGCTCATCAACATTTTAAACTTACTCAGTTGCACGCTGTGACGGACATAAATAATATATCGAGCAAAAAACTTTTAAATAAACTGGGGTTCAAGCAAGTAGGAAAAATACACGTTCAGTCGACTGATAAAGCAGACTGTTTATTTACTTATGATCTCGATTAAGTCGTTTTACTAACTCACTTTCGATGTCTTTGAGTAGTTTTTCCCAATTATGCTGATGTGCAGCTACCAGCGCATTGAAACCGTCAGATTTTAGTTGACTGTCTATGGCAAATCGTTTGCTTTGAACCAAGCGATTAACGCTATTTCCCAGCTCATATAAATACCAGCTGCCATTCAAAACGGCACCTTTTTCATAGTGACCTGCAAACTCGTTAACCACAAATTTCAAGCTATATCGGTTGGTTTCTAAATCACCTGATAAATCTCTTGGCACAACAGTTAGGCCTTGTTTACTCAAATAATTTTGCGTCAGTTGGGTTAGCATTGTTTCAGGATGCTCAGCCCAAAAATGAAAGCTTGCGATATTGACCACATTCGACTGGGTGTACTGTACAATGGCTTGTTGGTTAGCGACCCCGAGGAGCGATACGTCTTCTAGGTAGATAACCTGAGTATTAGATTCGTGCTTCAAAGGTGCGTCATTATGTAGCTCTGAGAATTTATAGTACTGATGATTGATGGTATTGCTGCTGCAACCGACCAATATCAAAGACAACAAACAAGCCTGTATTGCTAATCTCATTGACGTTTCCTCGGTATTGGATCTTCCGCAGCATCCTTATCAAAAATCAGCATATTCGGCTGTTCATTCAAACCTTTGGTAACAGGTTTCAGTGTATTGGATAAACTTTCTAGCTCACTAAGAGTATCAGTGAGTTGATCCATTACGCTTGAACCTTGTTGGTATGTTGATAATGTTTTTTCAAACTGTTTTAAGCTTGAAGTTAGCTGAGTCAACGTGCCTTGTAATTGAGTTAAGTTCTTGTCCACTTTTTCTGGTACTTTTTTGTTGTTTAAATTTTTAATCAAACGCTCTGTTTCATTTCCTAACTGCTTGTAAGCGGTTAGCGTTTTATGCGCTTCATTGAGGGTATCATCTAACGGTAATTTGTTAAGTTTATTAAGCAATGCCATGACCTGCTCCGAAAGAGCAGTAAAACCGCTTGGCACACTTGGTAATACAGGGTATACCAAATGCTTAGCAATTATTTCTGGCTTAGCCGCACTGTAGAAGTCTAACTCTATATATACCGCACCTGTTAACAAATTACCACTTTTTAATGATGCTCTAAGTCCGTTTTTAATCCATTTTTCTATATTTGATTGCCAATACTCTTTAGCTTGTTGGTCAACTTCGTATATTCTTCCGTATTCAACTTTAATTAATACAGGGATAGAAGTGTTATCTTGTTGAAAGTAAAGGGGCTGGCCATTTCTTACCAATTGCGCAGGCACTTGTTCGACGGTGCCGATTCGCATACCTCTGTATTCTACAGGCGCCCCAGGTTTAAGGCCTTTGATGGATTGTTCAAATTCTACAAGATACAAATCAAACAGATCAAATCTTCTTTCCAATGCGACAGCAAAGTTTTTATGCAGTTTGTATTGCGTACTTTGTTCAGCGATTGTATCTGCCTCAGTATTTGGAGGGTAGTCCACGGAAATTCCGCCTTTAATAAGTTTAGACAGAGAGCCAGTTGATACCCTGATGCCTTCTGTAGATAAATCGACTTCAACGCCAGAGTTTACCCAGAATATAGCATTTTTTGAGATCAGTTCGTTATAAGGGGAATTTATGAAAATGCCATAATCCATTTCTAGTGTCTTTTCATTAAAACTGGCGGTTTCAACCTGACCTATTTTGTAATTTCTAAAGAAAATACCTGTTCCTACATCTAACACTTCTGCATTTGCAGCTTTTAACTTATATCTGACTCCCTCGATATCAGGTGCAATAAGTGCTGGCTGGTTTTGCATTGTAAAGAGGGTGGCTGTATCTGTACTTTCCCCGGGTAGCAATTCAATGTAGGCCCCAGATAGCAGCGTATTTAAACCTGATATTCCGGACTCGTCGACGCGCGGTTTTACAGTCCAAAACTTTGCGTCCTTGGTTAATAGTGAATCGTAATCTTTGAAGATTCGAATTGTTGCGATAACAGCATTCTGATCAATTTGTAATTTAAGGGACTCTACTAAACCGATTTGTACGCTTCTTACTTTTATTTCGGTTTTACCAGCAATAATACCATCGGCATTATCCATTTTTAGAAAAATAGTATGGCCTTTATTCGCTTGGTGTTGATATAGCATCCAGCCAGTAATGATGATTGCGATCACAGGAACAATCCAAATAACAGAAAACTTGGGCTTGGATTCGATATAAGCTTTTTCATTCATTTTTATTTAAATTATCCCAAAGTAAGCGAGGATCGAAATGATTAACTGATATTATTTGGCATAATACCATAGCTGTAAAAAACACAATACCTGATTGAGGCTCGACACTTAAAACAGTCCCTAGCTGGACAAGTGAGACGAGTAGAATAACTACAAATACATCAATCATTGACCATTTACCCATAAACTCCAGCGCTCTGTATAGTTTGCTTGCTAGTTTGGGTTTAGTACACTTTTTGACTTGGTATATTAGATAGAAGAGAGTGATGCCTTTTACAATTGGAATACAAATGCTCGCAACAAAAATGAGAATTGCTACTGGGTATGAGCCTGAATGCCACATTACTTCTACACCGCTGTAAATAGTAGCTTTGGTATGAAGCCCTAGATTAATCGTATCCATGATAGGTAATGCGAGTGCAGGGACCAGAAGTACCATTGCGGTTATCATCCAAGCAGCGCTTTTTTCTAGTGAATTAGACTTACGAAATTTGAGCTTAGTTGTGCATCTCGGACAGTATTCATCTTTGCTTAACTGTCCACATACATGACACTTTTTCAATGACTGCTGTAGAGCTCTGGGTGCGCATGTTTTTTCATCTGGACAATAGGTTATTTGCTCTCTTTCCCATAGCTGCTCTTTACTGAGTAATGAGAGTGTTTCAATAAAGCATAAAACAAATAAAATATAGGACCAAAACCCAAGACCTACTTCTATTTCTGCAAACTCTGTTAGTTTAAATGCACTTATCAATACTGCAACCAGAAATATATCAGCTAAATTGAGCGGTTTAAGCAGCATTAATGCTCTGACAATTATACGGGCATTACTGGGGTTGAGGTGGCGCCAAAATGGGGAGTGCGCCAACATTATTAGTATGAGAGCAGCTAAGGGCATTAACAAAATTGTAAATGCAAGTAACCCAGCAAGTAGCGCACTAAAATTGGTTGCGAGCAATGATATTGCTTCAATTAAACTTATGGATTGTTTGAGGCCATGTTGCGCATACGAAATAAAATGCGGATGTAAGCTAACTAGAAGGAATAGTATAGAGGATAGGCCAAACGCGTTAATGCTCTGGTTGTAGTCAATTTTACAATTAGCTAAAGTGTTACCACAATGTGGGCATATGGCTCTTTGATGCTTGTCCATATGTGCGATAGACACTAAATAATCACAATGTTGGCAAGCAGTTATCACAATCCGAAACACAATAAAAAATATCTATACTCTATTGTGTTCCAGCAAACCAAGAAGATCAACTATCAAATACAGCAACTGTTTGGCGACTTAATGCGAGTAGTTCTCCTGTTTTAGAAAAAACTTTGGCGTCTTCAATGCCATATCCATCACTTGCTTGATGTGTGATCGCTTCATACCCAACCCAATCAAGCATACTTGTTTCCAGGGGTTGGAGAAACTCTATATACCAAGATACCGTGCTAGCAGGAGACGGTTTATCACACAGTTGAAGAAGTGTTGGTGGCCATGCGTCTGCTAGTGCCAATATATACAATTCAAGTGCAGTTTTTTGAGGCATTTTTTTAAATTTCATCCAACCGTGGAGTTCGGTAGATTCAGCGTTACTAAATGGCATTGCGCCAGCTTGAATATTTAAATCTACATGCTGAATGAAAGCAGGAAATATACCTTCAACATACTGTATTGTGTTTGCATCATTTATATGCGTATTGAGAGTGCTAGGCGTGCTTTGTGACTCTACACTAATATTAGAAGGGCGTTGTTGTCCAAAACATGCTAATGATACCAAGCATATTGAGCCTCGTTGTTCTATGCGTGATTCTATTTGAGTAACGCTTTTCCCGCTCCTCAATATAGTTGTATTAATAGTAAAAGGTTCTGTGGCAAATAATGGAGCGATGAAATTGCAGTTGAACGACAATAACCTTCTGTCATCGTCATTCAATTGATTGAACATATGCTTTAGCATTAATGCTGCACTTAGCCCACCAAAAACGGTTCGACCTTGGCTCCATGTGCTTGGTACGTTTAAATGACTTGGTTGTTCGTTAAGCTCGCAAGAAGAAATGATAGTTTCAAAATCCATAGTAAATCCATGTCTCGTTATTTTGGGTTTAGAATATAAACTCTAATCCGATAAATACAGGTTTTTTTGTCTGCTTTTTGCTCTGTTCATCCTAAAAATAAAAAAAATTGAAAAAAAATGAAATTTTTTTCTTGTTAAAGGTTGAATTAGAATTTGCCGCCCCTATCTATCAAGTCATCTAACAGAACAACGAATTTTTTGAGGTCGGAGAAGATTCACATGGGTAAAATTATTGGAATCGATTTAGGTACTACTAACTCTTGTGTAGCAGTATTGGATGGTGAGAACACGCGCGTTATTGAAAACGCTGAAGGCGATCGTACTACCCCGTCGATTATTGCATTTACAGAGGAAGGCGAAACGCTAGTAGGTCAACCGGCAAAGCGTCAAGCAGTTACTAACCCTACAAATACATTATATGCAATCAAGCGACTAATTGGTCGTCGCTTTGAAGACGAAGAAGTACAACGTGACATCAGCATCATGCCTTTCAACATTGTTAAAGCTGACAATGGTGATGCTTGGGTTGAAGTCCGCGGTGAAAAGCGTGCAGCACCACAAATCTCTGCTGAAGTTCTTAAGAAAATGAAGAAAACAGCGGAAGACTATTTAGGCGAAGAAGTAACAGAAGCTGTTATCACAGTGCCTGCATACTTCAACGATTCACAACGTCAAGCAACTAAAGATGCTGGTCGTATCGCTGGTCTTGATGTTAAGCGTATCATCAACGAGCCAACAGCCGCTGCTCTAGCTTACGGTATGGATAAAAAGCAAGGCGATAATGTCGTTGCTGTATACGACCTAGGTGGTGGTACTTTCGATATCTCAATCATCGAGATTGACGAAGTAGACGGTGAGCACACGTTTGAAGTACTTGCTACAAATGGTGACACACACCTTGGTGGTGAAGATTTTGATAACCGTGTTATCAACTATCTAGTTGAAGAATTCAAGAAAGAGCAAGGCATTGACCTTAAGGTTGACCCGCTTGCAATGCAGCGTGTTAAAGAAGCTGCTGAAAAGGCTAAAATTGAGCTTTCATCTGCACAACAAACTGAAGTTAATCTTCCTTATGTAACTGCGGATGCAACGGGTCCTAAGCACATGAACGTTAAACTAACGCGTGCTAAGCTTGAATCACTAGTTGAAGATCTAGTTACTCAGTCTATTGAACCGCTTAAGCGTGCTCTAGCTGATGCAGACCTTTCTGTAAGCGACGTTAATGACATCATCTTAGTTGGTGGTCAAACACGTATGCCGCTAGTTCAGTCAAAAGTTGCTGAGTTCTTTGGTAAAGAAGCGCGTAAAGATGTAAACCCTGATGAAGCAGTTGCACTTGGTGCGGCGGTTCAAGGTGGTGTTCTTTCTGGTGACGTGAAAGACGTTCTTCTACTTGACGTTATCCCACTTTCTCTAGGTATCGAGACTATGGGTCAAGTAATGACTGCCCTAATCGAGAAAAACACGACTATCCCAACGAAGAAGTCACAGGTATTCTCGACAGCTGAAGATAACCAGTCAGCAGTAACAATTCACGTTTTACAAGGTGAGCGTAAGCGTTCAACTGATAACAAGTCTCTTGGTCAGTTTAACCTTGAAGGTATTCGTCCTGCTCAACGTGGTGCACCACAAATCGAAGTTACTTTTGATGTTGATGCAGACGGTATCTTACATGTATCTGCGAAAGATAAAGATACAGGTAAAGAGCAAAAGATCACTATCCAAGCTTCTTCAGGTCTAAGCGATGATGAAGTAGAGAAAATGGTACGTGATGCTGAAGCAAACGCTGAAGAAGATAAGAAGTTTGAAGAGTTAGTTGGTGCACGTAACCAAGCTGACGCTTTAGTTCACGCTACTCGCAAGCAAGTTGAAGAAGCGGGTGATGCACTTCCAGCTGAAGATAAAACTGCAATTGAAGGTGCTTTAACTGAGCTTGAAGCAGCTATCAAAGGCGACAGCAAAGAAGACATCGATGCAAAAACTCAGGCGCTTGCAGAGAAATCTCAAAAGCTAATGGAAATCGCTCAAGCAAATGCACAAGCACAGCAAGCAGGTCCTGGTGCTGACGCTGGCGCACAACAAGGTTCTGCAAAAGCAGACGACGATGTTGTTGATGCTGAGTTTGAAGAAGTTAAAGACAACAAGTAATTGTTGACTGTTAAGGGCGCGCGGCGACATCGCTAGACGCGCCCTTCGTGTTTTTAAATTTTGGCTCACAACCGAACGTATGTGTCGGTGAGTTGTCTTGTAAGAGTAGTGTGATAACTATGTCCAAACGTGATTATTACGAAGTATTAGGTGTTTCAAAAGACGCCGGTGAACGTGATATAAAAAAGGCCTATAAGCGCCTAGCAATGAAGTATCACCCAGATCGTACTGCGGGTGATGAAGCTTTAGAAGCTAAGTTCAAAGAAGTAAAGGAAGCGTACGAGGTCCTTACGGATAGTCAGAAACGCCAGATGTATGATCAATACGGCCATGCAGCGTTTGAACAAAACGGTGGTGGAGGCCATGGCGGGTTCGGTGGCGGAGCCGACTTTGGCGATATCTTCGGGGACGTATTCGGTGATATTTTTGGTGGCGGCGGTGGTCGTCGTCAATCAAGACAGCAACGTGGTGCCGATCTTCGTTACAGCTTAGATTTAAGCTTAGAGGAAGCTGTAAAAGGCAAAGACGTTGAAATTAAAGTGCCTACATGGGTAAGTTGTAAACCGTGTGACGGCAGTGGTGCAAAAGCTGGCTCAAAGCCAAAAACTTGTTCTACATGTCATGGTGCAGGTCAAGTACAGATGCGCCAAGGTTTCTTTGCTGTTCAACAGACTTGTCCAACGTGTCAAGGTACTGGGCAAGTTATCTCAGATCCGTGTGACAGCTGTCATGGACAAGGTCGTGTAGAGAAAACTAAGACACTATCAGTTAAAATCCCAGCTGGGGTTGATACTGGCGACCGTATTCGTCTATCTGGTGAAGGTGAAGCGGGCATGCATGGTGCGCCAGCCGGTGACCTGTACGTTCAAGTTAGTGTTCGTGAGCATCCGATTTTTGTTCGTGATGGTAATAATTTGTACTGTGAAGTACCAATCAGCTTTACAACGGCAGCACTTGGCGGTGAAATTGAAGTGCCGACATTAGATGGCAGAGCGAATCTTAAGATCCCTTCAGAAAGTCAAACTGGAAAGATGTTCCGTATGCGTGGTAAAGGCGTTAAGTCTGTGCGCAGTGGTTCTGTTGGTGATTTAATTTGTAAAGTTGTTATTGAGACGCCAGTTAATTTAAACGAGCGTCAAAAAGAGCTACTCAAAGAGCTTGAAGAAAGCATGAGTGGTGACACCAGTAAAAATCGTCCTAAAGCACAGGGCTTTTTTGATGGTGTGAAAAAGTTTTTTGATGATTTAACCAAGTAATTGGTAATGAATTGAATCAAAACGGCGCCTATGGCGCCGTTTTACTCTCAGTCTAATATTACGAGATAATCCATATCATCGTTGCACCGACATAATAAGTCTCGTCGGTTTTCTCCTGAAATCAGTGTTCCAGATTGACACCCAAATAACTCGCACTTTTGATTACATTCAAGTTTGTCTATCCAAGCGTCGTACTCACTATTTAAAAACAACACGGTGGTCAAAAGACTCAAACTGACACCGGTAATACTCGACAGACTTGTATACATATAACGTACTCATGTATTGGTGCAACCAAATCATGCATAAGCAGCATTATTTAAGGACTATAAAATATGCTGATACATACAACTTTAGTCGACATTGGCTCAATGTCGAGCATAATTTAGTACAATTTTTGACTAAAAGATTACAAAAAATAGAATAGTATCGATTCGCCTTGATTTGACATAAAAAGTGGCACATTCACTTTTTATTAAATACTGAAAAATAAGGGTTTTTATGACTCCAGCAATAAATCTTTTGAAAAAAAATAAAGTGGATTTTCAAGTTCTCAAATTTAAACATGATCCAAATTCTCTTAATTATGCACAAGAAGCGGCTTCAAAGTTACAACTTGATGAAAATAAGGTGTTTAAAACCTTGGTGATAGAAGTAGATGGTCAGTTATTTATTGGTGTGACACCAGCTACACAGCAAGTTGATTTAAAATTGTTTGCTAAATCTGCGTCAGGCAAAAAAGCGCATATGGCTGACAAAAATAGCGCGCAAGCCGCGACTGGATATTTACTCGGTGGGATCAGTCCATTTGCTCATAAAAAGCGTATTCCTGTATTGGTGCATAAAAGTGCAGAGGGTTACGATGAAATTTACGTGAGTGGCGGAAGAAGAGGGTTAGAAATTTCAATTTGTCCGCAAGTACTTATGACAATAACGAACGCAAAATATGCAGTTTTTTAGATTTATAGTTTTTCTTTTCTAATTTATGCCTATTCATGCAAAAAAAATATAAATTCAGCGTACACTTGTAAGCTATTAATTCTTAGTAGGTTTTGAAGCTAAATTAGTATTTTTAGTAAAAAATCAGTTAAATATTTCATTTGAGCAATTGATCTAAATTGATTTTTATGCCGTAATGTAGGTATATCTATCTGGTCGGATGAGTTTATTATGAGTTTAAGAACACAACTAAGAAAAATATTGCCAAGCATTTCAGTTACTGAACAAGAAGCGTTAGATGCAGGAGATGTATGGCTTGAAGGCTCTGTATATCAAGGAAAACCAGATTTTGCTTCACTGCGAGCAGTGACAGAGGCTAAATTGTCAGCGGAAGAGCAATCATTTTTAGATGGCCCAGTTCAAGAGCTGATGTCAATGATCGATGAGAATCACATTCAAAACTCGAAACACCTGCCCGAACATATCTTAGATTTCCTAAAAAAAGAGAGATTTTTCTCTTTGATAATTCCAAAGCAGTATGGTGGCTTAGAGTTTAGCCCTTATGCAAATTCAACGATTGTCGGAACTATTGCAACCAAATCTTCGGCTGTTGCCGTAACCGTCATGGTACCAAACTCTTTAGGTCCTGGTGAGTTACTTCTTCACTACGGCACAGCTGAGCAACAAGCTCATTATTTACCAAGACTTGCAAATGGACGTGAAATTCCCTGTTTTGCACTGACAAGCCCTGAGGCAGGTTCTGATGCCGGTGGTATTCCAGATCAGGGAATTGTAACGAAGGGTATGTTTGAAGGTAAAGAGGTGCTCGGTCTTGAGGTGACTTGGGATAAGCGTTATATCACGCTTGCACCGATTGCGACTGTGCTTGGCTTGGCATTTAAAGTGTTTGATCCTAATGGTTTATTGGGAGGCAAAGAATCTTTAGGTATCACCTGTGCTTTGATCCCAAAATCTCATCCAGGTGTTGAGCTTGGCAACCGTCACGATCCCATGGGTATACGTTTTTACAACGGTACCACTCGAGGCAATAAAGTGTTTATTCCGATGGAGTTCATCATCGGTGGTCAACAAAATATTGGCCGTGGTTGGCAAATGCTTGTTAGTTGCTTGGGCGCAGGGCGAGGCATCTCTTTACCTGCATTGGGTGTATCGACGAGCCAAGTTGCGCTTAAATCTGCATCTGAGTATGCAGCTGTCCGAGAACAGTTTGGACTTGCGATTGGCCAATTTGAAGGAATTCAAGAAAAGTTGGCTGATATTGCAGGCAAGGCTTACTTACAAGAATCTATGCGTGTATTGACAACTGAAGGCTTGGGTATGGGCTTGAAGCCATCAGTTGTTACTGCGATTGCGAAATACCATATGACAGAGCTTGGCAGGGACGTACTTGATTCAGCTATGGATGTATTGGCAGGTAAAGCAATTCAAACAGGTCCACAGAACACTTTGGCAAGCGGTTATGTTGCGCAACCTATAGCTATTACAGTTGAAGGGGCTAATATCCTAACGCGAAATCTTATGATTTTTGGTCAAGGTGTGATGCGCTGTCATCCATACTTGCAGTCGATGGTTGAGTCAATTCACAGTGAGCAGCCTAATGCAGATAAAGAGTTCAATAAAATTCTTAGGAAGACGGTAGGGTATAGTATAGGTAATGGACTTCGCGCATTTAAGCTTGGTGTTTTTCCATTTTTAGCCACTGGCACGTCACGATTACCGGAAGTTATACAGTACGAAAAAGCGGCTCATCAACTCGCATCTAAGCTAGCTGTTTACGCTGATTTCTCTTTGTTGGTGCTCGGTGGAAAGTTAAAACAAGCCGAATTACTGTCAGCGAGATTGGGCGATGTAATGAGTTTCGTTTATGCGGCAATGGCTTCCATCAGATATTTCGAGCAAAAAGTATCTGAGCAGGACAGAGCGCAAGCAGCACCTTACTTCCACTATGCGACTCGTTATGCATTAATGGAAGCCGAAAATGCGCTTCACAAGTTTTTAGATAACTTCCCTAATAAGGCCGCAAGACGTTTTATGCGTTTTGCGACAATGAACTACACGCATCGTATGCCAAAAATTAGCGATGATATGATCAGGGAGTTGGCAAAAGCAGCTCAGCTAGATACTGACTTTAAACAGCAGCTAACTCATCTAGTTAAGCCAATTGAAGGTGATGGACATCACATCAATGAGCAAGCTTATAAAGCAAAAATGGGTTGCTTAGATTCACTGGCTAAGGTTAAGCGTGCGCTTAAGAAGCGTGAAATCAAATCGGGCGTCACGTTTAGCGATACACTCAACAATGCATTTGTCGCGAGTATTATTAGTGAGCAAGAGTACGTTAAATTAGTCGATTATAATCGCAAACGCGAAGTGGCTATTCGAGTAGATGAATTTGATTTTGATTTGAACTTGGTAAACAGTACGCAAGAGACTGAATCGCTCCAATCTGCTGTAAATCAATAGGCTTTCAATTCACGCCCGTTTATTTATATAAGCGGGCGTTTCGTTTACACTGCATAAAAAAGTGATTGGTTTTTTATGCAGCACTCTCTCTACTTACAGTATTTAAATAACCTAAACAGACATAGCTCGGATACGAAAACACTTTGGAATGGCTGTGGTACGCTGGAAAAGTTTCAGATCGGCAATAAAAAGTATGCTGTTAAAATCAGCCAAGTGCCGGAAAATCTGTCTCATGTAAATATAAAACAAACCGCCTTTTCTTTACAACGAAAAGTAAATAGCTATATAAAAGAGCAATATTTTTATAGTCAGTTTGCAGAGGCATTGCCGAGCGCTTGTTTAACGCCGAAAGCCTTAGAATTAATAGAGTCTGATGGTACTTTTGTGACTGTGCTTGAAGATTTTGAGGCATTCGGTTTTGGCAATATTGATACGGCCACAAATGCTCATGTTAAATCGATGCTTAGCTGGCTTGCTTCGTTCCATGCAAACTGGATTTGCGAAAATATAGTTAATACACATTTTGGTGTCCTTGGCTTTGGTAATTACTGGCATCTTGCAACTCGCCCCGACGAATTTTCAAAAATGTCTAATTTACCTCTTAAAAAAGCGGCATATGTAATAGATGAAACGCTGAGCAATACTCGCTACAAAACACTTATTCATGGTGATGCTAAACTGGCGAATTTTGCATTTAATGAACTGCAAGTTATCGGTTATGACTTTCAGCATACGGGATTAGGGAATGGCCTGTCTGATGTGATGTTACTGTTTACAACAGTATTCGATGCGCGACAAATGGAAAGTGAAGCTTCAGTCTTATTAGACTATTATTTTTGTTCATTAAAACAAACGCTAAAGGCGCAAAACTCTTCAATAGATTGTGATGCGCTAGAAACTGAATGGCGCAATTGTTGGAGTTTTATATGGGCCGATTTTTATCGATTTTTGTCTGGTTGGCGCCCAGCGCATCCAAAAATTAATTCATACATGAAAAGGCAAACACAAATAGCTTTGAGTAATTGTTAGGGTAGGATATGGAATTTGCCATTTTTAGTGCTTTTTGCTGGGTTGGATTTGACTACACCCGAAAACGATTGTCTGCTCATTTCTCTGCGCCAATAATGTCGGTTGTTTTTAGTGCCATCGTTCTACCGGCTTACTTTTTTTATTGGGTTTTTGTCAGTGGAGAATTTCCGCAATCTAACTATTTTTTCCCAGCGACGCTCAGTGGGGTATTGGCGGGTGTAGGGAGTGTATGCTTTATACGGGCATTGGCAGTAGGTAAAGTTGCGCTGATGCTGCCCATGCTATGCTTAACTCCAGTTATTTCCGGTTCGGTTGCTTGGCTCTATTTAGGTGAAGCGCTTAGGGAAGTTGAGTTAATAGCGGTGACAGTGCTGGTCATAGCATCATTTGTTCTCCAAGGAGGGCGCTTTTCTATTCGTGAACCTGGAGCAGGTTATATTGTCGTCACATCATTTTGTTGGGGGCTTTGTATTGTTCTGGACAAGCAAGCGCTGCAACATAGCCGTGTCGATTTTCATGTTTTATATGTCACATTTATCGTGCTAGTGCTGAATTCACTTTTGTACCGACCTTCATTAAATTTAAAAGATATTCGTCAGCATTTGCCAATTTGGATCGCTGCTTCAGTGTGTTTTTCTATGGCAGTGACCTTTCAATTTATCGCGCTTCAAAGTATTCAACCTGGTATTTTAGAAGCGCTTAAAAGAGCTATTGGGATTATTGGCGCAGGGTTGATTGGGGTTTACCTCTTTAAAGAAAAACTAACCCCGACACAGTGGGCTTGTGTCGGGGTTATATTGATAACTAGTGTTATATTCTCAGTATAATATGAGAATTAGTTACATTTACCAACTCTGCTCCAAACATTGGTGAATATATTTGGCTGAGCACCGCGAGACCACCAAGTTGATCTGTACTCATAACCGTTATAAGACACTCGGTCACCAACACGATAGAATGTAGATGCACTCCACTCGCTAAGGCCAGTACAACCAGGAGGTATGACAGCATCCTCTACAGTTACTTGCTTAACGATTGAATCAAAGTCACCAGCTGAATTGGTTACTTTGAGTGTTACATTGTAAGTACCTGCTTGCGCATAGGTATGAGTAGGTGAGCTCTGTGAGCTACCGTTACCATCACCAAATGTCCAATTGTAAGTACCTGCCGTAGAAGTATTTGAGAATGTCGCTGTTAAACCACTTGTTGAGAATGAGAAGTCAGCTACTGGAACTGGGTCACCACCGCCACCGCAGCTTTGTGCCAAGTAATCGTATGCAGCTTTTGCTTGAACAATACCATGGCCGTATGAAGTATCACGACCAGCTGCGCCTTTGTCCTTTGCGCTTGCATTTAGAGCTGCGCGGATCTGAGCATTTGAACAGTTAGGGTAGTTGCTCCACACAAGTGCTGCAACACCTGAAACGTGAGGCGTCGCCATAGATGTACCACTGATACTTCTATAGCCACCGTTATTCCACGTAGAGTTTACGCCAACACCAGGGCCTGCAATTTCAACTTGGCTATTGTACTGTGAGAATGAGGCTTTATTTTCAGAGCTATCTACAGCGGCGACAGAGACAACATTATCATAAGATGCTGGGTAGCTAAGAGAGCTGTTGCCACCGTTACCGGCTGCTGCAATATGAAGCATGCCACGCTGATAACTTTGGTCGAATGCATTGCGCTCTGCTGTAGAGCTGCCACTTCCGCCTAAACTCATACTAGTGATGTGTGAACCTGCTGCTTCACACTGGTTAATTGCTTCAATTAGGTCTGAACCATATGCCCAACGACCTGAATCATTAAATACTTTTACAATGTGTAACTTAAGGTTACCTGATGCATTCACACCGACTACACCAGTACCGTTTCCGCCTAGAGCGGCGATAGTACCCGCAACGTGAGTACCATGACCGTTACCATCGTTATACCAAAGACCAGTATCATTTGAGCCGTAACCATCATCACCTGTTACGCCTGCGCTTACAAGGTCTTCGTGGCTGCGCATGTAACCTGTATCCATGATACAAACTTTACGGTTCGCTGCTGCTGCATCGCTCACCAATTTCGCTTGGACCATGTTAATACCATATGGTGTTGATTCTGCAAAAGGTGCAATCTCTGCGTCGATAAGCTCTGGTACGTAGCGTTTTGGATCCACCTCTACGGTAACGACATTACCATCTTTCTCGAGTGCTGATAGTTGTTCTGGGCTTAACTCCATAACTACAGCGTTAATGCTTGGCAGCGTTTTAATTGCTTGAGCATTGATATTGTTCGCAAATAAGCTTAACGACTGTGATTTATAATCAACTAATTCTGCTTCTGACAATGCGACTGGGAATGCATTTGCCATAGATTCTTCTTTTAAAGTGACTATCATACGTTCAGATGTTGCTGCATGTGCAGTCGCAGCACCAAGCGCAGACGCAACGCCAAGGGCAAGTAAAGTATATTTCGTGCTTGTTAGAATATTACGTTTCATTTTGTTTGTCCTAGTTACATGTTGTTAACCAATTTAACTAAAACAGGTATTGCAAAAACTGTCAATAGTGCAAAAAATGCCCGGAAAAAATAAAAGGTTAATATTTCTATAACTAAAACTTAATTTGAAATGCAATTTCATTTAGTGTTGGTATGGTAAATAAAATTTTTCAGTGGTGGTTAAAAGTAGGTTAAAAATTTAATTCTTTGTTTAGAGTCATAATTGTGTAATTTTTCTTTTGATTGACAAATTGTAAAAAGTCTATTTGATTTAAGTTATCTTCATGTATTGCCTTGTAAATTGGTTCGAAGGTATGGCTGTAAGGCCTAAAAATTGCTACTTTTTGCGTGCCAATATAGTTTACTAGACCTTGCTGATACTTTTTAAGCTCAATGAGCAAGTAGCCACCTAAGAGGACATGGCCTCCAATGGACACATCTAGCTTCTCTTCATGCCCATTATCCCAATTGATCCCACCAATATTAATTTTTTCTCTGACTCCCAGTTCTACCGCAGCCTGATTCACACCAAATGCGATAGCATCATTGGCACACCAAATTAACTCGACATCTCGATATCTTCGTAAAAGACCTCTAGCGAGTTCGTGTGCTCTTTGTTTAGACCACTGAGCGTCAACTTTATCAATAACTTTGATGTGAGGGAGTCGGTTGGTATAGCTAAGTAAACCTTGCTCTCGCTCAAGTGCGGCATTGGTTGCTACATCTCCGAGAAAAGCCAACATCGAGAATGACTCGTTAACGCCACTGGCAGACTGCGTTGAATGAACTAGCTCTCTAGCGAGTTCTTTTCCTGCCTGATAATTATCAGGTAAGATTGCGGCTTTTATTCCGAAACCTTTGGCTGTGAGTCTGTTAATTTCGAGCTGCGTTGGACTGTTTAACAGGAACAATATATTTGGATGGGTTTTAGTTGAGTTCAGCAATACTTCTGTAATTACGCGCTTTTCATCAACCAAAATGATGTAATCTGCATCTGACTCTAGCGCCTGCTTAGTTAATTGCTTCATCAGTATATGGTTGCGCTCAGCGTATAAGATATTGAGGTCCATATTGGTATCTTGTGCCACTGCATTCATTACTTTTGAAACGTTTAGCCAAAAATTACCTGTGGGGTTAAGTCCGCTGGAACCTGGGTTGACAAACGTGACCTTAACAGGCTGTGTTGTTTCTTGTTCGAGTGCATTTGTGACTGGGAAATAAATAATGTAAGTTAAAACTATGAATATTAAAACTTTTTTAACTATAAAAATCATATTTTTCATTGCACATTATTTACCTTGAATACAAAGCTCATTTATATATACTAGCCCAAACTTTGAGGGGAGTGTTATGAAGTTTATTCTTGTTGTTTTACTGTTTTCTAGCTTTACTGTGTGTGCACAGACAAGTGAGCTTAATCAAATTATGAAAAAAATGGGCCATGAGTACAAGTTGGCTATCAAAGCACAACAGCAAGATGTCATGATAACGCATTTAGACAAATTTATCGCGTTAGTTGAACAGGCTAAGGCCCAGAGCTTTGCCAAAGAAAAGACAAAAAAATCTATCGAAGGCCTAAATCGTATTATCAAGCTAGCAGAAAAAGCCAAAGGGCTTGCCAGAAACTCTTACTCTACTGAAGCACGTCAAGCATTGAAAGAGATTGATATACTCAGAGAAGAATATCATAAGTTGCATGAGCCTCCGAGTATTTGGCAGTTACTCTTTGGGAACTAGCCCTAAGCGACTTAACAAAAGCTTATAGTTCTTTATTGATTATTCTACCTTTTCGGCCCTTCGTATTTAAAAGTAATGTGTTAATTATCAAAAGCCTGTATAGAACCTGCATTTTCCCTATAAGTGCATAGGAGAGGGGTTGACAAACTTTTTGTGGTTTAATGGTTTTTTATTACTACACTCTAGTCGGATACCTATCTTAAAGAACGATGTTAAATGTAGTGATGATCTCAGGTTATGGCATATTGAATGCAAAATCTAGCGAAGCGGATTATTACACGCGGTTATATTTAAGAAGTCTCGATCTCTTGCCTTGATAGGCACTCTAATCATTTATATATGAAAAGGGATAAATCAATGAGACTTCTTCATCCTGTTAGTGTTGCTGTGGCGATTGCACTCGGCGGAGCTGCATATCTCGCACTGCAAGAGAAAACATTAACGCCATACGAGCGTCAAGCAGAATTTCTAGAGAAAAAAGCGCAGTCTAAATCACAGTCACCTAAGCGATATGATAAACCTAAAGAGGCGCAAGAGTTTTATGTTCTTCAAAGGCTGCCGGTCGGTGAAACCTCACTACCAGTAGAAAAGTATTCAGAAGCTCTGAAGCAAATTAAGCAAATGACACATTTTTCCATACCATCGAATAGTGTGATTGCGGATTATACACCTCAGTTAAACGCACCGGATGGGCAAAATCAAGAGTTAGGGCAGTGGCAGGAACTAGGGCCTGGCAATATTGGTGGACGAACACGAACTTTAATTATCCACCCGACCAATCACGATATTATGTATACGGCAGGGGTTGCAGGTGGAGTTTGGAAAACAACGGATGCAGGCGCATCATGGCAGCCTCTGAGTGATCTGGCGACCAACCTTGCTGTGACCACTTTGACATTTGATCCGAGCAATTCAGATATACTATATGCAGGAACAGGTGAGGGCCTATTCAATTTTGACGCGCTGCGTGGTGATGGCATTTTCAAATCTGAAGATGCAGGTGCTACTTGGACTCAAATGTCCAGCACCGCAAGTAATACTGACTTTCAATATGTCAATAAAATTATTTTTAGTCCAAATAATGCGAATACGCTTTATGCAGCTACACGTTCGGGTGTGCATAAATCCTCAGATGGGGGGGCTAGCTGGGAAACTAAGTTCGTACCTCAAGGCGCCTCGGCTGGCTGTACAGATCTTAAGCTTATATCTCAGTCAAACACCGATGTTTTGCTTTCCGCATGTGGGTCATTTAGCACCGGAGGTGTACACAGAAGTGCTGATGCAGCAGAGAACTGGACACAAGTGATCGCGGGAACAAATCAGGGCCGAACAACGATTGCGGTAGCACCGTCAGACAACAACATTATTTATGCATTGGCAGCAAATCGCAATGACCATGCAATGGATGCTGTTTACAAGTCTACCGATATGGGGGTTACTTGGGTAACGACGGTAACAAGAGACACAGCAGATAGGTTTACAAGTTTGCTGCTTAGCAACCCTTATTTTGGTTTGTTGGACTTGTGTACAGGTGGAACTGCTCAATCATTTAATCAGGGCTGGTATGATAATATAATCGCGGTTGATCCTATCAATCCTGATGTAGTTTGGACAGGGGGGATAGATACATTCCGTTCAGATGATGGAGGCCAGACGTTCGTGCCTGCCAGTATTTGGTGGCTAAGCCCCACAGACCCTCAATATGCCCATGCAGATCACCATGAGTTCGTATTCCACCCAGATTATGATGGGGTAAATAATACGACCTTATACGTGGCAAATGATGGTGGTATACAAAGAACAGATAATGCCCTTGGCGGACGATTGACTATTGATGAAGTGTGCGGTAATGCGAATGCAGATGCAAGCCAACGTGTGAGTTGGTCCACACTGAATAATGGTTATGCTGTGACACAGTTTTATCATGGTACGGTTAAACCCAGCACAACGAGCTACTTTGGCGGTACGCAGGACAACGGTACACTGGTTGGTGAAGATGGTGGCTTTAATAGTTGGGTTGAAATATTGGGCGGTGATGGGGGATGGACTGCGATAGATCCGACAGACCCCAATATCCTCTTTGCAGAGACCACAGGTTTATCATTACGCAAATCGACAAATGGCGGGCAAAACTTCACCAGTTCGATAAATGGTATATCAGGCGATAATGGCTTCCCGTTTATTACACGCTTTGAAATGGCTCCCTCTAACCCTCAAGTTTTATGGATTGGTGGTAGTCAGCTGTGGCGCACGGATGATCAAGCTGCAAATTGGTCTGCGGCATCCAGTGCGTTAAATGGTTCAGTTTACTCAATCGCAATAGCGCCAAATACTGAAACTGCCGTTGCTGCTGGAACAAATGGCGGATCTATTTATGTGTCTTACCAAGCTGATCAAGCCACATCAGCTTCGACATGGACAACCGCAACACCAGAATCGGCTGTAACGATCAGCTCTCTGGCATTTGATCCGTCCGATAATCAGGTTATCTATGCCACCGTATCAAATTTCGATGCAACACATGTATGGAAATCAACGGATGGCGGTCAAAATTGGCAAGCCAGTGATAATGGCCTGCCGAACATTCCAGCGATGACGATTGCCGTAGATCCACAAAATACACAAAGATTATTTGTTGGTACAGATTTAGGGGTCTTTGTTTCCGTTGATGGGGGACAAAACTGGATGGCTGACGGCACAGGTCTCGCGAATACTAATATTGTCAAACTTACTATCAAAGGCAATGAACTGTTTGCGTTTACCCACGGGCGCAGTGCATACAAAGTGCCTATAAACAATCAAATTGAACGGGCTTTTTCAACAGATGAAGATACAAAAGTGAGTGTTGGGTTGGCTTTTGTTGATAACCTTTCTAGCGCATTTGCCTCGGTCGAAATAGTGCAGCTTCCTGAAAACGGTATGTTGATGTTAGGCGAAAATAAGTTAGAGCAGGGGGCTGTGGTGACGTCAGCGGATTATGCGAATGTAATGTATATGCCTGATGAAAACTATTTTGGTGAAGACACATTTATATTCCAAGGTATGACAGCTGATGCTCAGCCAGAGCCAACAAATGACACGCTTCCTGATAATCAGTTTGCAGTCAGTATTAAAGTAAACTCAGTCAATGATGCTCCTGTCATTGAGCCGCTTGAAAATATTGAGCTATTTATCGGCGAACTCACAGAAATTGACTTTAATTCCAAGGTCGAAGACGTAGAGGGCAGTCCGTTATTGCTTCAATTAGAGCCATCGGTACCCGGAATGTCGTTTATTGATGGCGTGCTTGCTGGCAGTCCATTTATTGAGTTTAGCGCAGATATGACACTAACAGTCAGCGACGGCGAGTTGGAAAGTCAGAAAACATTTTCATTAGTCATCACTGAAGCGCCTGAGCGCGCACCCGTGATTGATCAGGGGCAGACTTTTGAAATCATGGAAAATAATGAAGCCGGGGTGTCTATTGGCATGCTTAGCTTTACTGATCCAGATCCAGGCATTTCGCCTGTAGAAAGCTTTATGATTTTAGACGAAGTGCCATTTACCATTGAGCCTAGTGGTGAAATCATTGCTACCATGGAGCTAGATCATGAAATGCAAAGTCAATACAGTTTCTTTGTTCGCGCGATGGACTCATTAGGAAATTATTCTGATTACACCGAAGTCGTTATTAAAGTATTGGACGAGTTAGGTGATGAAGATGTGGCGCCCGTTATTAAAGATGAGCAGAAGTTTGAAGTTACAGAAAATTCAGCTATCGATACGATAATAGGCGTATTGGAGTTTGAAGATCCAGACCCAGATGACTCACCAATTGCTTCATTTACTATATTAGGGAATGTGCCATTTGATATTGATGAAAATGGTAACATCAGAGTCACTGACACAATAGACTTTGAGACACAACCAATGTTTGTTTTTGTGGTCAAGGCAATCGACACTGATGGCAATGAATCTGACTATGTTGAGGTTTCAGTTGAAGTTATTGATGTGCCCGATGATGAGCAGAACCCAGATCGTGTTCCATCAATCCCAAGTGGGCAAACTTTTGAAGTATTGGAAAATGCAGGCTTAGGCACAATCATAGGCCAATTAGAGTTTTTCGATCCAGATCCTGATGTATCCCCTGTTGATGCATTTATGGTGATTGGTAATGCGCCGTTTAGTGTTGCCAGCAATGGCGATATTGTTGTGCAAGGCGAACTGGATTTTGAGTTCCAAAATGTAATAAGGTTTGGTGTAAGAGCGCAAGATACATTGGGCAATGTATCGACTTATACAGAGGTCACGGTTAACTTAATTGATGTAAGAGGAAATGATGACGATGATCAGGATGGTGATTCTGGTTCATTTGGCCTCTTGGCATTGCTAAGTTTGCCTTTGGCTTGGCTCAGAAGACGTAAACGTTAAACATGTAATTTTTATAAAGCGGCGAAAGTCGCTTTTTTATTTATAGGGTATTAAAAAAATAGGTAAGGATGAGGTAATGACTTGAGATGAACGAGCACTTTGTTGAAAAAGCGCTCTTACTGTAGTGAAGATAATTAACGCTTCTTTTTCTTATTACCTTGTACAGCTTTGAATCGTGGATTTGTTTTACAAATAACGAAAACACGTCCGCGGCGCTTAACTACTTGACAACCAGGTCTTTTCTTTGCGCTTTTTAATGAACTTAGAACTTTCAACTTATGCTCCTTAGTATATTTATTACACCTTGCTGGCGTTTTACACCGCTACTTAATAAAATAGCGGTGTAAATTAAAAACCGAATCTTACTTAGTTGAAGCAGATAGGTTTTTGAAACGGCGGTTGAACTTAGCAACACGACCATCGCTAGCAACGATTTTCTGTTTACCTGTGTAGAACGGGTGTGATGCGCTTGAAACATCAATTGGCACATACGGGTACTCAACGCCATCGATTTCTACGGTTCTATCAGACTTGATAGTTGAACCAACGATAAAGTACTTGTCTACTGCCGTGTCATGAAATGCAACAGCTTGATAATCCGGGTGGATATTTGCTTTCATAATTAAATTTAAACCTTACGAAATGTGATAACGTCACAAATGATATTCTATTTGAGAATAGTTTTCAATTGGTTGTCTGAAATTTTTTTTACACTTTTTTGTCTATTGATTATACGAATAAGTAAATTGTTACTGGATCTTCAATATCAGCCTGTTATAACTAGATTCGAGATTGAGAAAGAGGACAACACTGTGAGCGAAGAATCACAACAATTAGATAACAGTGTCATTGCGGAACTGCAAAATAAGGATCATTCTACGCTAGCTCAGCAATTAGATGAGTTAACTTGCGAACACAGTGACATTATAGAGTTGTTAGCCCAATATCAGGTTTTGAGTGAGCAAGACGACGACGATAAATTTGATACTTGGTATGACAGTTTATGTGAAGATAAGTTGAGGGTATTAAAAGGGTTTGAATTATATAGAGCACATTATGAGCAGTTACAATCTGCAGCAAATGATTAATCTAATTTAATTTATTCTTTAACTATAAAGCCGCTGAGAGTAATCAAAGCGGCTTTATTTTCATAGTCATTGAATAAATCAATTGGATTACATCACATTCAAAATATAATAAGCCTTACCGTACTGATAGATCATATTTTTGAATAACGCTGTCTATATATTTGTATCTTAATGAGTCTTGCTGTTCGTGTGCTGCATTGTAACTTAGTGCTTTGTTAAGAAGTTTAAGTGCTTCATGCAGTAGTAAGCGGTGCTCAGACGGAATATTATTACTGGTTCTATCATCAGTTAATGTATCCACGATTGAGCGACCAAGGTCAATAAAAACGACTTCTTCCACAGTCCCGTTTTGGCTAATTACTCCGTATTTACTGCATAAAAACTGCTGCCATACTTGCTGGATATGTTCTATTACATCATCTCCAAACTTATCGTCTTCACTGAAAACACCTTTATCAGCACATGCTTTGAGTACAGTTATGTATTTGTTTTGGAACAGCTCGTAAGCGTGACTTGAATGTTCTACTGCATGTTTAACTAACATTTGGCCCCAATCGAGCGCCCCCCTTGGGTAGTAGTCGGTGACTTCTACACATTCGTATAAGCCGAGATATGAGCTACATTTAATTAGATTCTCAATGCTGTAACTTGCGTTTGGGAAAATGCTGTTTTCTTGCCACATGTGCAGCTGTTCGTGCTCAATTTTTATTAATGCGCATAGCTCATTAGCGTCATAAAAGTTTGACTTTAAATATTCAGATAATCGCATAGTGGTACTGGTTATTTATACAGTGTTTTTTAGTTTGTATGATTTTTATCACTTAAGCAAGAAATTTTCTAAATCTTACTCTTTTCCCCTCGGCATACTGGGCCAATTGTGATAAAACATGTCGTATATAAACAATTATCTAAAAATTGCATGCGAAGTATACAAACGATAAGAAAAGCTAGCCTCATTACGGCCATCAAAACTCCATATCTCATGTCAGGCGAAATTGATCTACAGGCGTACGACGCATTAGTAGAAATGCAAATTGCTGCGGGTGTCGACGGTATTATAGTCGGTGGCACAACTGGCGAAGGCCAACTGATGAATTGGGAAGAGCATTTGATGCTCATTGCACATAGCGTCAACAAGTTTTCAGATAAATTGGTGATTGTGGGTAATACAGGAAGTAACAACACTCGAGAAGCCATTAAGGCAACCGAGTATGGTTTTGCGTCTGGTATGGACGCTGCATTACAAATAAACCCATATTATGGTCGCACGTCTGATGCTGGCGTATTGGAGCACCTTAATCGAGTGCTTGAAATAGGTCCGGCGTTTATCTACAACGTGCCTGGTCGAACAGGGCAAGATTTGACGCCAGATATTATCGAACCAATTTCCAAACATAAGCACTTTATTGGTATGAAAGAATGTGCCGGTAACGATCGAATTGCTCACTATGAAGCCAAGGGGATTGCGTGTTGGTCAGGCAATGATGACGAAGCACATGATGGGCGTCACAAATTTCAGTCGCATGGCGTGATCTCGGTGACATCAAATTTGGTACCTAAACTATTTAGACAATTAATGGATACGCCAAATGAAACACTAAATAAGGATCTACAACCATTGATGGGGTGGCTGTTTTGTGAGCCAAACCCAATTGCTATCAACACTGCTTTAATTATGACTGGTGCTGTAAGCCCTGTGTTTAGATTGCCTTATGTTCCACTGAACAAAGAGCAACAAATAGAAGGCCAAAAATTAATAAATGCAGTAGATGAGCAGTATATTGTTGGTGGAAAGGCAAATTTAGTGGATGAGACGCTACTTAAGCTTTGTTAATCCTAATAATTGACGTATAATCTGCGACCCTTCAGTATTGGTCGCAGGTTTGCCGTTATGAATTTTAAATCGTTTAGTTTTCCAGAGCCTTTGTTAAAAGCCTTAGATGAAATTGGCTTTACAGAGCTCACACCGATCCAACAGGCGGCCATCCCTGTGATCAGAAAAGGTCACGATGTGCTTGCAACAGCACAGACTGGTACGGGTAAAACAGCTGCCTTTGCCTTACCTGTAATCCACAACCTATTAAAAGGTACGGCAACAAAGTCGCCTCGCGCTTTATTTCTAGCACCGACTCGAGAGCTTGCTGAGCAAATCGCGAATAATTGTGAATCATTCACAAAGCATACCTCTTTGCGCACCGTTGCTGTTTTTGGTGGCGTAAACGTTGATGGTCAAACTCAGCGATTGGCACAAGGTGCTGATATCGTTGCTGCTACACCGGGTAGGTTACTAGACTTAGTTCGACTAGGCAGTGTCGATTTAGCAAATATCGAGCATTTGGTGCTTGATGAAGCTGACCGTATGCTAGACATGGGTTTTATCGATGAAATGCAGCGTGTCATTGCGCTTGCTAAAGAAGACAAACAGCTATTACTATTCTCAGCAACTTTCCCATCAGCGGTAAAGCAATTTGCCAAGCAGGTACTAAAAGAACCAAAACTAGTTCAAACAGCACCGGAGAATACGACGGCAGAAACAGTGCGCCATGTGGTTTACCCAGTTGAGCAACAACGTAAAAAAGAGCTTTTATCTGAACTTATTGGTAAGAAAAATTGGCAGCAAGTCTTGGTATTCGTCAATATGAAAGATGATGCTGATACAATTGTAAAAGAGCTTGAGCTTGATGGTATTGCAGCCACTGTTTGTCATGGTGATAAAAAGCAAGGTGCTAGACGCCGTGCGCTGAGAGAGTTCAAAGAAGGTAAAGTTCGCGTTCTCGTTGCTACTGAAGTAGCGGCACGAGGAATAGATATTGAAGGCTTGCCACGCGTTGTTAACTACGATTTACCCTATCTTCCAGAAGACTATGTACACAGAATTGGACGTACGGGCCGTGCAGGCAACTCAGGTCAAGCAATTTCATTCGTTAGCCGAGAAGAAGAACAATTTTTGCTTCATATTGAAGCTTTGATCGGCCAAAAGATAAAACGTTATTACCTTCCTGGCTATGAAGTTGCTAGCCGTGAAAACTTAATTGATAACTTAAGTAAAAAGCCAAGCCACCAAAGACGTAAAGTGCGTACTAACAGGCCGAGCAACCAAGCGAGTGGTGAAGCGCGGGTTAAAAACCGCAGTAAAATAAGCTCAGTGAGAAGCCGTTTGAAAGGCGTGAAGCTTAAACTAGATAAGTAGATGCTAAAGCTGTCAGTACTAGAAAAAAGCGAGTAAATAGCTCGCTTTTTTTGTGTCCATAAAACAATGGTGGATTAAGTTTTAAACTGTAAAATCTGAGTCGCTCAGTGTGTAAAAAGCAGCCAATTAAAAAGTTTTATTGCTTGGTTGGAGCATTGATTTGATGTCTTTGGCTTTAAGCTAGGTGCACCAATTGCTGTTGCAGGAAGGTTTGTGTATCACAGGTTGCGTCAGGGCAGTCAGGTAAATTATAAAAACTCTCCCACTAAGCGGTTCAGCCTGCGACTCTACTACTTTCCAGCGTGTAAAATTAAGTACTCAGTAACTTAATTAGTAGTCGATAAAATGGGGGTATAAAAAGTACGTTAACGATATAAATTTTTCAGTTGCTTAGGGGGTAAGTGGATAGAACATAAATAAAGTATCGAATACGGTTTAAAAGTTATGGACTAGGTAAGGGCCATGACTGCATTTCTACCAGGCGACTCTTGGTACGCTCAAATTCAAAAGCCAGTAATTCCCCAGTATAGAGATTTTGTAGGCCATACGTTGAAGAAATGACTATGAGCTTTTTACGGTCATAAAATTCATCTATGAGTGCAATAAATCGTCTTGCTTCATCATCAAAGTGCCTTACTTCAAATGCTTGTTTCTCTCTTATGTAGCCATCTTCAGTGCCTTGAGCAACTAAGCTATTCGTAGCTGAACATCCCATTGCAGGTATATTTTTGATGAAAATTATCTCATAGTCATTTGCAAGTTGAATGTAGTCTGGGGTTGATCGTGGTTCAGAGCACAAGGCCATAAAATCAACTAATAAGCCGTTTTGACATTCACCTAAGATTTCCACTGGTCGCTTTTGGATACTGATATGGGTAAGTCCCAGAGAGCCACCAAGTGATGAAAATAAAGATGAAAAACCCAATTCATTACTTTCAAAATAAAAGTTTGCTGAAAAACCGTTTGCAAATCTGTGGTCATGCTCTCCGCAAATATTGATCAGGTTGCAATTGGCCATGAGTAAGTCAATGGTTGGTTCAAAACGGTTTCTTTGCAGTCCATTTTTGTAAAGTTCACTAGGGTGCGAATTCGAGGTCGCGACAAATACAACCCCAGCTTTGAAGAACGCGTCTAATAGGCCTGCTAGAATCATAGCATCACCGATGTCTTTCACAAAGAACTCGTCGAAGCAGAGTACTTTTGTATGTTTTGCCCAGTCAATAGCAATCAACTTCAGTGGATCTTTTTTCCCTTGGAACTTTTTGAGTTGCATATGGATTATTTGCATAAAATGATGAAAGTGCAGTCTTTGCTTGTTTTTTATGGTCAATGATTCAAAAAACATATCCATAAGCATGGATTTACCTCGTCCAACAGGTCCGAATAGGTAAATTCCTTTTGAAGGGGCCGCTGTTGTAATTTGATTGCAAAGCTTATCAAGTTCATCAATAGCTGATATTTGTGCTGGGTCAAAAGTTAAAGTACTACTTTTTATAAGCTGATTATATTTATCTAAAAGACGATGCATAAGTAATGGGGTAGGGAATTTGAGTAATATAATACTTTGAGTTATGTGTGAGATAAAGCTAAGTATTCGATTAAAGTTATGCTTAAGTAAGCCTGACTCCAAAAATGAAGTAAATTAAAAGCCAACTACATTTGAAAGGACATTATGTAAAATTGGCTTTTGTTTTATATACTCAACTCTATGTTACAGGTTTTATTTGTATGGACTTAAATCAGTTTGTTCAGTTTCGCAAACTTTTTTGATGACAGGGTGCTTTGCCATTTCACGAAGGTATTTTGCTAAATGTTCAAATTGAAGTGGAGGAGTATTTAGCTCATCTGCCCAAATACATAACATAAATAAATAGCAGTCGCATATAGTGAATTGTTCATTCACTACATAGCTTTTACCAGCCAAATGTCTATTCACAATAGTGAACATGTCAGTGAGCCGTGTTTGCTGGGTTTTAATGATATCGTCATACATTAAAGCACTTTGTGTATGGCGTTCAGGGTAAAAATAAATCATTAATTCAGCTTGTATTGTCGTTGTAAAGTACATTAACCATTGATAAAAAACACCTTTTTGTACAGGGTCAGTGGGTATCAACTGGCTCTCAGGGTGTTTTTCTGCAAGATATAAGCATATCGCGCCGCTTTCAAATAGCACAAACTCATCATCTACAAGTGTGGGGATCCTACCTGTAGGGTTGAGCCTCAAATATTGCGCAGATTTTTGAGCGTGTTTCTTACGGTCAACAAGTTCTAGTTGGTACGGCACTTTGAGTGCTTCTAATACAAAATGTGGAGCAAGACTGGCATTACGAGGGTAATAAAACAAAGTGTACATAACTGGCCTTATCATCAAGTTTTTATTGGTGAGAAAGCTCCTTTTACGGTTATTCCTTTAGCACTTTAGGACAGCATTTGAATAATAACAAATGCTTTGACGTATTTTTATTTAAAAATTTAAATCAACCAAAGTAAGTTAACAAGATTAACCTGGAATTTCTCTGCCGTTAATGATTTTACCTTAAATAGGAAAGTTATCTACGCATTTAATTACATGTAACAAAAATAATGAAAAAAGTAATTAGTGGCGATTTTAAGAGAAGCTAAGAAAAGGAAAGAGCATTTTTGCAGTTGCAAAAATGCTCATATTATTAATTAAGGTGTGTAGTATATTGGTGAGTTTGGACCGACAGGTAGGCCAAACCCAAATACCCAAATATAGAATAATGCGACCCAACCAACAAAGAAGAACATACTGTAAGGCAACATTGTGGCTACCAAAGTACCTATTCCCATGTCTTTTTTGTATTTTGTCGCTACAGCTAAAATAAGTCCAAAGTAACTCATCATAGGCGTAATTAAGTTAGTCACAGAGTCGCCGATACGGTATGCAGCTTGGATAGTTTCCGGCGCATAACCAACCAACATTAACATTGGTACGAAAATAGGGGCAGTTACGGCCCACTGTGCAGAAGAGGAGCCTAAACATAGGTTAACCATTGCGCACATCATGATGAACAATATGAAAACTTCTGGACCCGTAAGGTTTAGCGCTTGCAACAATGCCGCACCGTTAATCGCTAAAATAGTTCCTAAATTAGTCCATTTGAAGAATGCGACAAACTGAGCTGCGAAGAACACAAGTACAATATACATACCCATTGAGCTCATGCTCTTACTCATTGCATCAATGACATCGCGGTCTGTTTTCATAGTGCCTACAACACGACCATATACATAGCCTGGAATTGCAAACGTTACAAAAATTAGTACAACTATACCTTTAAGGAATGGAGAGCCTGCTACAGCACCGGTTTCAGGATGACGAAGGATACCATCCTCAGGTACGATAGTTAGCGCTAGAATACTACATACAATCAGTAGAGAAACACCAGCCCACTTCAAGCCGATTTTCTCTTTATCGGTCAAATGCTCAATGTTATTTTCTGATAAGTCAACGCTTGCATCGTCTGGGTTGTATTTACCAAGGCGTGGCTCAACAATTTTTTCAGTAACTAAAGTACCAACAATGGCGATTAAGAATACTGAAATCATCATGAAGTACCAATTTGCCTCTGGTCCAACATGATAAGTTGGGTCAATCATTTGCGCAGCGGGTGTTGTAATACCTGCAAGCAATGGGTCGATTGTGCCAAGAAGTAGATTTGCGCTGTAGCCGCCGGATACACCTGCAAAAGCAGCGGCTAGGCCGGCTAATGGATGTCTGCCCAGACTGTGGAAAATCATGGCAGCTAGCGGAATAAGGACTACATAACCGAGTTCAGATGCGGTATTTGATAAAATTGCCGCGAAGACAACCATGAAGGTTACAAGGCGTTTAGACGCACCCATAACCATGCCTCGCATAGCAGCTGAAAGCATGCCTGAGTGCTCAGCAACACTGACACCAAGTAATGCAACAAGCACAGTCCCAAGTGGTGCAAATCCAGTAAAGTTTGTGACAAGGCCTGTCATTATTTTTTGTAGGCCTTCAGCGCTCATCAGGCTAACTACTTCAATGACACCGTCAGCATCACGTCCTTTGGCTCCCTCTGGGCGAGGGTCAATTGCACTCAAGCCCATCCAGTCGGCAATGCCACTGAAGACCACGATTGCAACACACAGCATTGCAAATAGGGTGATTGGGTGTGGGAGCATGTTCCCTAAAAACTCCACCGTTGCCAAGAAGCGATTAAATAAGCCGCTTTGTTGTTCTGGCGCTGGAGAGTTTTTATTCGCTTTAGTCTCTACTGCATTCGACATAGCAAGTTTTCTCGGTTCCAAAAAATGCGACATACCATATCACTTTTTCATTCAGCGGTCATTTATAAAAGTTAACTCAAGGTGAAAATGAGATAAAATTACAACTATCTATGATGAAGAGCATACAAGATTCATGATGTAAGTAAGTACTTTGTTTTGGTTGCATAAATATTGCTCTATTCTTTTTGTTTGGTTGAGTTTTTAATTTTTTATTCTATTTTTTTTGGGGGGAGTGACACCTTTAAAAAGTAACGGGTATTGACGACACTTATTACCAATGTGGTCATCAGCCATAATTTGTTGGCAAATACGCTCAATATTATCATCCGCAGCAAGCACCCACTCTAAGTGTTCAATGGTACGTTTGAGCCCTTTTTTTAAATAGGCTTGCTCCTGATAGTACTGACAATTAGCTTTAATCACGTTAATTGCGTTTGGGTTTTGTTTTAAGGCGCTGACGACCTGCTCCATGTAGGTCTGTGATGACTGTGCACTTGCTCTGTTTCTATTTCTAGCCATCTAACATGCTCGCAATGTAATTAATCTTTTTCATGAAATCATTTTTTTGAGACTCTTTGTCATAATTGAATTGATATGTGTTGTGAAAGCCAAATCGTAAAAAAACGCCACTGCCTTTTAGATAAATTGTATAACCGTCAGGATCTGAGAAGGCAGTGATCCCTTCAAACTGCTTACCTTGCTCATAATCTTGCCCTTGCTGTCTGATATGCTCATACACTTTTAAGATGAGGTTGCTATTGAGTTCATTCTTCATAACACACCAATGCTTTGATATTCATTTTTATTATTACTATCAAAGCGTATTAACGGATCAGTTTTGATATGGCTTTGAAATGAGGGTGTTTTGCATCTTTAAGTATGTCGAATAACACAGCTTCTAAACTCATAATTATCGCGCCATCATTGCGTAGCTGATCAATTGCCCATGCCTTATGCTGGATATTTCGAGATGCTATCGCATCAGCAACGACGATAACCGGTTGTTTTAATCTCAACAAATCTTGAACGGTCTGATAGACACATACATGCGCTTCAAGGCCAACAACCACTTTGATTGTTGTCGGATTTAGACTGATGGCCGCTTTTGACAAAGGGTCGTTAAGCGCACTAAATGATGTTTTCTCAAAACGACGTATGTGAAAGCCTATGAGTCGCTCATCTGTACGTCCCAATCCTTGAGGGTACTGCTCAAACAGTAATATCTCGAGTGATAATAATTCAGCAGCAGTTAGTAGCTTTTCAGTGTTGTTCACAACTTCTGAATATTGCGTTATGTGTGGCAGAAAACGCTCTTGTATATCGACAGCAAGAATTTGATGAGTGGCAGTATGGTCCATGGATTAACCCTTTAGCTATTGTTTAACATCACTTAAACTGTTTACTGTAGTATCATCATTATGGATTTAAGTTAGTTATGCAATTGGAGTTTTTGGGGACTTCATCTGGGAGCCCGTCCACTTTTCGAAATGTTTCAGCAACAGCGGTTAAATTTGAAAAGTCAAAAGAGTGGGTTTTAGTTGATTGTGGTGAGGGGACGCAGCATCAAATACTAAAATCCAAATTATCCCTGTATCAACTCAGCTTGATCTGCATTAGCCATGTCCATGGCGATCACTGTTATGGGCTACCAGGTTTATTGGCATCTATGGCAATGTCGGGAAGAAAGGAAGCCGTCTATCTATTAGCGCCCAAAAAAGTCATTGAGTTTTTACATGCCACATTTTCACTCACTGATTTAGCCTTGCCTTTTGATCTTAAAACTAACGCGATTGAAGAGCTGGATGAAGTGTGTCTGCATTTTGATTTCTGTAAATTGGAAGTTATTACGCTTAAGCATCGTGTTCCGAGTTTTGGCTTTAAGGTAAGTGAAACTCTAATACCGAATAAGTTAAATATTGGCTTGTTGAAGCAGCATGATATTGCGACAGGACCTCACTTTAATCAATTACAAAAAGGCATTGATGCAGAGTATCAGGGAAGAATGCTCGAATCTAAAAAATATGCTTTTCCCAGTTGGCAACCTCGCACCGTCATTGTGTGTGGCGATAATGAGAAGCCGAGTTTATTAAAAGAGTACGTGGATGGTGCAGACGCATTAGTCCATGAAGCGACTTTTACTCATAAAGATCTCAAAAAAGTTGGCCATCATACAGGGCATAGTGATGCAAAGCGGATAGCTGAATTTGCTCAGCAGGCCAAAGTTCCATTATTAGTCTTAACCCACTTTAGCGTTCGTTATCATGGACCTGGATTGCTGGATAATTTGGAAGACGAAGCCCACACATATTATCAAGGAGAGCTTGTCCTTGCGAGTGATGGGCTAACGTTGGATATTCCAAAGGTACTACTTTCTGAGTGCCTTGAATAGTTCCCAGTCTTCATTCACTTGCTTTGCATATTGGTTTGCTTTGCTTACAAGTGCAGTGAAGAGTGGAGGTAGAGTGGTTATACAGTGTTCTTGATAGGTCATTGAGCGTCTGTCGCCTCGCATATGTGCGTAAGCTAAAACTTGCGCACAGCTTTTGGCATATTGCTCAAAGCCATTTTTTTCAGCAGCACGTTTTCCTAGGGTAATATGTTCAGGATCAATACCGACTCGGGCATGATGACGAGAACGTACCAGCCAATGAACACCTTGCCAAAGCGCATCATCAATAATTAAATCAGGTCTACGCTGCATTTGACGTTGGCAGTTCACGGTTAAATGAGCATGGTTAAGGCGATTAATTGGACTTAAATCTTTAAAGTAGTGCAAAGGTGCTGCCAAGGTTTGTTGCTTGACTTCGATAATATGATAAAGCTCTGGTGTATTTAGATCTTTGGGGCCCACTAGCAGATAAAAGCGCTTTAAATGATTGCTACCTGTTCCTGCATCTAACCGCTCAACACAGTCGATAATATCATCGTCGACATAAGGCCTAAATTGTTCTAGCAGATTAGCTTTAATATCATTATGAATGGGTTCAAACTTTAATGGATCAGCTTTAAACCGCAATGGCACTGAAGTGAGTTCAACATCTTTCGCTAGGGTACTTTTGACGTTAAATGCTGAGCCACCAACCAAACGTTGCAAGCCCTTTTGCCACCGCTTATGCAATATATGATCTTTGTCGAAATCGGTAAGCGCGCTTTGGCTATTATTCTCCCCGCGTAAAGACGCTTCGCAAGTCGCAACGTAATGCGCCAAAAACTCACTTTGGGCGTGTGGTATGCGCTCTGCTAATACCGCAGGTTTTTGTTTTATGTTCATCGAGTCCGTCGATTCTTTTACATCAAGCCCAGCTTGCTGTGCTAAGTTCAAGCTGACTAAGAACCGGAATATATCCCAAATAGCATGACCGACGCAGGCATCATCGAAGTCATTAGGTGTGAATACTAGAGTTTCACCGTGAGAGCCTTCTTCACTTAAAAACCCAAAGTTACTGGTATGGCAGTCTCCCATTATCATAGTCACTGGAATATCGTACACTGAGGCTGGTAGGTCAATTACCCCATCGAAAATGTCACTGTACATCAGTGGTGCTGTGCCGCGGAAAAAATGAAATGCACTTGCTGCCATTTTTTCATGCTTATTTAACCTTGTAGATGGTGTTGTTCCATCATGGCGCTCAAAATACTGAATAAGTAATTTGTTACGATTCATTTTTACGTCCCCTTGTGCGTGATTCCGAGTTGTTGCTCTGCAAGTTCCACTATTTTGGGATCTATCGGTGGTGGTTCGATATTTACATTTTCGCTGAGTGCGAGGGTAATTTTTTTCAGTACCTCAACACGTGCAAACCATTTATGGTCGCCTTGTATTATTGACCAAGGTGCATAACGCGTATGCGTCTTTGAAAACATATCCTCGATTGCAGTTTCGTATTCATGTCGTTTGTTTCTATTCCGGATATCTTCCTCGGTTAACTTCCAGCGTTTATATGGGTTGTTCAACCGTTCAGAAAATCTCTTAAGTTGCTCGCAGCTACTTATATGTAAAAACAGTTTTATGACTTTAATGTGATCGTCGAGTAAAAGTTGTTCAAATTCGTTGATTTCACGATATGCTCGTCGCCACTGAGGCTCTGTTGCAAACTTTTCAACCCGTTCAACTAATACTCTGCCGTAATACGATCGATCGAATATGGTTAAAGACCCAGGTTTGGGAAGCTTATTAAAAAATCGATATAAATAGTGTCGGCCCTGCTCCTCCTTGCTAGGTGCGGCGATGGGGTATACTTGATAGCCTCGAGGATCGAGTTTTTCAGTAACACGTCTAATTGCACCACCTTTGCCAGCTGCATCCCAGCCTTCTAGTACGATGACAGCTCTCTGTCCTTGGTGGTGGTAGGCTTGCTGAACATGCAGCAACTCATTTTGCCAATATTTTAGGGCTTGCTTATAAGCTTTTTTATTCTCAAGTGCGGGGAACTCATTTACGTTTTTTAAAGAGGGTGTTTGGCTTGATGGTCCACTAGGCATATTGTTACTATTCAAGTTGCTATCCTCTGCCGGTATTGCTTCGGTGTTATTCCCATTACTTTTTTAAACTGTCGATTAAAATGGGATTGATCAGTGTATTCAAGCTGGTGTGCAATATCGGTTAAAGAACACTTTGGGCTTTGTTTGAGTATGCTTCTGGCTTTGGCTATTTCCATGAGCGTAGCATACTCTTTTGCTGTCATGCCTAAGGCTTGGTCAAAAGCCCGCTCTGCACGTCGACTGTTTATATGTAGCGTGTCATAAATAGTTGCAAGTTTTATTGATCTGGGTGATAACTCTATCTCTTTTGTGATGGTTTCTAGTAAGTTTGATATTGGCTGGTTTAGCTGTTTGAATCGCTGTTCTAGCCAATAAGAGAGAAAAGATATTTTATCTTTTATGGAGATATCTTTCTGGTTTATTTTTGCGATTAAACTATGGCAATTTGATACCACATCTACAAGTTCAACGCATCGATTTTTAACCTCTTTTAATGGCAGAGTGGTAAAGTTTTTGGCACCAAGAGGTGTAAGTCTAACGCCTACTAGGTTTTGCACTTCATGTTGAAAATACCACATAGTGGTCTTGGTTTGTGGGCCGATAAAGTAAGCTCTATTCGACAGATTAACCTCATCCATCTTAGATTTACCTGAGACAACAAATAAAATCGATATGCATCCGTCACTATGTAAGGCTTGGGGTAATAAACAATGCGTATTTGCATACCAAAAGTTGATTACAAAGGGAGAGAGCTCTGGCGGTGGGGTTAAAATAGTGTACATGGTGCCCTCATCCTTGTAGGTTACTCTAAAACACATGATTATTATCTTATTCGTTGTTTTAAATTTATCTCTTAAACTTATTCGACGCAATAAAAAAGCAGCCATTGGCTGCTTTGGGTGTTTAAGTTAGTTTACTTCAATTCATATCAAAACAAGGTGTTTATCTTGCGTTGGTACTTTCGAAGATTTTATCTGCAGAAGCAGCTACGAAGCCCGTGTACAATTCACCGTCAGGTTTGTTGTAACGAAGGGCAAATTCGTAGAAGCAACTTGGGATTTCGAACTCGCCGTCAGAGAACTCAACAGGGTGGTGATCAGCAAGTGTAGAAGATTGCTCAAGTAGTACCTCAGGTGAACCTTTGATTTCACCACCTGATGTATTTAGAGGGAAACCCGCATCTTTAAGTGCTTGGTTTACTGCTTCTATGGTCTCAAAGTTAGCTAGGTAATTGATGTTTACCGTGAAGTGATTTGCACGGTAACCCCAAGCTGACATCCAAGCCGCATATTCGCTTTCTGCAAGTAGCTTTTTATAGGTTTCATGGCTCACTTGCCAATGTGTACCAGAGTACAAAAAGTTTTCTGCAGTGATGGCACTTTCATCGATGCTATCAATCATTTGGCCAACGATTTCTTGAAGATCTTCTGAGCACTTTTCTAAAAGTAATTCAGAGATGAATATTTTTGGTTTGCTTGGATCGCTATGCTCATAGTGTTTAGCGTACAACTTCTTAGCTTCAAAGTGATACTCACCACACTCTTTGTAACCAACCGCTTTAAAATGTGCAGCCAGCTTTTCTAAACCAATTTTTTCATGGTTGAAAGTACGTAGTGCGATATGGTCGTTGATCACATCATCTTTTTGAGTTGAACCTAATAGCTCGTGTACTTTAACAGCTGAAGGAGTGACTTCTAAATAGTTGCTCCACAGATTCTCAAATAAGCTATCTACATTGTTGTGCATAATGACAATTCCTTAATATAACGGCTTGGCCGCGTTGTAAATGTTACGACAAAGCACGACGTATTTAGTTTTTATAAAACAAACCCACTGATTTTATCACCTTGCTTTAACTGCAATGCTTCTGCCGTTTTTGAGGTGATTGTGAATGTTTGTGTATGTTCATTCCATACTACTGCAGTAGTAAATGTGGCTCTAAAGCCCGCTAGTTGTCCATTGGATAGTGCCCAGGTTGTTTCACTGTGTGGCAGCTCTTCGACGATATCTAATGTACCGTTTTGAGTTTCACGAACCGTTCTGATATTTTCTAATCTTGCTTCGACTGTTGGGCCTGCATCAAATAAGTCGACATACCCTCTATGCTCAAAACCTTCTTTTTGTAGTAGACGAAGTGCAGGCTTTGTTTTTTCATGTACATGGCCTATGACTGCTTGGGCCTCTGGGCTGAGTAAATTAGCGTAAATAGGATACTTCGGCATTAATTCAGAGATAAATACTTTATCACCTAAACCGACTAGGTGGTCTGCCTTTGGGAACTCAATGCTGAAAAAGTGTTCTTGTAGCCACTGCCAAAAAGGGCTGTGTCCATGTTCATCGCTAACACCACGCATTTCAGCAATGACTCTATCGCTGAAGCGCTCAGCATGTTCAGCCATAAATAAGAAGCGAATACGCGACAAGAATCGACCTGCTAATCCACGTCTAAATTGCTCTCGTAAGAACAATGTGCAGATTTCCGAACTACCAGTGTAATCATTACATATTGATAGAATATCAACGGTGTTGTACACATTTAAGGTGCTGGAGTGATGGACTGTTTTACCCTGATGGTAATGGTACAGTGGCACCTGCATGCCCACAGCTGCTTCAATGGCTGTCGTGCCACTAATTTCGCCTGTTTCTAAATCTTCTAGGACAAATAAATACCCCTCATCGATTGGCGCATTTAATGATTTACTGAAGCTTTCTTGAGAGCGTTGTATCTTACTCGCTAATAGCTCGTCGTCGACAGGTAAAGATGTGAAACCATGGCCTGACTCTACTGCGATGTTTTTTAAAGCAGCAAAGTCTTTGCTGCTAATTGGTCTAAGTACTTGCATAAAAATATCATTTAGGGCGACGAGTCGCCCGTAAAAGTTAAGCGTTTACTACATCAGCCACAGCCAGCTCGAAGCGTGCTAAACCAGCTTTGATTTCTTCTTCTGTAATCACAAGAGAAGGCGTAAAACGAACTACGTTAGTGCCAGCGACCAACGTCATTAAGCCATGCTGTGCACTTGCGACTAGGAAATCTCTCGCTTTACCTTCATAATCGCCTTTTAGTACACAACCTAACAATAGGCCTTTACCACGTACTTCGCTAAATACATTGTACTTTTCGTTAATTGCATTTAGGCCATTACGGAACAGTTGCTCGCGTTCTTTCACGCCATTTAATACTTCAGGGGTATTAACCGTGTCAAAAGCAGCTTCAGCAACGGCGCAGGCAAGTGGGTTACCACCGTAAGTTGAACCGTGCGTGCCGATTTTTAAATGCTTTGCAATGTCAGTGGTTGTGATCATCGCACCAATTGGGAAGCCACCACCTAATGCTTTAGCCGTTGTTAAAATATCAGGAGTAACATTCAAGCCTTGGTATGCGTACAAGTCACCTGTACGGCCAACACCTGTTTGCACTTCATCAAAAATAAGCAGGGCATTGTGCTTATCACATAACTCCCTTACACCTTGCACAAACTCAATATCTGGAGAGATGATACCGCCTTCACCTTGCAGAGGCTCCATCATAACTGCACACGTTTTGTCAGAGATTACTTTTGCGAATGTTTCTAAGTCATTGTAGTCAATGTGAGTGATATCTTGTGGTTTAGGGCCAAAACCATCAGAGTAGGCAGCTTGGCCACCGACGGTTACTGTGAAGAAAGTACGGCCGTGGAAACCTTTATTGAATGCAATGATCTGTGTTTTTTCTTCGTTATATTTATCAAGTGCAAATCGACGTGCCAGTTTTAAAGCTGCTTCGTTCGCTTCCGCGCCTGAGTTTGCAAAATAGACTTTGTCTGCAAATGTCGCATCCGTCAGCTTTTTAGCTAGACGAAGTGCAGGTTCATTAGTCATGACGTTAGATAAATGCCAAATCTTTTCGCCTTGCTCTTTCAGTGCATTTACCAAAGCTGGATGGCTGTGGCCTAGGCAGTTTACTGCGATACCGCCAGCAAAGTCGATGTACTCATCACCGTTTTGGTCCCAAACTCGTGCACCTTTACCTTTAACTGGTATCACAGCAGATGGGTTGTAGTTAGGTACCATTACTTCATCGAATAATTCGCGATTCACTTGCATGACGTCGTCCTCAATTTACTTCAACTTCAAGGGCACATATATTTGTGCCTATTCTTATTCGGACATTATTGCGTGATACGATGAAAATTTGCAGTGTAATTTTGTATAAAATGAGTAGAATGTTCGTCAAAATGACATTGGTATTATGCAAAATGATTAGCAAACAAGATGAGAGACTGATTTCTGTACTACGCAGCAACGCAAGGGCGAGTATTTCTGAACTAGCAAGGTTGTTGGACATGTCTCGAACAACAGTGCAATCGCGATTGCAAAAGTTAGAGCAAAGTGGTGTTATTCAAGGTTATAAGATTGATTTTGGGCAAGATTATTTAGGTAATCTTGTGTCTGCGCATGTGTCAATCAAGGTCAAGCAAAAGTTAACGGCAAAAACCAATATTGCGCTTAAACAGCTCTCACATATTTCTGCTTTGTATGCGATCAGCGGTGAATATGACATGATAGCAATAGTAGAAGCGCAAAGTTTAGAGCAATTAAGTCAGCTGTTGGATGAAATTGGTAATCTAGATGGGGTGGAAAGAACCAATTCAGCTGTTATTTTAGAAACGAAGTTTCAACGTTAATTTGCTTTGGGTAACCACACACTTGTGCCAGTAGTGGCGATGTGATTCACATTGCCTTTGAGTACTTTATCTCCCACATTTCGTGAGGTCTCAGGGCGGCTTACTAGGTAGCCTTGCACACAGCAAATACCCATATCTTTGACTAATTCGAACTGATCAAGTTGCTCTACACCCTCTGCAACGATTTTAAGGCCAAGCTGCGCGCCAAGCTCGCTGATAGAGTTTAAAATCTTAAAGTATTTAGGGTTGTCTTTCGCCTGTGAAATAAACAGTTTATCAATTTTAATCACATCGATAGGTAAATCGGCCAGCGTACTTAACGAGCTAAAGCCCGTGCCAAAATCATCAATCGCAATCGTTACACCCGCACTGCGGCAACGTTCAAGCTGAGCAATAATTTCATCACTCGCGGTAATTAACGTCGACTCTGTGATTTCTATCATTAATGAGGTTGCAGGAAGTCCTGACTTATCTAGTGCCTCTAAAACCCAATCATACACCGGCCTATGTTTAAGCTGAATACCAGAGACATTTACAGAGATTTTTACTTTTTTCATACCTGCATTGTGCCAAGCAGACATCTGCCGACATGATTCAAGTAAGATCCAATCACCTAATTCCAAAATTAAATTTGATTCTTCGGCTATTGGAATAAATTCAGAAGGTGGTATTAATCCTTCGATAGGGTGGTGCCAACGAGTCAGTGCTTCGAAATAATCTATTGAACAATCTTCAACATGCACAATGGGCTGGAAGGAGAGTTGAAAATTCTGAGAGGCAATCGCCAGTCTTAACTCTTCAAGCAGATAATGATAGCGTCTAATCTTGTTTCCCATCTCCGGAGAATATACTCTAAATATACCGCGGCCATCTGTTTTTGCACGGTACATTGCGACGTCTGACATTTGCAAAAGGGCATTCGGAGTAGAAGCACTATCTGGGAATACTGCAATACCAATACTGGCACTTATTTTTACTAATTTGTTTCCGAGCACAAAATCACGCTCGATTTCGCTAAGAATAGTTTGTGCTATCTCGGTGCAAAAGCTGGTGTCATTTAAGTTGGGAACAAATATTGAAAATTCATCTCCACCTAATCGAGATAAGTTTTGGTCTAAGCCATGTACAGGGTGGGCATCATTGAGCTTAAATTGTCTGACTACTTGTTCTAGTCTTCCTGAAACTTGTATTAATATTTCATCACCGAAGCTATGACCGAAAGAGTCATTGACTTGTTTAAATCCATCTAAATCAATAAACAGTAATCCGCATTTTGACTTGCTTTGATCTGCAGCTGTGAGTTGCTCGCTGATATGTTCAATATACGCATGTCTGTCGATGAGCTTGGTAAGTTTATCTTGATAAACGTGGCTATCTGATTGGATTTTAATACGCTGTAAATTGTCGCTTAACGATTGCACTGCGTAACAGATTTGCGTAACTGGCCCACCTGAGTGTAGCTCCTTGTGCTTGATATCAAGGCCATTGAGTAATGTATTGAGATCATTATTGATTGCATTGAGTGCATCTAATTGTGTTTGTTCACGCTTATTTCGTTTGTGCTGTGCAATAAAAAACAGCACGGCCAATATGCATAGCATGAGCAATGTCGGAGAGGACCACACTAGTTTAAAAATGCTTGAGGTTGGCGCAACCGTATATTGTGTGGGTTGTTTATTGATTACTACAAATGTGGTGTTATTGTCCTTGACGAATGTTTGGTCATAATAAATAAATTGATACCAAGGAGAAGTTTCCTCCACATGGTCAATATTTGAAGTTTGGGTGTGCAAAGAGAGCAACCCGGATTGCGCATTCAGGACGTGTTTAGCGAATGTTAGATTTGCAGCAATACCAATTACTACAACACTAACAACAGCATAAGCTAAATTTTTAAAAACATTCTGCATGACTTAAACAATCCAAAATTAACCGAAAAACGGATCCTTCATGTTCCTGTAGTATACATCAATTTGACTTCAGGGATGACAACCTTTTACACGCTTTTATTTTCAAGTGCAATTATCAAAATTATTTCAATTTATTTTAGGGACAATCATTTACACTTTTCTGAGCAAGATCAAATATCAATATAATTCACTTTACACGATAATGATTCTTATCTACTTTTTTATGTCATTGGCCTAATTATTGCTCTCTTTGATATGGGCATTAACAAGAAATGGGCTTACTGTCCAAAAATGTACTTTTCTGGTGCAATTTTTTGCTGTTTTGCACTGTAGTGAGGCGTACAAGTTTATTTTATGTACTAAACTATTCTCACAAAGCGTGTTCGTATAGCGATATATTATACGACATAGTTTTGTGGCAAGGAACACCAACCAAGTTAGGTTTTTGGAGCCAAAAATGTTAACAAAACGTTTTTTTAAAACGAAAAACGAAGCTGAAATCACATTTGAATTTTCTCACCCTGAAGCAAAAAAAGTAGAACTCGTTGCTGAGTTTAATGATTGGCAGCCTCTCAATATGAGATTCAATAAAAAAGAGAAGCGATTTAAGCTCAAGCATAGGCTGCCAACGGACAAAAAATTTCATTTCCGCTATTTGATAAATGGTAACCAATGGGATAACGACAATTGTGCTGATGGCTATGCTGCTAATGGCTTTGGCAGCGAAAACAGTATTGTCGATACACAAAGATTGGCTTAGTGCCAATGGAAGGGTTACAGCAACTTTTTTATCTTCATGGTATTGGGTTTGATTTTGTTAAATATGATGGAGAGCATGTCGTTTTTGACAATTTAACTAGACAAGCTGCACTTGAGTGCTGTGGAGTGAATCCTCATGATCCGCAAGCCATTCAAGATTTAAATTTTGAACTAGATATTGCAACTTGGAAGAGAGTCGTTGACGAAGTTACTTTATGCAGCAGTGAATCTGGCGCATTTGTACTTAAGGTTCATGAATCTTTAAGGCAATCAATGGTCAGTGTTAAAGTTCAGTCAGCCAGCATTGATGCGACGATATCACTTAATACATGTGAAGAAGTGGGGGAGTATATTCATGGAAGCGATCGTTATATAGGATTAGAAATCTGCCTAGGTGAGCTACCCGTTGGCTATTTTGAGCTGGCTCTTGAGGGGGCGTTTGGTGCAATCACATCTGAGTTGTGGTCGGTGCCAAAACATTGCTATAACCCTTATTATTGCGGCAATAAGGAAAAGCCTTTAGGGATATCTTTACAATTATATACGCTCAACAGTGACCGAAATTATGGCATTGGAGATTTTGCTGATTTAAAGCAGCTGATTGATTTATTTGCTTCACAAGGGGGCGACTTTGTTCTCTTAAACCCTCTTCATTTATTGTTTTCAGATAGTCCAGAGGAAGCCAGTCCATATAGTCCTTCTCATCGTTGCCTCATTAACCCTTTGTATATTGCCCTTGATGATCTTCCACAGGTAGTTGGCGATGAGTGTGTGCAGCGATTTATATCGACTACAGACGTAGAATCAGGCAGGGCTGTATCAAGTAAATTTATCGACTACACCAAAACGTCAAATTTGAAATATAAGCTATTTCAACAGCTGTATGAATGCTGGTTGAAAAGCCCAAATAATGAAGATTGTTTCAACCGATTTATTGTTGAAAAACAAGCCACCTTGGAAGGCCTCGAGTTAAGCCGTTTTGAATGGTTTTTACAATGGTTGTGTGCTGAGCAGTTGGCCAGCTGCCAAGCGCTGTGTATAGCTAAAGGGATGGGGATTGGGCTGGTTAATGACTTGGCGGTTGGATGTACTGGTGGAGGGTTAGAGTTTGGCAGTTTTAGGTCCTGCTTTACTGAAAAAGCGAATATTGGTGCGCCACCAGACCCTTGGGCAGAGCAAGGTCAAAATTGGGGAATGCCAGCGTTAAACCCAATAAAAGTTAAACAGCATAAGTTTGCTTATTTTAAGTCGCTTGTCCGTTCTAATTTGAGTCAAGTTGGAGCTTTACGTATAGACCATGTGATGTCATTGAGACGTTTATGGTGGTGCTTTACTCATGAAGGGCGAGAGCTGGGTTGTTATGTTTATTATCCATTTGATTACCTGTTGGCGATACTCAAAATTGAGTCACACTTGCATCGTTCACTTGTTATAGGCGAAGACTTAGGTGTTGTGCCACCTGAAGTAACCAAAGCACTCGACGAGTCTGCTATTTTTGGAAATACACTCTTTTATTTTGAAAAGAATCATGAGGGAGAATTTAAGGCCTGTGCGCAGCTTAGAGAAAAGGCCTTAATTATGGTTGCCAACCACGATGTACCGCCATTTCATGGCTGGTGGACGGGGAAAGACATCGATATAAAGCTTGAGTATGGTCTCATTGATGACTCTCAGTCTGGTGATCAAAAGCATGCTCGTGCGATAGAGAAGCAGCGATTAGTTAAGTGGTTAACTGAGCATGATGGCTCAGAATTCCAGTCAAATTCACTTAGTCAAGATGTATACAGAGCGATCATGCGAATATTGGCAAAAAGCCCGAGCCAGCTGTTAGCGATTCAGTTAGATGATCTGGATTTGCAAGCATTCCCCGTAAATATCCCAGGTACGAATAAGGAATACCCCAACTGGCGTCGTAAATTAAATCATGAACTTGATGAGTTATTCGAATTTAATAAAGATTTTATTCAGCATCTCAGTGCAATCAGGAAGCAGCAATGAATACCGTAAGTAAAAATGTTGAGATTTTAGAAGATTACACAGACCAAGTGAGTGCCTTACAATCCGGCACATTTTCGGATCCATTTAATTTTTTGGGCCCTCACATTGTAAAGGTTGGGTCGAAAGCATATACAGTGTTACGTGTTTTTATTCCAAGCGCCCGCAATGTCTCCGTTGTATTAAACAAAAAAGCGAAGACAATGGTGCGTTATTTAGAAACTGACTTATTCACCCTCGTACTAAATACTGAGCTAGATAGTAGAAATTACCAAATAAAAGTAGAGTTTGAGTCTGGTTCTTTCCTTTTTGATGACGTTTATAGCTTTAGCAGTGCGCTGGATGAAGATGCTATGTATCTATTTAATGAAGGGACATTGGAGCATGGGTACGAACATTTTGGCGCACGGTTTATTGAACATCAGGGCTCACAGGGGGTTCAGTTTAGTGTTTGGGCGCCCAACGCAAAAAGTGTGTCAGTCATTGGGGAGTTTAATTATTGGCAATCTAGCCAACATTTTATGCGTCATCACCCAGCTAGTGGAGTATGGGATTTATTTATTCCCAATTTATCAGAAGACAGTTGCTACAAATTTTCCATCACCACGGTAAGTGGAGAGAAGCTTGAGAAAGCAGACCCTTATGCTAGAAAAATGCAGCAGGCACCAGGAACAGCGAGCGTACTGCAACAAAGTATAAATATACGGAATTTAGACGAAAAAAAATCGCAAGCACGTGCAAAACGTAATCATGTAGAGTCACCAATATCTATATATGAAGTGCACCTAGGTTCTTGGAAGCGCAGGCAGAGCGAGGGAAATCGTTATTTAACTTATCGAGAACTCGCCGATGATCTTATTCCATATGTGAAAAAGCTAGGGTTTTCCCATATCCAGCTTATGCCCATTAGTGAGTTTCCCTTTGACGGTTCATGGGGTTATCAACCAGTAGGTTTATTTGCGCCGTCAAGTCGTTTTGGTTCTGTAGACGACTTTTTGTATTTCAGTAAGGTTTGTAACGAGCAGGAAATAGGCCTTTTGCTAGATTGGGTGCCAGGTCACTTTCCGACAGATCCGCACGGCCTAAACCGCTTTGATGGTACGCACTTGTATGAACATGCTGACAAACGTCAAGGGTTTCATCCTGATTGGAACACCTGTGTTTTTAATTATGATAGGCCAGAAGTAAAAAGCTATTTGCTCTCTAATGCAAATTACTGGGTTTCAGAGTTTCAATTGGATGGGTTGCGAGTCGATGCAGTGGCATCCATGCTGTATTTGGACTACTCCAGAAATGACGGCGAGTGGGTAGCAAACCAATATGGGGGCAGAGAAAACCTCGGGGCAATAGATTGCTTACAAAGAAGCAATGCCGTTTGTTATAAAAACTCACCTCATGCCATGATGGTTGCTGAAGAATCTACCGCCTGGCCAGGTGTAACACAAAGTGTTGACCATGGTGGGCTCGGATTCGGATACAAATGGAATATGGGTTGGATGAATGACAGCCTAGGTTATATGCAGCGAGATCCGATCCATAGAAAATTCCACCACCATGAAATGACGTTCTCAATGGCTTATGCATTTTCAGAAAATTACATTTTGCCATTAAGTCATGATGAGGTTGTACATGGTAAAGGGTCGTTATTGAGCAAAATGCCAGGGGATGATTGGCAGCAATTTGCCAGCCTTCGTGCTTATTATGGCTTTATGTATGCTCACCCGGGTAAAAAATTACTCTTTATGGGGAGTGAGTTGGCTCCAAGAGAAGAATGGGATCACAATCAACAACTCAATTGGTCTTTATTGGAAAGTGATGCTCACAGAGGGATATTTGAATCTGTTAAAGCGCTTAATACTGTTTATCACTCAACACCATCACTATATGAAGTCGATGGTTCGCCCTCTGGGTTTAGATGGATAGATTGCGACAATAGCGAGCAATCCATATTGAGCTTTGTGAGATATGGTAAGAAGCAGTCGGAGTTTATGGTTGTTGTGAGTCATTTTACGCCTCAGGTATTCCATCATTTCCGTTTGGGAGTGCCCAAAAGTGGCGTTTATCAAGTTGTTTTTAACTCGGACGAGCATCGTTTTTATGGTAGTGGCGTTAACGTTGTGGCTCATAAGCAGCAACTTGTTCAAAGTAAAGCGCTCCCTAGTCATGGCTTAGACAATAGTATTGAGATCACGATACCACCTCTCAGTACTGTCTATTTAAAGTATATATCGGCATAAGCATGGTTATATCTCATAAAGGTAATATGTTTCCTCTTGGCAGCACTGTCACTGAGGCGGGTGTTAACTTTGCTATCTACGCCCCACATGCAGACAAAGTGTGTCTTTGCCTCTTTGATGGTTTTGGCAGATGTGAGCGAGACAGGATTGACATGTTTATCCACGAAGGGGGCGTGTGGAGTGTTTTTGTAGACTCTCTTAAGGAGGGGGCTCTCTATGGTTATCGGGTGAATGGCCCATATGACCTTTCAGATGGACATTTTTTTAATTTTAATAAACTGCTTCTCGACCCTTATGCAAAAGACTTTAGTGGTGAGTTTACTTGGAGCGAACGTCATTATTGCCATCTACCTGTTGGTGAGTTTAATACCTTAGACAATGCGATTGACATGCCCAAATGCAAGGTTATTAAAGAGCAACTGTATACAGGTAAAAAACCAAATATTGCCTGGTGTGATACGTTTATTTATGAGTGTCATGTGAAAGGCGCGACGCAACTGCACCCCGAAATTGAAAAATCCAAGGTTGGAAAGTTTGCCGCACTCGCGCAACCGGCTTTTTTGCAACACCTTAAGTCACTGGGTGTGACAGCGATAGAGCTGTTACCTGTGCACGCCTTTGTGAGTGAACAATTTTTAACCACTAAAGGGCTGCAAAATTACTGGGGGTACAACACTCTAAGCTTTTTTATTCCCCACAAATCTTACTGTGTAAATGGCGATATCAATGAGTTTAAAAGTATGGTTCGACAATTTCATGAACATGATATTGAGGTGATCATCGATGTTGTATACAACCATACTGCAGAAGGCGGCATTGATGGTCCTATGTTGTCCTTCAAGGGGCTAAATAATAATGGATATTATCGAACATTAAACTCTTCAGAGTCTACTTACATCAATGATACGGGCTGTGGCAACACGGTGAATATTGATGACCCGCTCACATTAAAGCTCATTATGGATAGCCTCAGGTATTGGGTCGAGGTAATGGGAGTTGATGGGTTTAGGTTTGACTTAGCGACAATACTTGGACGCACCTCAGAAGGTTTTTCGAGTCGACACTCATTTTTTCAAGCAATTTTACAAGACCCAGTTTTGTCTTCTGTGAAATTAATCGCAGAGCCTTGGGATGTAGGGCCAGGAGGTTATCAACTAGGTGCATTCCCACCCCCTTGGCGAGAATGGAATGATAAATATCGTGATGTAGTTAGACGCTTTTGGCGAGGTGATGGTGGGACATTACCTGAACTTGCAAAGCGGATCCATGGCTCTAACGACTTGTTCGAGCATAATCAAAGGGGACCGCTTAATTCAATTAACTTTTTGACTAGTCATGATGGTTACAGTCTTGCGGATTGGACAAGCTTTGAGCATAAACACAACGAAGCAAATGGCGAACACAATCGCGATGGACATAGCGAAAATTATTCGTTTAATTGCGGGGTTGAAGGCGTAACAAGTGATAATGAAGTCAATAGCCTACGTCTTAAGGTGCAATTGAATGCATTGGCCACCCTGTTTTTGTCAAAGGGGGTGCCAATGATGGCTGCTGGGACAGAGTTGAATCATACTCAGCTCGGAAATAATAACGCTTACTGTCAAGATAATGAGGTGAGTTGGTTAGATTGGTCAGGTCAAAACATGACTCAATCGCTGAGTCAGTCTATTTCCGAACTAATGAAATTAAGAAAACAATTAAGTGTGTTTCAGCATCCATTTTTTGTCCATGCCGATGATGAACGATTTTCGGTAGAGTGGCTAAATAAAGAAATGCTTCCAATGAGTGAAAGTGATTGGCACGACGAAGAGAACAAAACTCTCATGTATGTCCTTGCTGATAAGCTCAAATCAAAAGCGGTGATGGTCATTTTAAATGCTGATACACAGCACTTATCGATATCGTTGCCTATTTCTCCCTTTTCTAGCAGCTGGGAATGTTTGTTTACGTCAGAGCAAGCTTATGACGCAAATATAGTTCCTATCTCTTTTTGTCTAACTGGACAGAGTGCCTGGGTACTCGTATCAAATTTAGAGGAAAACACGAATGACTGACAAAAAGTCTAATGTGTGTGTTGTTAAACACTGGCAGGACGCGCCTAAGCTTAATGAAAGCGCACTAGCAGATGATTTAAATCGACATTTTTATTATACCTTAGGTCGCGATAGGGTCGGAGAGTCTAAGCACTATTTATTTCAAGCGCTAGCATTAACAATCAGAGATAGGATGGTGGCTCGATGCAGAGCTACTAATCAACATTTATCGCAGCAAAAAACCAAAAAAGCGGCTTACCTTTCACTAGAATTTTTGATGGGCCGTGCATTGGGTAATGCAATTTTGAATTTAGATCTTGAAGAGCAAGTAAAGTCTGCACTCAAAGAATATGGTACAGATTTGGAAGAACTTGAGTCTGCTGAGCATGATGCTGGATTAGGGAACGGCGGTTTGGGAAGGCTTGCCGCATGCTTTTTAGACAGTTGTGCATCGTTAGCGTTACCGGTTGTCGGTTATGGTATTCGTTACGAATACGGGATGTTTAATCAATCAATCGAACATGGTGTGCAAATAGAACAACCAGATAAATGGCTTAGAGAAGGTCACCCATGGGAGTTGAGCGCACCCGAGCAAGCTAAAGTTGTTAAGTTTTTCGGCAACGTAGAAATTCTTACTGACAAACATGGTCGTACGCACCACCAATGGGTCAACTCACAAGATGTATTAGCTGTACCTTTTGATGTTCCAATTCCTGGTTATCGTAACGGAGTAGTCAATACACTTAGGCTCTGGAAAGCAGAAGCCACGGATGAATTTAACCTTAAAGAGTTTAACGCAGGTAGTTATTCAGAGGCTGTGGCTAAGAAAAATTTGGCTGAGCAAATTACCATGGTGTTATATCCAAATGATGCCAGCGAAAATGGTAAAGAGCTGCGATTGCGACAGCAGTACTTTTTATCAAGTGCAAGTTTGCAAGATATTTTACACCAATGGACTGAACAGCATGGTACCGATTTTAGTGATTTTGCTCAATATCATGTATTTCAGCTTAATGATACTCACCCCAGTGTCGCCGTTGCTGAACTAATGCGCTTACTACTCGATGAATATGAACTCGAATGGGAGCAAGCTTGGGAAATTACGACCACGACTATGGCTTATACAAACCACACCTTATTACCAGAAGCCTTGGAAAAATGGTCGGTATCTTTATTTAGCCGCCTACTTCCAAGAGTGCTTGAGATCATTTACGAAATTAATGCTCGGTTTTTGGCAGAAGTGGCACTGAAGTGGCCTGGAGATGTGGAAAAACAAAGACAACTTTCTTTGATTGAGGAAGGACCAGAACCACAAATTAGAATGGCATATTTAGCCATTGTGGGTAGCTTTTCTGTAAATGGTGTCGCCGCTCTGCATACTGAACTGCTCAAATCCGGACTGTTTAATACCTTTTATAATTTGTGGCCCAAAAAGTTTAATAATAAAACAAATGGCGTAACACCGAGAAGGTGGCTTGCGCATTGCAATCCAGATTTAGCGGTATTAATCACCGATAAAATAGGCGAAGGGTGGCAAGCTGATTTTTCAGAGATCAGTTCGATCAGAAGGTATTACGATAAACCAGCTTTTCAGGCGCAGTGGCAAAAAGTTAAGGAGTCTAACAAGGAAAAATTAGCTAACTTGGTCAAAGCACGCTGTGGTGTTGAGTTCGATACAAGCATGATATTTGATGTGCAAGTGAAACGAATTCATGAATATAAACGCCAACTTTTAAACATTTTGCATGTTATTGCATTATATGACCAGATCCGTCGAGGCGAGGTAAAAGATATTGTGCCTAGGTGTGTTTTATTTGGTGGCAAAGCAGCACCAGGTTATTACATGGCTAAGCTAATTATTAAACTTATTAATAATGTGGCAAATGTGGTCAATAAAGATAGTGCAGCCAAGCCTTACTTAAGAGTCGCTTTTTTACCAAATTATAATGTAACCGCAATGGAAACTATCTGTGCGGCCACTGACCTGTCCCAACAAATATCCACAGCTGGTAAAGAAGCCAGTGGGACGGGAAATATGAAATTCATGATGAACGGTGCGGTGACTATTGGTACGCTGGATGGTGCAAATATAGAAATTAGAGAACAGGTTGGAGATGATAATTTCTTTTTGTTTGGGGTGACAGCAGATCAAGCTAGTCAGGTAAGGCAGCATTATGACCCGGTAAGTATTATCGAAGCCTTTGAACCATTGAGAAATGCAATGAAATTGCTTGAAAGTGGCCATTTTAATCTATTTGAACCTAATATTTTCAATGATATAACCGCATCAATTACGAGTCCAAATGACCCGTGGCTGGTTGCTCAAGATTTTGAAAGTTATTTTGAAGCCCAAAAGCGGGCTGCAAAAAGTTATACGAATAAAACACTGTGGAATCGTATGAGTATTTTAAATACTGCGGCTAGTGGCACTTTTTCTAGCGATCGTACTATTTCTCAGTACAGCGAAGAGATTTGGCGATTGAAACCAATGCAGTAACCGCCTTGAACAATAATATGGAGATAAGAAATGCCGAGTTATGCAAACCGTTATATAAGTAACCTGACAAGAGACACTTATGCATTGATCCTTGCAGGTGGACGTGGCAGTCGGTTGCACGAATTAACCGACTGGCGTGCAAAGCCAGCGGTGTACTTTGGTGGTAAGCACAGAATCATTGATTTCCCGCTGTCTAATTGTATTAATTCAGGAATACGCCGAGTTGGAATTGCAACACAATATAAGTCTCACTCGCTTATAAGGCATGTAAATAGAGCGTGGGGTCACTTTAAAAAGGAATTGGGGGAGTCTGTAGAAATTCTACCTGCATCACAGCGTTATGGCGATGAATGGTATTGCGGCACTGCGGATGCAGTATTTCAGAATATGGACATAATTCGCCATGAACTGCCAAAATACGTCATGATCTTGTCAGGCGATCATGTGTATAGAATGGATTATGGTGCATTGATTGCGAAACACGTAGAAACTGGCGCAGATATGACGGTTTGTTGCATTGAGGTTGATTGTGATGAAGCGGCTAATACGTTCGGTGTAATGACTGTAGATGAAGGTAAACGGGTGCGTCGATTTGATGAAAAGCCAGCTGAGCCGACTTCTATTCCAGGTAAGCCAGGTACTTGCTTAGCTTCTATGGGGAACTATGTGTTTAATACTGAGTTTTTATTTGAGCAGTTAAAACGGGATGCTCAAAGAGAGGGCTCAGGTCGTGATTTCGGACATGATATCATTCCATCCATCATCGAAGAGCATAATGTGTTTGCATTTCCATTTAGAGATCCTAGCCATCCAGGACAGCCATATTGGCGAGATGTAGGTACCATTGATTCATTTTGGGAAGCGAATATGGAGTTGGTGTCTGTTCAACCTCAACTTGACTTGTATGACCCGTCTTGGCCTATTTGGACTTATCAAGAGCAGCTTCCGCCTGCCAAGTTTATCTTTGATGATGAAAATAGGCGTGGGATGGCGGTAGACTCTACTGTGTCAGGTGGTTGTATAATATCAGGCGCTGTTGTTCGTAAATCTCTATTATTTTCAAATGTTCATGTGCATTCTTATTGTGAAATAGAAGGTGCAGTTGTACTTCCAGGTGTTAAAATAAATCGTCATTGTAGGATTAAAAACGCGATTATTGACAGAAGCTGTGAGATACCGACAGGTATGAGGATTGGGTTTGATCCTGAAGAAGATCGCAGTAATGGTTTTAGAGTCTCAAATAAAGGAATCGTATTGGTTACTAGAGATATGCTTGCAGCCTTGCAAGCTAGCCAAAAGCCAAAAGAGTCAAGTTTGGAAAGTGCCTAAGGTTATAATATGCATGTAGTAATGGTGGCAGCAGAAAATGATAGGCTGCCAAATTGCAAGGTTGGGGGAGTCGCGGATGTCATTCGTGATATCCCTTACGCTTTGTCTCGTCTAGATATTTGTACATCTGTAATTGTGCCCGATTACGGTCAAGCTAATGTAAACCGAGAGTTTATTGCCGATATTGCTGTGCCTTTTAAACAGCACCTCGAAACAGCGGTACTTTGGTTGGTTGAGAATAATGATGGAGTGTCGCAGTATGTCATATCCCACTCACTTTTCTCTGAGCATGGTGGCTCGGTTTATTGTAATGATGTGGACAGGCCGTTTTATACAGATTCTAATAAGTTTGCATTTTTTAGTGCAGCAGTGTGCGAAGTAATTGAACATGAGCTGATCGGAAATGTTGATGTATTGCATTTGCATGACTGGCATGCCGCTTGTGTTTCCGTATTACGTCAGTTCAGTCCTCGCTTTAATGTACTTAAGCAAGTAAAAACCGTATTTACAGTCCATAATCTTGCTTTGCAAGGTGTTCGGCCATTCAATGGTGACGAGTCAAGTCTTGAAGCTTGGTTTCCAACGCTGAGCTATGATGGGCAACTCATTTGCGATCATATTTACCCGCATTGCTTTAATCCAATGAGAGCTGCGATTGGTTTAGTAGATAAAGTGCACTTGGTGTCGCCTACATACTGTAGTGAAGTGCAGAAAAGTAGTGACCATCAGGCAGGTTTTTTTGGTGGTGAAGGCTTAGAACATGATATGCAAATTGCTGCGAATAAAGGCAAACTTGTCGGGATTTTAAACGGGTGTGAGTATACTCAAGAACTACCTAAACCAAGGTGGGAAGACTTATTCAATAGCGCTGAATCAAATATCTTTAAATGGATGTCGAAGTCGACTGAGTTGAAAAGTGTTTATTACATTGCACATCAACGTTTGCTAGCATGGCAAAAAACACCTTGTGAGGGTCCTGTAGTAACTAGTGTGGGTCGGTTAACAAATCAAAAAGTATTTTTGCTCAAACAGCTCATTGATGGAGACATGGTGTTTGACCATTTGGCTAGAGCGCTTCAAGAGCAAAAGGGAAGAATTATTGTACTTGGCTCTGGGGATCATGAACTGGAATATTTATTTGCACAAGTTATGGCTCGCAATGAAAATGTGCTTTACTTAAATGGTTACGGACAAGAGGTTGGTGATCTGATGTACGCATTGGGTGATCTGTTTTTAATGCCAAGCTCATTTGAGCCTTGCGGTATTAGCCAGATGTTGGCAATGAGAGCGGGGCAACCCTGTTTAGTTAATGCGGTTGGGGGACTGGCGGATACCGTAACTGATAATGAAAATGGGTTTACTTTTTGTGGAGATAATATACAAAGCCAAGCTTATAACTTAATAAATAGGTTTAAAGCTTGCATAAATGTATTTATCCATCACAGAGATGAGTATAATAGGATAGCCGCTGGTGCATCTATGAGTAGATTCACATGGGAACAAAGCGCTATTCAGTACAAGGAAAATTTATATGAGTAGATAGTAATCTACTCATCCTAGTGTTACGAAACTAGTACTTTAATGTTTTAGTTTGATTTTATTTATAAGAAATTCGGGTTAAAATAATAAAAAAGCATAAAACAAAAGTACTGTTATTTTGACAGTATAGCTAGGAGCGATGATTTGAAAGTGTTTGTGGCTCGACAAGCCATTTTTAATCGCAAAAAGCACGTAGTAGCTTATGAGCTATTGTTTCGTGATGGCACAAAAAACAGCTTTCCTAATGTCGCTGAAAACGCTGCTACAGCAAAGCTAATTATGGATAATCAACTGAACCTTGGTACGCGTTATCTAACTTCAGGAAAAAAAGCACTTATAAACATTGGAGAGGATTCTCTAAATCAAGAGCTTGCGAGGTTTTTACCCGCGGATGATGTAATTTTAGAGCTACTGGAGACGATTGCTCCAACAAATGAAAATTATGAAAAGGTTCGACAGCTATTTCATAGCAACTATCGTTTGGCATTAGACGATTTTAACTATTCGAAAGAGTGGGAACCGTTCTTAAAACTAGCAAGACTTGTTAAGTTTGATTTGGTTGAAACACCTCTTGAGCAAATAGAGCCTTTGGTTGAACAGCTCAAAAAGCGTAAAAATCTAAAGTTGTTGGCTGAGAAGGTTGAGACCGAAGAAGAGTTTCTTACTGCTAAAAAAATGGGGTTTAGCTTTTTTCAGGGGTACTTTTTCGCAAAGCCCACTATGATCGCGCAAAATGATATTGAAATTAATTATGCGATAGTGATGCTGATATACGCGGAAGCGTTGAAACCAAATATGAATATACCAAGAATAGCCGAGCTGTTTGCACAAGATACTGCGCTTGCATATAAGTTACTTCGGTTAATTAATTCCGGTGTATTTCCTATTAAAAATCGAATTGAATCATTAAAACAAGCATTGGTATATCTTGGGCACGAACGCATAATTAAATTTGTTAATTTAATTATGACAGCACATGTAGCCGAGACAAAGCCAACAGAATTAACACGCTTAAGCATAGTCCGCTCTAGGTTTTGTGAATTACTCAGCAGGCAAGTCGCACCGTCACTAGCTAGTATGAGTTTCTTAACAGGCTTATTTTCTTTACTTGATGCTATTCTAGATAAACCAATGGATGTTGTCGTTGAGCGTTTGCCCTTTCCTGAGGTTCTAAGAGACGCTTTGATAGGGGAGCCCAACACTTTATACTACATATTAAATACGGTTAAAGCTTATGAGAGTGGCAGCTGGTGGGCGATGCAAGAGGCCTGTACCATGCTGAATATTTCTGATGAGAATTTACCTGATTTTCATGCACAGGCTGTAAACTGGGCTGATATGTATCGTGAACATGTCTATTAATGCGCAGAATAGAAGCCATTGATTTTCTTAGAGGCATTGCTGTGATTGGCTTGCCTCTTACTAACTTGATGTACATGGCAAACTTTACTTCTGGAAGTGTAGCTCCCAGCTCGCAATGGAGTGACGAGGTTATAAGCTATCTTGCTGATATTTTTGCACATGGTAAATTCAGAACTGTATTTAGCATTTTATTTGGACTGTCACTGTGCTTACTTCATGCCAAACTAAAAGAGCAACGGGGCGCTGGAATTAAAAGCCGTCTTCTCATTTTGGGGGGGATTGGATGCATTCATGGTTTTGTTGTTTGGCCGGGTGATATTTTACTCAATTATGCGCTATCCGGTTTACTTGTTTTGTCTGTTATCAGGCTTGACACGTGTACTTTGATAAAGCTTGTTGGTTGCACCATCTTAATCCCAATCGGCATACTCATATTATTGATCTATCAAGGTGGAGAACAAACAAATAGTTACCACATTGATCTGGATGAAATTAGATTTAGTATTTTAGGACTCCTCGCGTTTAACTTTGAAAATTACTTGTCGATGTTGGTACTGCTTCCAACGATAACTTTGTGGTATGTCTTTGGTTTAATGTTGATTGGTGTATTACTCTATAGGGCCTATTGGCAAGTCAATACAACTTTACCTCTGTGGCTCTGTGTTTTTATATTGATCCCCCTTTCAGTGATTAGCTCTATAGTAGCTCGATCTCTATTCGTAGCAGATTATCGCTTGATATATGATTTATTGAACTGGTTGTGTGCAATTCCTTTGAGTGTTGCTTTAGTCTGTATTGCACTCAATTATCATAAAGCTAAAGCTTTTCAAGGGACTGTTTTCTCATACGCTGGCAAAAACTCTCTTTCGTTATATTTGATGCAGTCTGTGCTTGGGGTATGGCTTTTTCAGTTTGCTTTCCCAACATGGAAGATTTATTTCACGCATACGGACTATTTTTTACTATTTATAAGCTTTACTACCCTACAATTGGCATTAGTGTGGTGTTTTTATCGCATGTCATTGAGGGGCCCCGCAGAGTGGGGGATTGCACACTGCCAGAAATATTTTAATAGAAGAGAGTAAAAATGTCGTTGATAAAAGTGTTTTTTCTGTTATTTACACTGGCGTTTTCGTCTATGTCTTATGCGAAAAATAACTTCTCTGTACTGTTTGTTAATCCGTCCTTAGAAGGGGAGCCTTTTTGGGGGAAAGTTCAGAAAATCACTGAAGAAGCGGCAGCTCAACTCGATGTGAACATTGATGTGATTTATGGTGATGGTAATCGCCATATTCAATTGGCAGAGCTTAAAAAGTATCTTGATTATCGAGCAAGCCCGGACTATGTCATATTGATGCTCTACCCAGGGGGAGCTGAGCAGACACTCACCATGCTCAATAATTATGGTATTAAGTTTATCACGCTCGAACAAACGATTACTGGACTTGAAAAAGAAGAGATTGGTTTCCCCAAAAAGCGCTTTGAGCATTGGTTAGGTGAAATATACTTTGATAATTACCAAGCAGGTTATGATCTCGCAAAATCTTTACACCAAAAAGTGCTCGCTGGTGGTCATAAAGGTGAAGTAAATGGATTGGCGATTAATGGACATTACGGGAGTGAGTCAGATAAACGCAATCAAGGTGCTGCAGACTACTTTAAAGAGCATGATATAAATCTTCAGCAAACGGTCCATGCCAGTTGGTCAAAAGAGCAAGCTTACTCAAAAACAAAACGTTTATTTAAACGTTACCCCCAAACTCATATTATTTGGAGCGCTTCAGATTTAATGGCTATGGGAGCGCAAACAGCAGTTAGGCAACTGGTGAAAAATGACGCAGGTAAGGTTGCTATTGGCGGATTTGACTGGTTGTCTGATAGTTTAGCATTAATTGAGCAAGAGACATTAACGGCTTCAGTTGGGGGGCATTTTATGATGGGGGGCTGGGCACTAGTGTCTCTGTTTGACTTTCATTACGGTGCGAAATATTGGCAAGAAAATAATGCAATTACCTTCAATTTGTCAGCTATCACAAGTGACAATGTTGAAGAGTTTTTGTGGATTTCATCTTCTCCAGATTGGTCTAAGCTTAATTATAAGGGCTTAAGCATTTTGGATTCGAGAGCGAGATCATACGATTTTTCCCCTGAACAGTTGAGGCAGAAGCAAAACTAAGCTTACTTCACCCAAAATCACGGCTTTCTTAGTGATAATCTGCTGAGTACTTAAGTGATCTGATTCATTTTACGTTGGAATCATTATACAATCAGCTTTTTTAGAACATTGAGAATGGCGTGGATACACCAAAACGATTAAATAAGTATATCAGTGAAACTGGATTTTGTAGCCGAAGAGAAGCAGATACACTGATCAGTGAAGGCCGCGTGTCTGTAAATGGCCAAGTTGCTGAAATGGGCTTAAAGGTCACTGATGCAGATAATATTTTGGTAGATAATAAGCCTTTAAAATCCAAGCCTAAACGTGTTTATATCGCTTACAACAAACCTGTAGGTGTAACATGCACTACTGAACGAAAAATTAAAAGTAACATCGTCAACGCAATTAATTATCCTGAACGCATTTTTCCAATAGGAAGATTGGATAGGCCTTCTGAAGGGCTGATCTTTTTGACCAACGAGGGTGATATTGTTAATAAGATTTTGCGTGCTGGCAACAATCACGAAAAAGAATATATTGTTACGGTGGATAAAGTCATTGATGATAAGTTTATTCATGGCATGCGTTCAGGAGTACCAATTCTTGGCACGGTGACAAAAAAATGTTTTGTGAAAAAAACAGGCCCTAAAAAGTTCACAATCACGCTTACACAAGGGCTAAACAGACAGATCCGTAGAATGTGTGAGTACTTTGGTTACGAAGTACAAACACTGAAACGAGTTAGGATCATGAATGTAAATCTCAATGGGCTAAGAGCAGGTGAATGGCGCCATTTAAGTGAAAAGGAAATGTCAGAGATCAATGCTTCTATTGAAGGCTCTTCAAAAACGGAAGAAGCATCCGTTGATAGTAAAAAAAGAACACGACCAAAGGAGTCGTTGAGTCAAAATAGGAACTCATCTGAAAAGCCTCGCAGTAAGAATCGGGATAATCAAGCACGCTCAGATAAACCTAAAAGAAGGTCTGGCAAAAAGCCGGAGCGTGTAAAGGGGACGCTTTCACTGAAAAGATAAAAATGGCCGCAATTGCGTAATGCCGTTCACTTAAGGTGAGCGGCGTTTGTACTTTTAGCAACTGGGTATCGGTTTTTAGACACCTTTAATACCCTCGGGTAACTTCGTTCTCGTTTTCCTTCAAGCTTAAACTGACTCGCATTTCTTTCTATATCCAGGATGATTTTAGGCACATTTCCTGGAGCATATATAGGCATTTGAGTAAGTTTGTAGATGATATGTGATGAGGCATCTCTAAAGCTAAGTTGATTTGGGTAAACACTTTTTAGTGATTTAGCCATTAATACCATTTTGTAACGGATAAGGTTGTAAGCCAGTAACAAGCCCCATAGCTCTTGGTGAATTAGCTCCGGTAAATTGCTGCGCAAGGTGAATCGACTTTCCAATAGATGTTGCTTCATTTCTCGATAGCCCATTTCAATTTCCCAGCGGTGTGCATATAAATCTACAATCTCCGAAGCTGGATATGCCATTGCATCCGTCATTGATGTGAGTACACTCACTTCTTTTCCTTTCACTCGCCTTGTCAATAATCTCACGGTTATAGAGTCGGGTAAGTCAGGGCGCTTCTTCTTAGCCTGCGGCGTCGTTGTCAAACGAACCAGCTTATCTTGCTTCCCTAAGCTATCAATCACTTCATACTGGGTCCCTTTCTTGAGGGGGAGCAGCCAATGCGTGTTACTCCCTTTTTGCTCCCATTCATGTAGCAAGCCAAGTGAATAAAACCCCTTATCGAATAGCGTCAAGCTGTTATTTGGAATATGGTTAATGAGTCTGCTCGCTAGGTTCATCTCGTTTTCACTTACACTATCAAAGGCACTCCCCAATATGAGATGACTGCTTAACTCCATTAAGCAGACCATTCTGACTTGCGGATAACCAGCATAGCTGGCTTTATTGGCCGTTCGAGCAAAGGTCGCACTATTTGCTGCGCTATCAGGCGTTCGCCAAACTACACCATCAACACCGTAAATATTAAGTCCATTCCAATGTGGATGCTCCGCACGTTCATGCCAAGTTTGGGCTGTACGGTAAAAAACATCTTGTACTACATTGCTACCTAGCTTTTTTCTAGCTTGAGTGACGGCACTTCGGGCGACATAGTCCACGTCTTGAGGCAAGACGATGTCTAACTTATTAATTAGTTGACGAACGGATTCAGTTCGGAACAAGGACATACCAATGACTGCCCAAATCATGGCATCCATTGGGAGCTTGCGTTTACGCAATGTTGCTACACCATTGGACTCTAAACAGGCTTGTATAATCTCTGGCTCTAAAACATCAGCCAAGCTTTTAAATTCAGTGAGGCGAGAGATAGATGTGCGTGCAAGTGCTTCTGACAATTCCATTAAAAAATCCGATACCAGTATACTGATATCGGATTTTGAAGCCTTGAAAAGATCAGTCAACTGATCATTAAAATATTTCTTAACTGATCGGCATTACGCAATTGCGGCCATTTTTAATTTGTTATTGAACGCTTTCTGGCGCTTTAATTTTGAAAGCCAAACAGTAGACAACCGGTATAACAATTAAGGTTAAGATTGTGGCAAAACCAAGCCCAAACATAATTGTTACCGCCATTGATTTAAAGAACACATCAAATAACAGGGGGATCATGCCCAATATCGTTGTGATTGCAGCCATTGATACTGGCCTTACACGGCTTACCCCTGAGTCAAAAACTGCTTGGTAAGGTGCCTTACCACTGTCGATTTCCAGGTTTATTTGATCCATCAAAACAATCCCATTTTTAATTAACATGCCAGATAGACTTAACAATCCAAGTAGTGCCATAAAACTAAATGGAGCTTGAAAAGCAACCAGTCCTGCTGTAACACCAATAATGGCCAGTGGTACAGTACTCCAAATGACTAAAGGCTTTTTAATCGAGTTAAACAGTAGCACTGTGATCATAAACATACTTAAATAGCCCAGAGGGAGAGAGCCAAAGATAGCTGTTTTTGCTTTAGAGGAAGATTCATATTCACCGCCCCATTCCATTTTGTAGCCAATGGGCAGTTCAATGGCTTCGATATCTGCTTTGATACGAGTAAAGAGTTTTGCAGGTGTTTCGTTGCCAATGACATCATGGTCAGCCATTACCGTAATAGTACGTTTTCGATCTCGACGCATGATTAAGCTATCTTCCCAGACCACTTCAAACCTATCTACGATCTGGCTAACAGGTACGTAAACATTTAATACAGGACTAAATACTTGTAAGTCTTGTAAGTTTTCAACACTGTATCTCTCTATTTCTGGGGAGCGAGCGACGATAGGTAACATTTGTGTACCGTCACGGTATAGGCCAACTTGTTTACCAGATATGCTAGTAAGTAGTAATTGGTCGAGGTCGGTTTTGCTGATCCCCAAACGACGGGCTTTCTGCTCATTAAATACTGGTTGGAGTACTTTGCTACGTTGGCGCCAATCGTCTTTAATGCTGTGCGCGCCAGGGTCATTTTCTAAAATGGCTTTGGCTTCAGCTGCCAATTGACGTAAAACCACTGGATCAGGACCGGAGAAGCGGGCTTCAATTTTAGCATCGGTAGAAGGGCCAATCTCCATACGTTTAATTTTCAGCTGGCCATCTAGTTCATTTTCTCCAGAAAAGGCACGGACTTTTGCTATCATGTCAGTCACATCTTCACGTGTTTTTACACGGATAATAAGCTGTCCGTATGCATCATATTGCTTTTCAGGGCTATATGTGAGCATGAACCTTGGCGCACCTTGTCCAATAGTTGCTGTGACGTCTGTTACCGAGTCGTGTTGTCTGAGGAATGTTTCGATCTTTTTTACATTGTCTGAAGTCGCGCGGATATCCGAACCTTGGTAATTCCAATAATCTACATAAAACATCGGCGTGTTTGATGCGGGGAAAAATGATTGCTTAACAGATTTAAAGCCAACCACCGCACTGCCAAGCAGTATGACCATAAAGAGCATTGTCGCCCACCTATTACGTAAGCTAAACGCGAGTAATGCCTTGTATGCAGTAAAAATGATACCTTGATATGGGTCGTTTTGTTGTTCATTACTACCTGCTTTAATCTCTTCTTTAAAAAGCATGTTTGCAAAAAAAGGAGTGAGAGTAATAGCGGTTACCCAGCTTAGTAGCAGTGAGATAAACAACACCCAAAACAATGAACCTGCAAACTCGCCACTGGCATCAGAACTTAAACCAATTGGCGCGAAAGCGGTAATACCAATGATGGTCGCGCCAAGTAGTGGCCACTTGGTCTGCTCGACAATATTAACCGCAGCTTTTACTTTTGACTGACCGCGTTTCAAGTTAATCAATATACCTTCTGTTATTACGATGGCATTATCAACCAACATACCTAATGCAATAATCAAAGCACCAAGCGAGATTCTTTGTAAATCAATGGCAAATAACTTCATAAAGATGAAAGTGCCTAAAACGGTTAGCAGAAGTATACCGCCGATCAAGATACCGCTTTTTACACCCATAAAAATGAGCAAGACAATGATAACGATAGCAACGGCTTCTAATAAACTTACTATGAAGCCATCCACTGACTTTTTAACTTCAGCGGGCTGGTTATAAACACTATTTACTTCAATGCCGTAAGGTTTTTGATAATCCAATTCAGCGAGGCGTTTTTTAATTGCTACGCCTACATCAACCACATTCACACCAGATGTGAATGAAATACCAACCAATAAGGCTCTGTTATTATTAAAGCGAGTAATATGGTTGGGTACTTCTTGGTATTCTCTTGAGACTGTAGCGACATCGCCCAAATAGATCAGTTCTTTAGCACCCGGTTGAGATATCAGTAAATTTTCTAGCTCAGAGACATCTAAAAATTCACCAGTAGGATGCAGGCGAATAGACTCATTTCCTACACGAATTTTACCGGCATTCGATACTGTGTTCTGTGTTTGGAGTAATGAGAAAATATGGTTAGGAGATATCCCTAACTGTGACATCTTTTGGGTCGAAATCTCAACAATGACTTGGGCTTGCTGTTCACCTGCTACCGTGACCTTACTTACACCATCTACTAATACGAGCTCTCGACGTAAAAAATCGACATAGTCTTTGAGCTCATCATAAGTGTAACCTGCACCAGTCACGCCATATAACATCCCGTATACGTCAGCGAAGTCGTCCATAATTGTGGGCGGTTGCACACCAGATGGCAACTGGGGTGTAAGATCATTGATTTTGCGTCTTAACTCGTCCCATATTTGTTTGAGGTCCTCTTTCCGATAAGTGCTTTTCATCTCTACTGAAATTTGAGACTTACCTGGCGAAGAAATAGAGGTGACATAATCAACGTATGGCAAGCTCTGTATTGCATTCTCAATAGGATAAGTGACTTCTTCTTCTACTTGTTGTGGTGATGCGCCAGGGTAGGCTGTGATCACCATGGCTTTTTTTAGGGTAAACTCAGGATCTTCCAACTGGCCAAGACCGAAATATGAGACACCACCTGCAGCAAATAGCAGCACGGCAAACATCGCGCTAATGACTTTATTCTCAATAGACCAACTTGCTAAGCTCATCGTTATAAGCCTCGCTCTTTTGTCCAAGGTCTCACTTTCAAGTTTTCTTTTAAATGATGTACGCCAGCGGCAACCACAATTTCACCTGCTTTAAGCCCATCTAAAACTTCAATGCTCGACTCCCTCATTTCACCCAGCGTGATATGACGTTTGTTGACCGTATTCGTTTTAGTGTTATACACCCAAACGTAGTGGTTATTGTCAATTTGCTCATTTTGAGCTGAGAATACAGCTTCGTTAGGGACTAAGAGTGAACTTTTTTGCAAGTTCATTACTTTGCTAGGGTCGATATACACATGTCCAGTCATACCTGCAAATAGATTGAAATCTTCAGGAATGGGAAGTGAAAAAACGACTTTGTATGTCAAAGTAACCGGATCTGCTTGAGTGTCCCACTCTTTTATGGTCAATGAGTATGATTTATCGGGAAAACCGTCAAAAACAACGGTTGGGTGATAATCTAAATCTTTGTTTACACGTGCAACAAGTTTCTCCGGTACTTGAATGACAACGTCCATTCGGTCGCGAGTTTCAAGCCTGAGGATGTTTTGTTTGGCAACGATGTTTTCATAATTTTTGACAAATACTTTTGCGACAGTGCCATCAAAAGGAGCACGCAATTCACTGTTTTGTAAATTTGTTTGTGCAATTCTATACGCTGATTCTGAGACTTGTTTGTTGGCGAGAGCTTGATCGTATTCAGCTTTACTTGCTGTTGATTTGTTAAAAAGGGATTCAATACGATTGAGCTGTAATGCTGCAAGCTCATATTGTGCTTTCCTCTGTTGGAACTGTAGTTCAAAGTCTTCAGGGTCAAGCTTTGCCAGTAGTTGGC